>NZ_JBEZJQ010000046.1:0-46259 GCF_040653135.1 Actinomadura sp. NPDC048021
GCCCCGGCCGCCGAGCGCGGGCGGCGCGCCCGCGGCGCCCACGCCCGCGTCCCGTACCCGGCGGGCGGCGGGCCCGGGGCCCCCGAGGACGGGCAGGCCCCGCCGGCGGCGGGCCCGGAGCAGGCCGCGTCCCGGCCGGTGCCGGTCGTCCGGACGAGCCCGCCCCCGGCGCTCTACAACCGGGTCGCCTCCCGGTCGGGCCTGCGCTGGTACTGCGTCATGCGCGGGCTGGTCGTCGCCGAGGAGTACACCTCGCGTCAGGCGCTCGACGTCCTCGGGACCGGAACCGGCCTCGCCGACCTGCTGTGCCGGCTGGTGTCGGCGGTCACCCGGGGGCGGCTGACGGCCGACCACAGCGAGGTCACCTTCGTCATCCGCAAGCCGGAGAACCGTTTCGCGCGGGTCATCTGAGCGGGGGCCGCGGGCGGCCCGGGCCGGGGCGGACGTGCGCGCGGCCAGGCCGGGGCAGTATTTTTCCTGCGAAAACCCTGCTCGCCATGGATGAGCCCGGCCGCCTCGCCGGGCGGGATCGGAGATCGCGGTGACCGCCGAAGCCGGCCTTCCCGACACGCTGCGCGACCTGCCCGCCTGGACCCCGGACCCGGTCGAGCTCGCCGACCTCGAACTCGTCCTCGCGGGGGTGTACCGCCCGCTGACGGGCTTCCTCGGCTCGTTCGACACCGCCATGGTGATCGCCGGAGGGCGGCTCGCGGACGGCACCCCGTGGCCGGTCCCGGTCACGCTGTCGGTCCCCAAGGAGCTGACCGGCCAGGAGCGGGTCGTGCTGCAGGACCCCGAGGGCGTGCCGCTCGCCGTGCTGCGGGTCGCCGAGGCGTGGCAGGACCCGACGACCCAGGGCTGGCGGCTCGCCGGGCCGCTGGAGGCCCTCCGCGCGCCCGCGCACGGACCGTTCCACCGCCTGCGCCGGCGCCCGGACGAGCTCGACGCGTTCGAGGGCGCCGTGCTCGCGGTGGCCACCCGCGAGCCCCTGCACCGCAAGCAGCTCGGCCAGCTCCGCCAGGTCGCCGAGCGGCTCGCCGCCAAGGTCCTCGTCCTGCCGCTGCTGGGCGGCGAGCACGACGAGTCCCTCGTCCGAGCGCTGCTCGGGGTCCGCAGGGAGCTGCCGGACGGCGCCCAGATCATTCCCGTGCCCCTGCCGGCGCGCGGCGACCGGGAGCGCGACGTCCGGCTCCGCGCGCACGTCGCCGCCGCCTACGGCGCCACCCACCTGCTCGCCGAGCAGGAGCTGGAGGGCACCGCCGTCCCGCTCGTCGTCCCGGAGCCGTGGGCCTACGACGCCGACGTCGAGGTCTGGCGGCCCGTCGCGCGCATCGAGCCCGACCACGTCCAGGCGGAGCTGACCCCCGAGCGGCTGGACGAGCTGCTGGACGCGGGCGAGCCCGTGCCCGACTGGTTCACCCCGCCCGCCGTGGCCGCCGAGCTGGCGCTGGCGCGCCCGCCGAAGCGCTCGCGCGGCATCACGGTGTTCTTCACCGGCCTGTCCGGCTCCGGGAAGTCCACGGTCGCGCGCGGCCTGGCCGACGCGCTGGTGGAGCGCGGCGGCCGGACGGTCACGCTGCTGGACGGCGACGTCGTCCGGCGGATGCTGTCGGCGGGCCTGACGTTCTCCCGCGCCGACCGCGACCTCAACATCCGCCGCATCGGGTTCGTCGCCGCCGAGATCACCCGGCACGGCGGCACCGCGATCTGCGCGCCGATCGCCCCCTACGCGGCCACCCGCGCCGAGGTGCGGCGGATGGTGTCCGCCGTGGGCGACTTCATCCTCGTGCACGTGGCGACGCCGCTGGAGGAGTGCGAGCGCCGCGACCGCAAGGGCCTGTACGCCAAGGCCCGCGCCGGGCAGATCCCCGAGTTCACCGGCATCTCCGACCCCTACGAGGAGCCGGACGACGCCGACCTGACCCTCGACACCTCGCGGCTGACGCCGGACGAGGCGGTCGCCCGGGTCCTCGACCTGCTGGTCGACGGCGGCTGGGTGCGAGCGGAATAACCCCTTCCGTCCCACTCGTACCCCCTTACCCGGTATTTCCGGATCCGGAGGGCATCACCTATCGTGTTAGCCATAATTCCTACATGACAGGTAGGTCATGCCGATGGACTTCGATTGGACGATGGCGCTCGGGTCGTTCCTCGTCGCCATCATCGTCGGGCTGACCGGCATGGGCGGCGGCGCGCTGATGACGCCGATGCTCGTGACGTTCTTCGGGGTGAGCCCGCTCGCCGCCGTGTCCAGCGACCTGGTCGCCGCCGCCGTCATGAAACCGGTGGGCAGCGCCGTCCACTACCGGCAGGGCACCATCGACATGCGGCTGGTCGGGTGGCTGTGCGCGGGCTCGGTGCCCGCCGCGTTCTCCGGAGTCCTGCTCGCCCGCGCGCTCGGGCACGGCGACTCCGTGGAGAACGTCATCGGCAAGGCGATGGGCGCCGCCCTGATGATCGCCGCGGCGGGCCTGGCGCTGCGCGGCTACCTCGCCTACCGGGGGCGCGCCGGCTCCGCCGGGGACGCCGACCGGTCCCCAAAGATCACGGTCCGCCCCGTCCCGACCGTGCTGATCGGCGTCGTCGGCGGCCTCGTCGTCGGCATCACCTCGGTCGGCTCCGGCTCCCTCATCATCGTCGCGCTGCTCGCCCTCTACCCGTCGCTCAAGGCCAACCAGCTCGTCGGCACCGACCTGCTCCAGGCCGTCCCGCTGGTCTTCGCGGCCGCCATCGGCCACCTGCTGTTCGGCGACTTCCGCATGGAGGTCACCGCCGCGCTGCTCGCCGGCTCGATCCCCGGCGTCTACCTCGGCTCCAAGATCTCCTCCCGGGCCCCGAGCGCCCTGATCCGGCGGGTGCTGGCCCTCGTGCTCGTCGCCTCCTCGCTGAAGATGTTCGGCGTCGCGCCCGTCCCGCTCGCCTGGACCATGGTCGTCCTCATCGCCGCCACGGTCGCCGCCTGGCTCGTCCTTCGCCACCGGGCCGCGCCGCACCGGGATACGCTCTCCTCTCCGGTCGTTTCCCCCGGCATCGCCGGTGCCCCAGGAGAGCAGAGCAGACGTGGACCCACGATGGCCGCATGACACCGTCGACGTCCTCGGTGTACGGGTCAGCCGCGTGGACGTCGCCCGGTTCCGCTCCTTCGTCGCGGCGGCCGTCAAGGAGCGCTCGAAGCTGACGGTCACCTTCGCCAACCCCGACTACGTGCTCAGGGCGCAGAAGGATCCGGGGCTGCGCGACCTGATGAACGGCTTCGACCTGAACCTCCCCGACGGCTGGGGCGTCGTTCTGGCCGCGAAGGTCTTCGGCCGTCCCGTCCCCGGCCGGATGGCCAACGACGACCTCACCGACGACCTGTTCGGCCAGCCCGCCGAGGAGGGCTGGCGCGTCTTCCTGTTCGGCAACGCGCCCGGCGTCGCCGAGGCCGCCGCCGCGAACGTCCGCGCCTGGTACCCGGGCCTGGACGTCGCGGGCACCCTGCACGGGCACTGGGCGGACGGGCAGGGCAGCATTCCCGCCGAGACCGCCGAGCGCCTCGTCGCCGAGATCAACGACGCGGCCCCCGACATCCTGCACGTCGGCCTCGGGACGCCCCTCCAGCAGCGGTTCGTCGCCGAGTACCGCGACCGCCTCACCGCACCGGTCGTCATCACGTGCGGCGCCTACTTCGAGCACCTCGCCGAACGGCGCGACTACTACCCCGCCTGGGTCCTGAGGCTGCGCGTGGGCTTCCTCTACCGCCTGGCGCGCGAGCCCCGCCGCCTTTGGCGCCGCTACACCGTCGAACTCGGCGCCTATCTCGCCCGGGTCCTCTACCATCGCCTGCGGCACGGCAGGGCGCCCGCCGACTGAGCGGGACGCCTCCTATGCCGCACTTTTCCGGAACCCCTACTCGTCCTCTAGCCATGTGGTAGGACAAGATGCCATCAGCGTCCCCGGCCGCTTCCCGGAGCACCTTCATGCGCCCCACCATCGCCCGCCTCACGGCCGCCGCGCTCGCGGCGCTCGCCGTCCCCGCCGCCGCGGGCACCGCCTCCGCCGACATCGCCCAGCCGGCGGTCGTCTCCGCCAACCCGGTGAACATCACCCCGCACGTGCTGGACGGCACCGTCCGCGCCATCACCACCGTCGGGAACTGGGTCGTCGTGGGCGGGAACTTCGAGGAGGTCCGCGAGGCCGGCAGCGGCAAGAAGACGATCAAGCGGCACAACCTGTTCGCCTACGACATCCGGACCGGGAAGATCAGCACGGCCTTCGTCCCGAAGGTCAACGGAACCGTCCACGCCCTGCAGCCCGGGTCCAGCGACTGGATCTACGCGGCCGGGACGTTCACGACCGTCAACGGCGTCAAGACCGGCACGGTGACCGCGCTCAAGATCTCCACCAACAAGGTCCACACCGGCTTCAAGCCGAACGTGAACTACCGGGTCTACACCATGGTGGTGCGCGGCTCCCGCCTCTACATCGGCGGCATGTTCACCAAGGCGGGCGGCAAGGCGCGCACCGGTCTCGCGCGGGTCGACAGGCTCACGGGCGTCGCCGACAACGCGTTCAACTTCACCGTCACCGAGCCGAGGTCGGGCGACCTCAAGGTGTACCGGATGGCGGTCGACCCCACCGACACCCGCATGGTCATCAACGGGACGTTCACCCGGGTGAACGGCCAGCGCCGCGTCCAGATCGCGATGATCACGCTGGGCAAGGGCACCGCGAAGCTGTCGACCTGGTCGACCGAGCGCTACTCCACCCCCTGCAACCTCGCCGCGTTCGACACCTACATGCGCGGCATGGACTTCTCCCCCGACGGCAAGTACTTCGTGGTCGTCACCACGGGCGGCCCCTACGGCCAGAGCCAGCTGTGCGACTCGGCCGCCCGCTGGGAGTCGTCCCCCACCGGGTCGGGGCAGAAGCCGACCTGGGTCAACTGGACGGGCGGCGACACGCTGCTGTCCACCTCGGTGACCGGCGCCGCGGTCTACGTCGGCGGGCACCAGCGCTGGC
This sequence comes from Actinomadura sp. NPDC048021, assembly GCF_040653135.1. Taxonomy (NCBI): domain Bacteria; kingdom Bacillati; phylum Actinomycetota; class Actinomycetes; order Streptosporangiales; family Thermomonosporaceae; genus Actinomadura; species Actinomadura sp. NPDC048021. The sequence continues at coordinate 5,002 of NZ_JBEZJQ010000046.1, forward strand.
TGGACAACCCCTACGGGCACGACTCCGCCGGCCCCGGCGCCGTGTCGCGCCCCGGCATCGGCGCGCTCGACCCGAAGACCGGCAAGGCGCTGGCGTGGAACCCCACGCGGACGCTCGGCCACGGCGTCGAGACGCTGGTCGCCCACCCGAAGGGGCTGCTCGTCGGCAGCGACACCGACCAGCTCGGGCACGAGTACCACGGACGCCTCGGGATGTTCCCCGCGGGGTGAGCCGGCGGCTCCCATGAGATAAAGGGCGGGGGACGTTCTGCGGGAAGGGGCGGGGGCCTTGGTCCATCACGAACAGCGCGAGGTGGTCCGCGGCGGCCATCACCGCCCCGACGCGCGCCGCTCGCTGCCCGTCCCGCCGGACGGGCCGCGGCGGCGCGACCGGCGCCGCGGCCCCCGCCCGTTCTTCTACGTCACCTCCGCGGGCGCGCTGCTGGTCCTGGGCGGCTCGGGCGCGATCGCCCTGTCGGGGACCGGCACGGCCCACCACGCCCGGACGGCCGCCGCGGGCGCGAGCACGGTCGTCCCCGCCTCGGCCGACACCTACGTGGTGCGCGAGATGCCCGGCACGGCGTTCGGGGACGCGCGGAAGATCACCGCCTCCGCGTGGCCCGGCTGGCACACCGAGGCCTACGTCGCGTTCGAGGTGCCGCCCGGCACCCCGGCGGTCACCCGGGCCCGCGTGGAGATGACGTTCGACCGGTTGGAGAACCGGCCGCGGCGGGTCGAGCTGCGCACGCTGCCCGGCGCGTGGACGGAGGAGGGCACGTCCTGGGGCAACCGCCCGGTCGCCGGATCCGTCGTGGCGAGCGCCCCCGCCGGGTCGGGGGGCACGGTGTCCTTCGACGTGGGCCAGGTGGTGACCGGCCCCGGCCTCTACGCGTTCGCCATCACCGGCCAGGGCCCCCGGACGGCGGTCTCGCTGCGCTCACGGGAGACCGGCGAGGGCCCGCGCCTGCTCCTGCGGACCCGGCCGGGCGCGCCCCCGCCGACGCCGAGCAGGTCGCCGGAGACGTCCGGCACGGCGCTTCCCGCGCCCGGGCCCGAACCCACCTGGCAGACCCCGCAGCCGGTGAAGACCCCCGGCACGTCCCCCGCGGGCGGGCGGACGCTCTGCGGCCTCTCCCTCGAACTCCAGCCGGGTGAGACCTTCCAGAAGGCCCTCACCCGCCTGGACGCCGCCTACGGCGGCCTGGAGACCGTCCGGCTGTTCTACCAGGGCGTCCCGCCGGCGTGGCCGGGCAAGCCCGACACCGGGAACCGCCCGCCGATCATCTCGTTCAAGCTGGCGCCCAAGGACGTCCTCGCCGGCAAGTACGACCGGGAGATGACCCGCTGGTTCGCGACCGCGCCCCGCGACCGCGACCTCTACTGGGTCTACTACCACGAGCCCGAGGACAACATCGCCTCCGGCGAGTTCACCGCCGCCGACTACCGCGCCGCGTGGCGGCGGCTGCGGTCCCTCGCCGACAAGGCGGGCAACCCCCGCGTCCACGCCACCCTCGTCCTGATGGGCTGGAGCCTCGACCCGCTGTCCAAGCGCGACTGGCGCGACTACTACCCGGGCCGCGACGTCATCCAGGTCCTCGGCTGGGACGTGTACAACCTCGGCTGGAAGAAGGGCCGCTACGACGACCCGGCCACCATGTACGACCGCGTCGTCGCCGTCAGCAAGGGCGAGGACCTGCCCTTCGGCATCGCCGAGACCGGCAGCTACCTGGTCAAGGGCGACAACGGCGACAGGCGCGCCGCCTGGCTCAACGCCACCAACGCCTACCTCGCCAAGCACCGCGCCCTGTGGGTCTCCTACTTCGACCTCGACTGGAGCACCGGCGACTTCCGCCTCCTCGACACCCAGAGCCGCAAGGCCTGGAGCGACTTCTGCTGACGGCCGCACCCGCCGCCGACATGCCGCGCCCCCCGCCGGAGATCCGGCGGGGGGCGCGGCGCGTGCGGGTGACGCGTCCTACTTGCGGGCCAGGACGATGGTCCACATCGCGGCGCGGCTGGCGGCGTCGGTCGTCGCCGTCTTGCCGCCGTAGGCGCCGGTGGCGACCGTGCCGTTGCTGTCGGCGACCAGGGCCGTGATGCGGCCGCTGCCCGAGCCGATCCCGGTGCCGCGGGCCTCCACGCCGGCCGGGGCCGTCCAGGACGTGGTGGTGGACGACTTGTCCGCCCAGTACGTCACCACCCACGACCCGGCCGCGTCCACCTGGGCCGACGGGCCGGTGTGGTCGGTGACGGTGCCGGCGTCGCTGCTCTTCGCCACCGCCGCGACCGGGTCGGTGGCGTTGGTGCCCTCGTAGGCGAGCAGCCGGATGTCGGCCTTGGTGTAGGCGCTGAACCCGATGCCGACCTGCGTGCCGGCGTCACCGGCCTGGGCGACGCGCTTCCAGACGACGGACGTCGCGGTGCCCGCCGCCTGCGTGCCGACCTGCGTCCAGCCGGCCGGCGGGGTCGCCAGCGTCGCCTCGCTGCTGTTGAACGTCAGCAACAGGAGCATGCCGTCGCCGGGCTGGACCGCCGGCGGAACCTGCGCCGTGGCGGTCTGGACGTTGCCGTTGCCGCCCGCTCCGCCGCGGTAGCCGATGTTCACCTGGTTCGACGCGACCGTCACGTCCTGGGACCGGGTGCCCTTGCCGCCGCGGTCGTCGGTCACCGTCAGCTTGACCGTGTAGGTGCCGGCCGCGGCGAACGCGTGCTGCGGCGCGACGCCCGTGCCGGTGCCGCCGTCGCCGAAGTCCCAGGCGTAGGAGGCGATCGAGCCGTCGGAGTCGGACGAGCCGGCGGCGTTGAAGGTGCAGGTGAGCCCGTCGCAGTCGCCGGTGAACGCGGCGGTCGGCGGCTGGTTCGGCGTCCCCGCGTACAGGAAGACCGTCCGGCCGCGCCAGTCGGCGGTGCTGACCTCGGTCGGCGAGCCGGACGGCACTCCCGCCGCGGAGAACGCGACCCGGTAGAGCCGGCCGTTGCCGTTGTTGACGTAGTAGAGGTTCGCGCCGTTGACGAACATGCCGCCGACCGAGCTCCAGCTCATGCCGGGCAGGTTGCCCACCGCGGTGAACTCCTGCGCGCCGACGACGTTGCTCTCCGGGTTGAACGTCCGGTAGTAGAGCGAGGACTGCCCGCGCGTGTAGTAGATCCGGCCCTTGGCGAAGAACATGCCGGTGATGTTCGGCACCTGCGAGTGCCAGGTCGTCATGGCGGTGAGCTGGTCGGCGGTGTCGATGGTGGTCGGCGTGCCGAGCGCCGTGCCGTCGAAGGACCGGCGCCGGAACGCGCCGTCCGACGACCCGTAGAAGAGCTCCCCGTTGACCATGAAGGCGCCGCGCGCGGTGCGCCAGTCGACGCCCGCCGTGCCGTCGTCGACCGCGGCGCCGGCGGTGGTGCCGTCGAACGAGCGGTGCCTCAGGTAGTTGGCGGCCCCGAAGCCGATGCCGCCGCCGGAGTAGACGTTCCCGGGCAGTTCACCGGTGCTGTAGGCGGGGATGACCGCGCCCCCGGCCACGGGGAACAGCGCGAGCTTCTGGTGGAACTCGCCGCCGACGTTGTCGGTGTCGCTGCCGATCCACAGGCCCTCGTCGGTGGCCAGCATGTCGAAGACGCCGACGCCCTTGTCGCGGCCGGGGTTCCAGCTGAACGGCAGGCCGCTGACCGGGTCGAGCGCGACGATGCCCTCGCGCCCGACGGCGCCCTGGCCGGGGTTGTCGCCCGCGAACGGGTTGTTCGCCCACCGGAAGTGGCCGCCGGTGTAGACGGCCGTGTCGGTGATCTCCACGGCGTAGGTGGTGTCGCCCCCGGTGTAGTTCACCCAGGTCGGCTGCTGGCCGCCGCCGGAGGCGGCGCTCTCCCAGCGGGCCTGGGTGTCGCACAGCTTCGCGGAGCCGCCGTACGCGCCGGTGGTCGTCACCACGAAGTACGCGCCGTCGGGAGAGAACTCGACGTCGCGCATGTACGTGTCGAACGACTGCGAGCACTGGTCGGCGTAGCGGGTGGTGTCCCAGTTCGCGAGCTGGGCGGACGGGCCGGTGAGGTCCACCATGACGATCTGGCGCCGGGTGCTGCCCGCGACCGAGCTGAAGTTGCCGATGCCGACGAGCTTGGAGCCGTCAGGGCTGACGTCCATCTTGTAGATCTGGGTGACGCCGTCGCCGGTCTGGGTGCCGGTGACGTCGAGGTTCAGGAAGTCGTCGCGGGCCCCGGTCTGCGGGTCGAGGGCGGCGAGGGCCGGCCGCGCGACGCCGCCGACGGTCGCGAAGGTGCCGCCGACGTACAGCCGGCCGCCCGCCAGCCGCAGGTCGCGGACCTTGGCGTCGAACTGCGGGTCGAACGAGGCGATGGGGGCGCCGGTCTGGGCGTTGATCCTGGCGAGCACGAAGTGCCGGACGCCGTTGATCTGGCCGAAGCTCCCGCCGACGTAGATCGACTGGCCGTCGGGGGCGGGCAGCAGCGCGCTGGCCTCGCCCTTGTCGAGGCTGGGCGCGAAGTCGGGGTCGATGGCGCCGGTGGCGGCGTCGAAGGCGAACAGCCGGTTGCGGACCAGCGTCGGCTTGTTGGCCCCGGGCTCCTTCACCTGGGTGAACGAGCCGCCGACGTAGATCTTGCCGCCGATCTTGATGATCGACTTGACCTCGCCGTCCAGGACGTTCGGCGTGTAGTTCGCCGGGTCCGCGTTGACGACCTTGCCGTGCGCGGGCTCGGATCCCCTCTGGTCCGCGCTCGCCGGGGCGCCCGCGGCGAGGCTCCCCGTCAGCGTCCCCAGCGCGAGCACCGCCCCCACGGCCAGAGGCCCCCACCTGCGTCTGCCCATCGACCCCTCCGTGCAAGATAGAAGTAAGCCGCCATGTTCCTCGTGAAGGCACATAGCGCCGCGCAATCGTAGCCAGCGGGCAGCCGGGACCGCCGTTTGATCACTAACTATTCGGTTTCGGCCACCGGCCCGCCCGGTGATCGGCCTGCGGCAGGCCCCCCGGACGCGCCCCGGCGGGCACGCCCATCACGTCTCGCGAGGTACGCTGCGCACCTCGAAAGGACGCTTGCCGGGTCTCACCGGACGACCGGATCGCGTGGCCGAATTCGGCCATCATCCGCTGTCGCCCCTGGTAAGAGACAGGACGTCCTTCCATGGGCGACGTGCGTCCGGAACCGGACGGCGCGGTCCGCGCGCCCGCAGGCGCGTCCCACGGAAACGGAGCGGTGATTGGCCGGGATGCGAGGGATCGCGGGGAGCACACCTCTCGCGACGCCGCGGCTGCTGCCCTGGCGCCTGCGGCCGGGCTGGCCGCTCGCCGTCGCGCTCCTCGGCTTCCCCGTGTGGTGGATCCTCGGCCTGGCGAACATCGTGCTGCTGGTCATCAGCGTGCCCATGGCGATGACGCTGTGGCGGCGGCGCGGCACCCTGGTGGCGCCCGGCGGCTTCGGGACGTGGCTCTTCTTCCTGCTCTGGGTCGTGCTGGGCGTGCTGGTGCTGTGGGCCGACGCGCCCCTCGCCGAACCGGGCGGCGGGTTCAGCCGGCTCCTGGTGTACGGCTACCGGCTCGCCTGGTACCTGTCGTCCACCATCGTGCTGCTCTACATCGGCAACATGAGCGAGCGGGAGCTGCCGTCGGGCAAGATCGGCCGGCTCCTCGGCTACATGTTCATCGTGACGACCGTCGGCGGGCTGGTCGGGTCCTTCTTCCCCTCGATCCAGCTCACCTCGCCGGTGGAGATGGTGCTGCCGCACGGGCTGACCGCCAACTCCTTCGTCCGCGACATCGTCCACCCGAAGGTCGCCGACATCGAGTCGATCCTCGGGTTCGAGCAGTCACGGCCGATGGCGCCGTTCGCGTACGCCAACACCTGGGGCTCCGCCTACGCCTTCTTCCTCCCGTACTTCCTGCTGACCTGGATCGTCCGCGCCGACATGCGGCGCCGCGCGTTCGGGCTGGCCGTCCTCGCCGCGTCGCTGTGGCCCGTCGTGTACTCCCTGAACCGGGGGCTGTGGGGGGCGCTCGGCGCGATCGGCCTGTTCGGCGTCGCGAAGCTGCTCCAGGTCGGCGGCCCCCGCGTGATCGCCTGGACGGCCGGGATGGCCGCGGCGGGCGCGATCGTCGTGGCGCTGTCGCCGCTGCCCGGCCTCGTCCAGGACCGCCTCGACAACCCGCACAGCAACAACCGCCGCACGCTGCTGGCCGAGGAGACCACCCGCAGCGCCCTGAGCGGCTCCCCGCTGGTCGGATTCGGGTCCACCCGCAACGTCCAGGGCGACCTCGGCCAGGTGTCCGGCGGCGACAAGATCGGCTGCAAGGCGTGCGGCTCCCCGCCGCTCGGCACCCAGGGCCATCTGTGGCTCCTGCTGTTCGCCAACGGCGTCGTCGGGACGATCGCGTTCTGCGCGTTCTTCGCCGTCCGGTTCCTGCGGCACTGGCGGGAGCGCGGCGCGTACTCGCTGGCGGGCTGCGCCGTCCTGATCGCCTGCGGCCTGTTCATGATCACTTACGACATGGTGGAGGTACCGCTGTACACGGTGATGATCGCTGTGGGGCTGATGTGGCGGGCGAGCAGGGACGCCCGCGCCGAGGCCCGGCCGCGCGCCCGTGCCCGCGTCGCGGCGCCGGCCGACACCGCCGAGGCGGCGCCCGCCGGCACCGCCGAGGAGGCGTCGCTGTGAGCGCCCCGGAGGAGACGCGGGCCGCCTGGATCGCGGCGGTGCGGGACCTGTGGCCGGACGCGCGGGTGGAGGCCGTCGGACCGGGACGCTCCGAGGGGGCGCGCCGGGAACTGGCGTTCCTGCCGGACGCGGAGCGGCCGCGGCTGCTCGTCCCGGCGGGGATGCCGCGCGCCACTGCGGCCGCGCTGCGCCGCTACAGCCACGACCTCGGCCCGAAGCAGCGCGCCTCCCGCGGCCTGACGGCGGCGGCGGTGCGCACCGGCCTGCCGGAGCGCACGCTGCGCGACCGGCTCAGCATCACCGGCGGCGGCCCCTCCATCGAGGACCGGCTGGCGGAGCTGCTCGGGCGGCCGGTGGTGGTCAGCGTGGGGCTCGGGAGCGCCCGCGCCAACCGCAAGCCGATCCTGCACGTGCTGACGCCGCGCGGCGAGCCCGCGGCCTTCGTCAAGATCGGCGACACCGGCACGGCCCGCGCCCTCCTGGAGGGCGAGGCCGCCGCCCTCACCTACCTGAACGCCCACCTGCCCGCGCCGGGGCCGGGCGGGCGCCTGCACGTCCCGCGGCTGCTGCACCACGGCACGTGGCACGGCCTCGACCTGCTCGTCCTCGAACCGCTCCCGACCAGCGCGCTCGGCTGGCGCCCGCGGGGGCGGGCCCCCGTCTCGGAGATGCGGGCGCTGTTCGAGGTCGGCGGCGTCGAGCGGGCGCCGCTGCGCGCCAGCGCCTACTGGGAGGAGATGGCCGCGAGCCCCGGCCTGGTCCGGGACGAGCGGCAGCGCGCCGTCTTCGGCGAGGTCGTCGAAGGCGTCGGCAAGGCGCACGGCGACCTGGTCCTGGACTTCGGCGCCTGGCACGGCGACTGGACGCCGTGGAACATGGCCTGGCACCGCGGCGTGCTGCGCCTGTGGGACTGGGAGCGGTTCTCGCGCGGCGTCCCGAACGGGTTCGACCTGCTGCACTACCGCCTCCAGGAGGCGATGCGCACCGCGTCCGGGCCGCCCTACGCCGCCTGGCCGGACGGCGCCGCCGCCCTCCTGGAGCCGCTCGGGCCGACGGGCCCCGCCGCGGAGGCGACCGTCCGGCTCTACCTCCTGGAGCTGTGCCGCCGCTACCTGCTGGCCGCCCAGGAGCCGATCGGCGGGCCGCTGCGCGCCGACACCGAGCGGCTGCTGACGCTCCTGCACACCACTCCACCGGACACGCCCTCGGGAGGAACCCCGTGATCTCACGCCGTGACGCCCCTCCGTGGGTCAAGGAGGCCGGACGGGCCGCGACCCGCGCCGGAGGGCGGCTGACCTCGGGCGCCCGGATGCTGCCCGACTTCCTCATGGTCGGCACGCAGCGCGGCGGCACCACCTCGCTGTTCCGCGCCCTGGCCGCGCACCCGGCGACCGTCCAGCCCAACTTCCACAAGGGTGTGCACTACTTCGACGTCAACTACACGCGCGGCCTCGGCTGGTACCGGGGGCACTTCCCGGTCCGCGCGCTCGCCGAGCGCCGCGCCCGGGACGCCGCCCCCCAGGCGTTCGAGTCCGCCGGCTACTACATGCACCACCCGCTGGCGCCGGAGCGGATCGCCCGCGACCTGCCCGGGGTGAAGCTCGTCGTCCTGCTGCGCGACCCGGTGGTGCGGGCCTACTCCGCCCACAAGCACGAGCTGGCGCGGGGGTTCGAGACCGAGCCCTTCGAGCGGGCCCTGGACCTGGAGCCCGAGCGGCTCTCCGGCGAGATCGACAAGATCAAGGCCGACCCCGCCTACGTGAGCCACAGCCACCGGCACCACTCCTACCTCGACCGCGGTCGCTACGCCGAGCAGATCGAGCGGCTGTTCGCCCTCTTCGGACGGGACAGGGTGCACGTGGCGTTCGCGGAGGACTTCTTCACCGAACCCGAGCCCTGCTACGACTCCATCCTGGAGTTCCTGGGGCTGCCGGCCTGGCGGCCCGCGTCGTTCGAACGGCACAACGCGCGGCCGGGCTCCCCGCTGCCGGACCACCTGCAGCGCCGCCTGGCCGAGTACTACGCCCCCTGGGACGACAAGCTCGCCGCGCTCCTCGGCGCCGAGCCCGCCTGGCGGCGATGAGGCGGCGATGAGCAAACGCACCCTCGGCCCGGCCAGCGTGCAGGCGGAACCGCCGCTCGCGCCGGACTCCGTCCCGGTCACCCGGTACGCGGGCGTCGTCCGCCGCCACCTGGCCGCGCTGCTCATCGCGCTGCTGGCCGGGTGCGCGCTCGGGGTCGTGAAGATCGTGCTGACGCCGACGACCTACACCGCGCAGATCTACGTGCTGGCGCCGCCGGTGGCGCTGCACCCCTCCATCGACATCGGCTCGGCGATCGACACCAACACCCGCGCCCCCCGCGAGACGACGATGGACACCGAGGCCCAGCTCGTCTGGTCCCGCCCGGTGCTGTCCAAGCTGGCGGAGCGGCCGGGCTTCGACGCGTCCGACGCCGAACTGCGCGACCGGATCGGCCTGACGGTGCCGTCCAACACCCACGTGCTCACGATCTCGGTGCGGGCCGGAACGCCGCGGACCGCCCAGGACGGCGCCCGGGTCGTCGCCGACTCCTACCTGGCGCTGCGGAACCGGATCCTCGGCCAGGTGCTGGAGCACAACCGCCAGGCGCTGGAGAACAACGCCGAGCTGCTGAAGAAGCAGCTCGCGGCGCTGCCCGGCGACGAGGACGAGCTGCGCCGGCTCACCACCCGCACCCGTCGCCAGGCGCTGGTGAAGCAGATCCGCGACGTGGAGAAGCAGGTGGCGGCCATCAAGAGCAAGCAGGAGCAGCCCGGCGAGGTGCTGCGCGGGGCCCCGCTCCCCCGGCGGGGCGACGATCCCGGACGCGACGTGGCCGTCGCGTCCGGAATCGGCATCGGCCTGCTCTGCTGGATCGCCTACGTGGTGGTCCGCGAGGTGCGGCCGCGCCGCATCCGGCGCCCCGCCGACCTGCGGCTGCACAGCCGGCTTCCGATCATGGTGGAGGGGGCGGCGCTCGGCGCCGGGCACCGCGAGGTCGCGCGGCGGCTCCGCAACCTGGTCTTCGACGCCGACGCCGCCACCGTGCTCGTCACCGGGGTCCCGGGATCGGCCGGCACCGAGGTGGCCTACGAGCTGGCCGAGATGTGCACCGAGGGCGGATCGGCCACGACGGTCCTGCGCATCGTCGCCGACGGCGAGCCCTTCCACGAGCCGCCGGCCGCGGCCGGGACCGGCCACTCGTTCACCGTCCGGCTGGTGCGCAGCGACGACGACCGCCAGCTCACCCGGGCCGTCGACAAGGCGGGCCGCGTGTCCCGCATCGTCGTCATCACCACGCCCGACATCAACGGCGCGGACACCATCGCCGCGGCCGCCGCCAGTGACATCGCCCTGGTGGTCGTCGAACGGGGACGGGCCCTGGACCGCGAGGTCGCGAGCGGGGTACTGGCCCTCGACCAGGCGGCCAACCCCGCACGCGTGATCGTGCTGACCGCTCCCGTCCTGCGCGGGCCCGCGTCCCCGGCGCCGCGGCGCGCCGCCCGCCCGTCCCCGGTCGGGGTCGCCGCTCCTGGACAAGGTTGAGATGAACAGAACCGTCTTCTTGCAAGGCGCGGTTAAAGTCGAGATGAACACTCCGTCAAGAACGAGCCTGATCGATGAGGGGGATCGTCGTGGGAGCTGACCAGACGGCCGACGCCCAGGGGGGGCACCTGCTCGCCCTGGTCCGGCGCTATCTGGGGGCGCTGATCGGGCTCGCCGTGCTCGGCACCGCGGCCGGCGTCGCCCTGGAGATCGCCGTGCCGCCGCCGTTCAAGGCCACCGCGACGGTGCTGGTCAGCCCGCTGGAGGGCAACCCGTACTCCCCGGAGGGCCGCGGCGACGACCTGGTGAACCTGCAGACGGAGGCGCAGCTGGTCGCCACCGACAGCGTCGCCAAGATCGTCCAGAAGAAGCTCGGGCACGAGGCGGAGGGCGACATCGGGGTCTCGGTCCCGCCCAACACCCAGGTGCTCAACCTGACCTACACCGCGAACAGCTCCGGCAACGCCCGCGCGGGCGCGCAGGCCTTCGCCGACGCCTACCTGGAGTACCGCACGCAGCGCGCGCAGGCCGTGGTGAACAACCAGCTCGCGAAGCTGAAGGCGCAGTCGGCCAGGGTCGAGCACCTGCTGCAGCGGGCGAACAACGAGCTGGCCGCCTCCTCCGGCTCCCGGCGCTCCACCCTCCAGCAGCGCGTCACCGCCTACACCAACCAGCTCGGCGTCATCGACGAGCAGTCCAACGACATCGCCAGCACCCCCCTCGACCCCGGACAGGTGATCACCCCGGCGGACGCGCCGGCCGGGCCCGGCATCGTCCGGCCCGCGATGTACGGCGCGGGCGGCCTCGTGCTCGGGCTGGTCGCCGGGTTCGTGGTCATGCTGCTGCGGGAGCGGCTCAACCAGCGGCTGCGCAACGCCGAGTCGATCGAGGGGCTCGGCGTCCGGACGCTGTCCACCATCCCGGCGGGCGGCCCGCCCGGCGACACGCTGGCCCTGGTCAGCGCGCCCAAGAGCCCGGTCGGCGAGGCGTACCGGCGGCTGCGCGCCGCGGTCGTGGCGACCGCGCCGCAGACCCCGGTGGCGCTGCTGATCAGCAACGCCACCCCGGGGGGCAGCGCCCGCATGGCCAGCGCCAACCTCGCGGTCTCGCTCGCCTTCGCCGGCGCCAAGACCATCATGATCGACGCGACCACCGAGGACGCCGACGTCAGCACCCTGTTCGGCGCCCGGCCCGGCGGCAAGGGGCTGTCGGACACCCTGCTCAGCGGCACGGACCCGGCGACCCTGCTGATCCACACCGACTCGCAGCTGCGGCTGCTGCCGCGCGGCCCGCGCGCCCGCGAGGCCGCGCACCGGTTCAGCGGCCCGCGGATGCGCGAGACCGTCAAGGTGCTGCGCCGCCGCAGCGAGTACCTCATCGTGAACGCGGCGAGCCTGCACGACGCCGACGCGCAGGCCCTGTGCACCTTCGTGGACGCGGTCGTGCTCGTGATCAACCAGGGCGTCACGACCCGCGAGGAGCTGCGGCAGGCGTACGTGGAGGCCGAGCGCGCCGGCGTCACGGTGCTCGGCGCCCTGCTGGAGCCGCCGGAGCCGCGGGGAGGGCGCGCGGCGCGGCAGGCTCCGCCCGCCCGCCAGCCCCACCCGCCTCAGGGCTCCGAGCCCCGCCAGCCGGAGGCGCGCGCCGGCCGGCGCCGCGCCCCGGAGGCCCCCCTCGCGTGGGCCGAGGACCCGTCGCGCGGCGGGCAGGACGAGCCCGACGAGGAGCCGGCCGACTCCGGGTCCCTGGTCACGCAGGCGCTGCCGCAGGTCAAGCAGCCGCCCCGCACGGGCGAGGCGCGGCCGGCGCCGTCCGGGCGGCGCGGCGCGCCGCAGCCGCAGCCAGAGCCGCGGCGCCGTCCCCTTCCGCCCGCGCTCGAACCCCCGGCCGGGCCGGGCAAGCCCGTCGCCCCCAAGCCCGTGTCCCCCACGGAGGTCACCCAGGGCACGGGGACGGCGCGTCCGCGCCCGGCGGCGCCCGCCGGCGCCGAGCCCGCCGAGCCGGCCGACGCGGCCGCCGACGACGGGCTGGAGTCGGCCGCGACGCGGACCCAGGAGGACATCTCCAAGTTCATGCCGCCGGATCTGCCGGAGGACGGCGCGGACGGCAAGCCCCCGGCGGGGCCGAAGGACGCCGCGCCGGACGTCTCGCCCCGCTACGGCAAGAAGCCGCACAAGGCCGGCCGGCATGCCGGCCCCTGATTCCGACGGAGCAGCGGCGGACGAGCCGAAGCCGTCCGGTCCGGGCGGGCCGAACCTGAACAGGCTGGCGAGGGGCGGCGCGCTGAACCTCGTCGGCGCCGCCGTCGCCGGCGTCCAGGGCCTCGCGCTCGTCTTCCTGGTCGCGCACCTGTACTCGCAGCGGATCGCGGGCACCTTCTTCGCGGCGACGTCGCTGTTCATCATCCTGCAGGCCGTGTCGGGGCTCGGCACCGACGCGGGCCTGCTGCGCTGGCTGCCCCGCCACCTGGCGCTCGGCGACCGCGGCGCGGCGCGCCGGACGGTGCCGGTGGCGCTCGTCCCGGTCGCGGCGACGGCGCTGGCCGCGGGTCTCGTGCTGGCCCTCACCGCGCCGTGGACGGCGGGCCACATCGGCGCCGACGACCCCGGCCAGGCCGTGGGCATGGTGCGGGTGCTGGCGCTGTTCCTGCCCCTCGCGGGGGCGCACGACGCGCTGCTCGCGGCGACCCGCGGGCACGGCTCGATGCGGCCGACCGTCCTCGTCGACAAGATCATGCGGCAGACGCTCCAGGTCGCCGGGGTCGTCGTGGCGGCGCTGCTGACCGACGACGCGGTGTGGCTCGCCCTGGCGTGGGCGGCGCCGTACCTGCCGTGCCTGGTCGTCGCCCTCCTCTGGTACCTGAAGATCAGCCGCCGGAGCCGCGCCGAGGCGCCGGTGGCCGCGGAGGCCGGGACGCCGTCCGGCTGGCGGCCCCTGGCCGGCGACTTCTGGCGCTTCACGGCGCCGCGCGCGTTCGCGCAGATCTGCCAGACGGCGTTCCAGCGCGCCGACATCGTGCTCGTCGCGGCGCTCAGCTCGCCGCGCGAGGCGGCGATCTACACCGCCGCGACCCGGTTCATCGTGATCAGCCAGCTCGTCACCCAGGCCGTGCAGAACGTCATGCAGCCCGCGGTGAGCCGGCTGATGGCGCTCGCCGACCGCGCGGGCGCGCAGCGGGTGTTCGCGGTGTGCGCGTCCTGGAACCTCGCGCTCGCCTGGCCGGTGCACCTGTCGATCGCGGTCGGCGCCCCGGTGTACGTGGGCTCCTTCGGCGAGGGCTACCGCGGGACCGGCGAGGTCGTCACGGTCATCCTGGCGATGGCGATGCTGGTGGCGACCGCGACGGGCGCCCGCGACGTGATGCTGCTGATGGCGGGCCGCAGCGGGCTCAGCCTGGTCAACCAGAGCGCCGCGCTCGGCGTGAACCTGGTGCTGAACGTGCTGCTGATCCCGCCGTTCGGGATCGCCGGGGCGGCGGTCGCGCGGGCGTGCGGGCTGCTCGTGCGGACGCTGCTGGCCCTGGTCCAGGTCCGGCGGATCCTCGACATGACCCCGGCGAGCGCCGGGCTGTTCTGGGCGGGCGGCTCCGCGCTGGTCAGCTTCGCGGCGGTGCCGCTGGCCGTCCGGCTGGCCGCCGGCTCCAGCGAGGCCGCCCTCGCCGGCGGGCTGATCCCGGGCGCGATGCTGTACCTCGCCCTGCTCTGGGCCGGCCGCGAGCGGCTGTCCCTCACCGCCTTCGCCTCCCTGCTGCCGGGGAGGCGCGGCCGTGCCGCACCCGCGGGCGCCGCCGCCGCGCCCGCCACCGAAACGACATCTGCCAGGAGCATGCATGCCCACGGGAATTGACCAAGTGCGCCGCAAGTCCCGCGCGGTGCTTCGCAAGAGCGGGCTCGCCCCGAGCGGCCCGGTGTACGGCCGGCTGGTCGACGCCGGGCGCTCGCTGCCGATCCCGGCCGCGGCGCGCGTCGCGGTGTCCACCGCCGTGCTGCGGCGCCCGTGGAAGGTCCCGGTCCGGTTCGACCAGCTCCTCGTCGGCGCGCAGGGCGGCTGGACGGCCCGCGAGTTCGCCGACCGCACCGGCGACCTGCTGTGGCCGTCGACCCCGTTCCTGGACGGCCCGCACGTCGGGCTGCTGCGGCTCGCCGACGAGCGGCCGGAGCTCACCGACGCCGAGATCCTGTCCAGCGCCTACGGCCGGCTCGGGATGCGCTGCATCGAGGCGGGCGGCGCCTACTTCGGCGGCACCGACGAGGCCGGCGTCCTCGCCGCCGCCCGCGCGTTCGTCGCGCGGTACCGCGGCGAGGAGGCGCCCGGCACGGCGCCCCGCCCGCAGCAGAGCGGGCCGCAGGACCCGGTGCTCGTCGCCCCCGTCCGCGGCTCCGACCAGTACCAGATCCTCGACGGCCACCACCGGCTCGCCATCGCCGCGATGAGCGGCGCCGACGGCGCCAACGTCGTCGCCAAGTGGCTGCCCGTCACCACGCCCCTGCAGGATCTCCTGCTGAAGATGAGCTGGCTCGACGGCACCCACGAGCTCTACCAGCCGATCGACGCGCCCGAACTGAGGACCGGCTGGACGACCGTCCGGCAGTGCACCGACCGGCTCGCGAAGATGGACGCGTTCCTCGCCGAGCGCGGCATCGCCGGGGGCCGCTACCTGGACGTCGCGAGCTGCTACGGCTGGTTCGTCGCGAAGATGGCCGAGCGCGGCTTCGACGCCGAGGGCATCGAGCGCGACCCTCTGGCCGTCCCGCTCGGCCGGGCCGTCTACGGGCTCCCGGACGGCGCCGTCTCCACCGGCGACTGCGTCGACTTCCTCGGCGGGCACGACGCCGGCCGCTGGGACGTGGTGTCCTGCTTCAGCCTCCTGCACCACTTCGTCCTCGGCCGCGGCTCGGTGAGCGCCGAGGAGCTGATCCGGCTGCTGGACCGCGCCACCGGCCGGGTCCTGTTCTTCGACACCGGCCAGGACAACGAGGCGTGGTTCGCCGAGTCGCTGCGCGGCTGGGACCCCGCCCGCGTCGCGGCGTTCCTGCGGGAGAACACCGGGTTCGACGAGATCGTCGACCTCGGGCCCGACGACGACGCCCGGCCGCCCTACGAGGACAACTACGGCAGGCACCTGTTCGCCTGCGTCCGCTCGGCGTGACCCACCGGAGGCGGCCGGCGGCGCGCCGCCCGGTCGCCGCGCTCATCGCCCTCCCGGCGCTCCTCGCGGCGGCGGCCTGCGGCGGGTCGCCCGCTCCCGCGAGCGGGCCGCAGGTCTCCCCGCCGCCCGCCGCCGGCTCCGCCGGCGCGCGCAGCGGCACCGTGTGGACGAGCGGGTTCAACTCCGACGGGCAGCTCGGCCGGCCGGGGCCGGCCGCCGACCCCCGGCTCGCCCCCGTCACCGGCGTCGGCGGCCGGGGGCGGCTCGACCGGGTCGTGGCCGTCGCCGGGGGCGCCCGCCACTCGCTGGCCGTCCTCGACGGCGGGCAGGTCGTCGCGTGGGGCGCCAACGGCGACGGCCAGCTCGGCGACGGCACCACCCGCGGCAGCGGCGTGCCCGTGCGCGTCCGCGCGCCGGACGGGCGGCCCGGCCGGCTGGACGACGCCGTCGCGGTCGCCGCCAACAACGACTTCTCCATGGCGCTGCGCCGCGACGGCACCGTCGTGACCTGGGGCGAGGGATCGTCCGGCCAGCGCGGCACCGGCGCGCGCACCACCCCTCCCGTCCCGACGACCGTGCGCGCGCCGGACGGGCGCGGCGCGCTCACCGGCGTCACGGCGATCGCCGCGGACGGGCACACCGAGCTGGTGCTGCGCGGCGACGGGCAGGTGCTCGCCTGGGGCGCCAACGCGGGCGGCATGGTCGGCGACGGCACCCGCGAGGACCGGGCCCTGCCCGTCCCGGTGCGCGGGCTGGGCGGCGCCGCGCGGCTGGACGGCGCCGTCCGCATCGCGATCGGCGGCCAGCACGGGCTGGCGCTGCTGCGGGACGGGCGGGTCGCGTCATGGGGCCGCAACGAGCTCGGCCAGCTCGGTGACGGCACGCGCCAGGACCGGCTCACGCCCGTCCTCGTCTCGGGGGTGGGCGGCGAGGGCGTCCTCGACGGCGTCACCGCGGTCGCCTCGGCGGAGAAGCACAACTACGCCCTCCGCGGGGACGGCACCATCGTCGCCTGGGGCAACAACACCGCCGGCCAGCTCGGCGACGGCACGGTGAAGCCGCGGACCGCCCCGGTCACCGTCGTCGGGCGCAGCGCCCCGAAGCTGCGCGGCGCCGCCCGCGTGTTCGCCGGGGAGGCCTACGGCGCGGCGATCCTGGCCGACGGGACGCTGCTGACGTGGGGCGCGGGCGGCAGCGGCCAGCTCGGCTCGGGGAAGAGGGCGCCCCGCAGCCGTCCCGGCACGGCGCTGACGACCGCGGGCACGGTGCCGGCCGACGCCCTGTCGGTGGGCGTCGGCGAGCGCCACCTGATCCTGCTGCTGGGCTCCGGAGCGCCGTAGCTCTCCGGAGCCTTCAGGACTCCTTGGGCGGTTCCGGCCTGGCGTCGCCGGGCCGGGGACCGTCCACCGGGGGCTGGGGCGCGGGAGGCTGGGCTCCGGGCGCGGGAGGCGCGGCGGCCGCGCCCGGGGCTCCGGTCCCGCCGGCGGGAGCGGGGGTCGCGGAGCGGCGGCGCCACAGCAGGAACCCGCCGCCGGCGGCCGCCACGGCCACCACCCCGGCGCCGCCGAGCACGTACGGCATGGGCGATCCGTCGTCCTTCGGGGGCTCGTATCCGGCGGCGGGAACGGTCGGCTGCGACTGGGCGAGCGTGCGCTCCTCCTGCTCCTGCTGCTTGACCGACGCCTCCGGCGCGGGCTTGCCGTTGTTGCCGCGCTTGCCGGGCTTCGGCGGCGCGTACTTCGACTCCGGGAGCGTCTGCACGAAGCGCAGCAGCGCCAGGTCGGGCTTGCCCTTGCTGCCCTTCACGGCCCCGTCGTAGATGGACTTCACCCGGGCGCCCGGCAGCGCCGTGGAGGACACCCGGAGCTGGTCGCCCGCCAGCACCGCGTAGGTGCCCTTCCGCTTCATCAGGCCCGGCAGCCGGCCGAGGACCTGTCCGGGGTCGTTCCCGGGCGGCAGGATCGCGATGAACACCGCGACGGACCGGCCCTGCGCGCTGCGGAGCAGTTCCTGCGCGCCGTCCGACTGGTAGTACTTGGCGTGGGAGTCGACGTAGTAGCCGCTCTCGCTGATGCCCTCGGCGACCGCGTCGAGGTCGACGCCCGCGAAGGCGGGCGCGGCGGTCATTCCGAACGCCGGCACGAGGGCCAGCGCCAGCGTCCCGGACGCGACGATGCGGCGGGAGAAGTGGTTCACGGAAGAGGCTCCTTCAACGCTGGGATGGCCATCGACATTACCGGCGCCACTTGGGGAAAGGTGGCCAAAGCAGGGGAATCGGCATCGCCGCGGTCAGATGCCGCGGCCTCGGGTGTGCAGGGCCAGCAGGACGCGTTTGCCGGACACGACCCCCGACGCCACGGCCAGCGCGAACGGGACGCGGCGCTCGGCCGGGTTCGCCCTGAGGGCGCGCGCCGACCAGCGCAGCGCGTCCCTGCGGCGGCCCACGGTCGCGCAGCCGAAGGCGAGCTGCCCGTAGACGCGCCCGGCCGCGCCCGGCTCCTCGCCGATCTCCGGGTAGTGCTCCAGGAACCACTCCAGCGCGGCGACCTTCGTCTCCCACGCCTGCGCGTAGTAGGACGTCAGCCCCCACAGGACCCGCACGTACGGCTCGTCCACGTTCACCACCGGGTGGCGGCGGGCGGCGCGGAGCGCGAGGTCCCAGTCCTCGCCCTGGCTGCCGGGGATCGTCTCGTCCACCATGCCGATCTCGATGAGCGGTTCGCGGCGCGCCACGTAGGTGGAGGAGTGGACGCTCATCATCCGGTCGCGGATCAGTGCGTCGTAGGTCACCCGGTCCGTCCCGGCCAGCCGGGGCAGCTCCCGCCCGTCGAAGTCGATCAGGATGCCGGAGCTGCACAGCACGGCGTCCGGCTCGCTCTCCAGGGCCTTCACCTGCGCGGCGAGCTTGCCGGGCAGCCACAGGTCGTCGTCGTCGCAGAACGCGACCAGGTCGGTGTCGAGGGCGAGGATCCCGGAGTTGCGGGCGCCCGCCAGGCCCGGCGCCCGGGTGTTGCGGATCACCTCGACGCGGTCCCCCGCGAGGGACGCGTCGGGCTCGGCCCGGTCGAAGACGACGACCGCGCGCACCTCGCCCTCGTACTCCTGGGCCAGCACCGACTCCAGCGCGCGGCGCAGCAGCTCCGGCCGGTCGTGCGTGGGAAGCACGACTCCGACGGATGGGGGCATCCAGGGCCTGCCTTGTCGTAGGGGGTCGGGAGGAGGCGGACCGGCGGCCGCCGCGGGGCCCGCCGGCCCCGCGGAGCCGGGTCAGCGCGCGCCGGTGATCATTCCGGCGGCGACGGTGTTGTTGGTGGCCTCGTCGATCAGGATGAAGCCGCCGGTGAGGCGGTTGCGGCCGTAGTCGTCGACGAACAGCGGCTGCGTCACCCGCAGCGAGACGCGGCCGATCTCGTTCAGGCCGAGGGAGGCCGCCTGCTCGTCGCGGTGCAGCGTGTTGACGTCCAGCCGGTAGTGCAGCTGCTTCACCATCGCCTTCGCGGTGCGGGTCGTGTGCTTGATGACCAGCTTCGAGCGCGGGGTGAGCGTGCGGTCCGGGGTCATCCAGCAGACCATCGCGTCGATGTCCTGCGCGACCTCGGGCCGGTTGTTCGGACGGGCGATCATGTCGCCGCGGGAGATGTCGATGTCGTCGGCGAGGCGCAGCGTCACCGACATCGGCGCGAACGCCTCGTCGACCGGCCCGCCCGGCCCGTCGATATGGGTGATCGTCGTGGTCAGCCCGGACGGCAGGTGCACCACCTCGTCGCCCGGCTTCAGCACGCCGCCCGCGACCTGGCCCGCGTAGCCGCGGTAGTCGTGCAGGTCGGGGTCGGTGGACGCGTGCGGCCGGACCACGTACTGCACCGGGAACCGCACGTCGATCAGGTTGCGGTCGGAGGCGATGTGCACGTGCTCCAGGTGGTGCAGCAGCGACGAGCCCTCGTACCACGGCATGTTCACGCTGCGCTCGACGACGTTGTCGCCGTGCAGCGCCGAGATCGGGATGAACGTCAGGTCCGTGACCTCCAGCTTGGAGGCGAACGCCGTGAACTCGTCCACGATCCGCTCGTACACGCCCCGGTCGTAGTCCACCAGGTCCATCTTGTTGATCGCCACGACCAGGTGCGGGACCTGCAGGAGCGTGGTGAGGAACGCGTGCCGGCGCGACTGCTCCAGGATGCCCTTCCGGGCGTCCACGAGGATGATCGCCAGGTCGGCGGTGGAGGCGCCGGTCACCATGTTCCGGGTGTACTGGATGTGCCCCGGCGTGTCGGCGATGATGAACTTGCGGCGCGGCGTCGCGAAGTACCGGTACGCCACGTCGATGGTGATGCCCTGCTCCCGCTCGGCCCGCAGGCCGTCGGTCAGCAGCGCCAGGTTCGTGTACTCCTCGCCGCGGTCGGCGCTGGTCTTCTCGACCGACTCCAGCTGGTCCTCGAAGATCGACTTGGAGTCGAACAGCAGCCGGCCGATCAGCGTGGACTTGCCGTCGTCGACGCTGCCGGCGGTGGCGAACCGCAGGAGGTCCATCTGCTTGGCCGGCCGGGCCTCGGCCGGCCGGTCCCCGGCGAGCCGGTCGTTCGCGCTGGCCATCAGAAGTAGCCCTCCTTCTTGCGGTCCTCCATCGCGGCCTCGCTGGTGCGGTCGTCGGCGCGGGTCTGGCCGCGCTCGGTGATCCGCGTCGCCGCGATCTCCTCGATCACCTCGTCGAGCGTCACCGCGTTCGACTTCACCGCGCCCGTGCAGGACGCGTCGCCGACCGTCCGGTACCGGACGGTCGCCGTGAACTCGGGCTCGTCGTCGCCGCGGTTCGCGAAGCCCGTCTCGGCGTCCAGGAGCAGCCCGTCGCGCTCGAACACCTGCCGGGTGTGCGCGAAGTAGATCGGCGGGAGTTCGAGCTCCTCGCGGCGCACGTAGTCCCAGATGTCGAGCTCGGTCCAGTTCGACAGCGGGAACACCCGGACGTGCTCACCCTGCACGATCTTGGTGTTGAACAGGTTCCACAGCTCCGGGCGCTGGTTCTTGGGGTCCCACTGCCCGAACTCGTCCCGGAAGGAGACCACCCGCTCCTTCGCGCGGGCCTTCTCCTCGTCCCGGCGCGCGCCGCCGAACGCCGCGTCGAACTGGTGCTCCTCGATGGCGTCCAGCAGCGGGGTGATCTGCAGCCTGTTGCGGGACGCGCGGCGGCCCTTCTGCTCCACCACCCGGCCGCTGTCGATCGCGTCCTGCACCGACGCCACGACCAGCCGGACGCCGAGCTCGGCCACCCGGCGGTCCCGGTACTCGATCACCTCCGGGAAGTTGTGGCCGGTGTCGACGTGCATGACCGGGAACGGGATCGGGGCGGGCCAGAACGCCTTCTGGGCCAGGCGCAGCATGACGATGCTGTCCTTGCCGCCGGAGAACAGCAGCACCGGCCGTTCGAACTCGGCCGCCACCTCCCGGAAGATATGGATCGACTCGGCTTCGAGGATGTCCAGCTGGGACAGTAGGTAATCGCGACGCTGCATGGTCATGGGGCTCTTTCACGCTGTTCTGGCAGTGGCAACCGATGGCACGGAGACGGGCGGACCGGTCAGGGCAGCGCGCCGCTCACTTCCCGAATGCCGGTCAGCAGCGTTGACGCCGACATGGGATGGCACACCAGGATATCCGGGAGCCGGGGGTCCTCACGGTTGTAGCGCAGCGGCGACCCGTCGATCCGGGACGCGTGCGCCCCGGCGCCGAGCGCGACGGCCGCCGGGGCCGCCGAATCCCACTCGTACTGGCCGCCCGCGTGCACGTAGGCGTCCACCTCGCCGAGCAGCACCGCGGAGATCTTCGCCCCCGCCGACCCGATCGGGACCAGCTCCACGTCCGGCTCGATCACCTCCGCCAGCCGCCGGACGAACTCCGGCGGCCGCGTGCGGCTCACGGCGATGCGCAGCTTCCCCGCGTCCGGCGCCGGGACGTGCAGCGGCACCTCGCGGGGCGGCGGCGTCCCGGCGGGCCCGGCGGTGACGGGGTCGGGCTCGGCGAGGTCGGTCCGGACGAGCGAGGCGCCGCCCACCGCGTCCGTGCGGAGCGTCAGGCCCTGCGCCGGCAGCGCGACGGCGCCGGCCGCCAGGCGGCCGGCGCCGGACGCGTCGCGCTCCCACAGCGCCACGTGCACGGCCCAGTCGCGGCGGCCCTCCTCGGAGAACTCGCGGGTGCCGTCCAGGGGGTCCACGATCCACACGCGGGAGGCCGTGAGCCGCTCCGCGTCGGCGGTGTTGCGGGTCGGTGCGCGGTCGTCGCCCTTGGACCGCTTCCCGGCGACCGAGGACCGCCCCTCCTCGGACAGGACCGCGTCGCCGGGACAGCGCTCGGCGAGCGCCGCCATCAGGTACTCGTGCGCCCGCAGGTCGCCGGTGTCCTTCAGGGCCCTCGCGTCGGCGAAGCCCATCTCGTCCCGCACGCCCAGCAGCAGCCGGCCCGCCGTCCCGGCGAGCTCGGCCGCGAGCGAATGATCGTCTCTGGCCCCTGGCTCGGTCATCTGAGATCACATTCCCGACTCGACTGGTCTGCTCGGTCTACTTTCTCATGCGGCCCGCACCGGCCACGGGACGAGGTCTCGCTCAGCGGCCCGCCGCCGGCGGCGGGCGCTCAGTACGCGCCGGAGCCCCGGAAGACGGCCGACCAGGTCTTCCACATGATCTGCAGGTCCAGGGCGAGGGACCAGTTGTCCACGTACCGCAGGTCGAGGCGGACCGACTCCTCCCACGACAGGTCCGAGCGGCCGCTCACCTGCCACAGGCCGGTCAGGCCCGGCTTGACGACCAGGCGGCGGTAGACGTCCCCGCCGTACTGGGCGACCTCGTCCGGCAGCGGCGGGCGCGGCCCCACCAGCGACATCTCGCCCCGCAGCACGTTGAACAGCTGCGGCAGCTCGTCCAGCGAGTACCGGCGCAGCCGGCGCCCCACCCGCGTGACCCGCGGATCCTGCCTGATCTTGAACAGCACGCCGTCGTGGTCGTTGGCGGCCAGCAGCTCCAGCCGGCGCGCCTCGGCGTCGGCGACCATCGTGCGGAACTTCAGCACCGTGAACTCCCGGCCCCCGCGCCCGACGCGCGTCTGCCGGAACAGCACCGGGCCCTCCCCGGACATCTTGATCAGGACCGCGATCAGCAGCAGCAGCGGGCTCAGCGCCACGATCCCGCCGAGCGCCGCCACCCGGTCGACCAGGCCCTTGAGGACCTTGCGGCCCCCGTCCAGCTCCGGATGCTCCACGTGCAGCAGCGGCAGGCCCGACACCGGGCGGATCGAGATCCGCGGGCCGGTGACGTCCATCAGCGCGGGCGCCACGACCAGTTCGACGTCGTTGCGCTCGATCTGCCACGCCAGCCGGCGCAGCGCCACCCCGTCCATCTCCGGGCACGCCAGCACGGCCACCGAGTCGGCGCCGATCCGGTCGGCGACCGCCGCCGCCTGGCCGAAGTCGCCCAGCACCGGGACGCCCTCCACCTCGGCGACCGCGTCCTCGCCCGCCGCGAGCGCGGGCGGCAGGCACACGGCCACGATGTCCATGCCGTGGTAACGCTTCTTCTGCAGCAGGCGGATCAGGTCGGACACCGACGTGCGGTGCCCGACGGCGACGACCCGCCGCATGCACTCGCCGTGCCACCGCTTCTTGTGCAGCCACTTGCGCAGCCGGTACCGCGCCAGGAGCGCCAGGAACGTCCCGAGGGGCAGCGCCATCACCACGTAGCCGCGCGCGACGTCGGTCTTGGTGGCGTACGCCACGATCGCGACCACCGCCGTCAGGATGAACCCGGCGCGCAGCACCCGGTGGAACTCCTCGTACCCGACGCCCACGTACCGCGGCTGGTAGGCGCGGCACAGCATCAGCGTCGGAACCCACACCACCGGCAGGGCCACGGTCAGGACCACGTACGGCGCGTCCAGCTCCGTCGGGACGCCCGGGAACCTGAGCACGAAGGCGATCACACCGGCCATCAGCATGCTGGTGAAGTCGAGAACCCTCGCGATCCGCCGGTAGGAGCGGCTCCAGTTCTGCGACGCCGCGCGCTCGTGCTCATGGCGGATCGATGACTCGGCCTGAACCTTGTCAACGACGGCCATAAATCACTCACCAATCCTGTGTAACGCGCGCCTCGTCAGCGCGATTCACACCGAAGACGGCTGAACGTCGCCCGAGGTTCACATTGAACCTGAACCTCGATCGGCCTGCATCTTACGGTCGCTTTGCCGTGGTCACGGGCGGAACGTAGCCCCCACGTGGACAACGCACCCAAACCGCCCCGACCGCACACGAAGATGGCGCCACTGCGCCTTGATCACAGCCGTTCACCGATCGTGAGGCCGGATGCGGTCACCCGACCGAACGCAACCGGTCACCCCGGGTGAACGGATTTTCGGCCCGACACCGTCAGTTATGTCACAGTGACGCAATTGCAGGGCCGAAAAAGGCGGGTCGCCCTCGATTCAACCCTCTTCACCGCCCGTCGCGCGGCGAAATCGGTCAACCCGCGTGGAACGTGTTCTGCGCGGCCGCCAGCCCCTCGGTCAGCAGCGCCTCGACCGCGTCCGCCGCACGGTCCACCTCGAAGTCGAGCTCCTTGCGCTCCCCCGCGGAGAAGTCCTTCAGCACGAACGCCGCCGGGTCCATACGCCCCGGGGGGCGCCCCACCCCGAACCGCACGCGCGGATACTCCTTCGAGCCCAGCGACCGGGTGATGGACCGCAACCCGTTGTGGCCGTTGTCACCGCCGCCCTGCTTCAGCCGCACCGCCCCGAAGGGGATGTCCAGCTCGTCATGGACGACGACCACCCGCTCCACCGGCACCTTGTAGAAGTCGCGCAGCCCCTTCACCGGACCGCCCGACTCGTTCATGAAGGTGCGGGGCTTCGCCAGCACCACCCGCTTCCCCGCCAGCCGGCCTTCGAGCACGTCCGCCCGCGCCCGGTGCGACCTGAACCTGCCTCCGGCGCGCGCCGCCAGGACGTCCAGCACCATGAACCCCGCGTTGTGCCGGTTCTTCGCATACGACGGCCCCGGGTTGCCCAGCCCCACCACGAGCCAGAGATCCGCGTCCACCCGCACTCCTCACACGCGAGCACGGCCCCCGCCGGTGCGCGCACCCGCGGGGGCCGTGGAAGTACCCTGCGGCCCGCCGTCCGGGGCGGCCGCGCGCCGGGCCTCCGAGGCCCGGCGGCACCGCCGTCACTCGGCGGCGGCCTCGCCCTCGGGGGCCTCGGTCTCGGCGGCGGCGGCGGCCTCGGCCGCCTCGGCCGCCTCGGCCGCGGTCTCGGTCGCGCCGGCCGACGCGGTCGCGTCGGCGATCTGCAGGACGAGGGCCTCCGCGTCGACCTGCAGCGTGACGCCCGACGGCAGCTTCAGGTCGCCGGCCAGCACCTGCGTCCCGACCTCCAGGCCCTCGATGGACAGGTCGACGGCCTCGGGGATGTGCGTCGCCTCCGCCTCGACCGACACCTGGACCAGCTCCTGCTGGACGACGCCGCCCGCGACGACGTCGCCGACCAGGTTGACCGGCAGGTCGACGACGACCTTCTCGCCGCGCTTCACCAGCAGCAGGTCGACGTGCTCCAGGAAGCCCTTGACCGGGTCGCGCTGGACGTCCTTCGGCAGCGCCAGCTCGGAGCCCCCGGAGAGGCCCTCGATGGTCAGCAGCACGTTCGGCGTCTTCAGGGCGAGCATCAGGTCGTGGCCCGGCAGCGCGATGTGCTGCGGGTCGGTGCCGTGACCGTAGAGGACGGCGGGCACCTTGCCGGCCCGGCGGGTGCGCCGCGCGGCACCCTTACCGAACTCGGTGCGCGGCTCGGCGGCAATGCGTACCTCGGACACGGCGAAAACTCCTCGTTGTTGCTTCCACGGCCGTCCGGCATCGGACGTCCGCTACGGACGATGCGTTGCGTTCCTCGCGCGCCGTCGAAGGCGGGCGCGCTCAAAGATTCGTTTGCGTTCCCCGGGGAGTGCGGGCCCTTCGCGGGCACCGCACTTGAACGTCCTGGGGCATACGCGGTTGCACAAGTCTAGCCCAACACGGCAACGCCCAACGCCACGGCCCTGCCGGCGCCATGGCCGCCGCCATGCCCGCCGGCACGCGCCGTGCCCGAGGTCGAGGTCTAGCTGTGGCCGCCGAACAGGCTCGTGACCGAGCCGTCGGAGAACACCTCGTTGATCGCACGCGCGACCAGCGGCGCGATCGACAGCACCGTGAGCTTGTCGAACTGCTTCTCCTCCGGGATCGGCAGCGTGTTGGTCAGCACCACCTCGGAGATCCGGGAGTTCTTCAGCCGGTCCACCGCCGGGCCCGACAGCACCCCGTGCGTCGCCGCGACGACGACCTTGGTCGCGCCCTGGTCGAACAGCGCGTCCGCCGCCTTCACGATCGTCCCACCGGTGTCGATCATGTCGTCCACCACGACGCAGGTGCGGCCGGCGACCTCGCCGACCACGTCGAACACCTTGACCTCGTTGGCCACGTCCGGGTCGCGCTTCTTGTGGATGATCGCCATCGGGACGCCGCCCAGCCGGTCGCTCCACCGCTCGGTGACCCGCACCCGGCCCGCGTCCGGCGCGACCACGGTGACCTGGGAGGTGTCCAGCCGGCTCTCGAAGTGCCGGGCCAGCAGGTCCAGCGCGAACAGATGGTCCACCGGGCCGTCGAAGAAGCCCTGGATCTGCGCGGTGTGCAGGTCCACGGTGATCAGCCGGTCGGCGCCCGCCGTCTTGAACAGGTCGGCCATCAGCCGCGCCGAGATCGGCTCGCGGCCGCGGTGCTTCTTGTCCTGCCGTGCGTAGCCGAAGAACGGCGCGACCACCGTGATCCGCTTGGCCGACGCGCGCTTGAGCGCGTCCACCATGATCAACTGCTCCATGATCCACTGATTGATGGGAGCCGTGTGACTCTGGACCACGAAGGCGTCGGAGCCGCGGACCGACTCCAGGAACCGCACGAACGTCTCGCCGTTGGCGAAGTCGTACGCGGACGTCGGCGTCAGCTCGACCTGGAGGTTGTCGGCTACTTCCCTGGCCAGGTCAGGGTGGGCTCGGCCGGTGAAGAGCATCAGCTTCTTCTGGCCGCTCGTTTTTATCCCACTCACCTCTGACAACTCCCCCTCAATGGAACCGTGCCCTGCATGTGGGTTGTCGTCCCCACTCCCGCGCACCAAAGAGCCGGCGCGCGGGTCGTCTTGTCGTCGAGCCGCTCTCCGGTCGGGCGGCCCTGTGTTGTTCCGGAAGACGCCGTCGTCCTCCACCTCCCCGCCCTGAGGCGGGGCAGTCCTCTTCGGGCGCGCTAAGTCGCGCTCTCCTCGCCGGCCCGGGCCCGGCGGGCCGCCTCGGCCGCCGGCGTCCCCGGCCGCTTCCGCTCGACCCAGCCCTCGACGTTGCGCTGCCGTCCTCGCGCGACCGCCATCGCCCCGGGCGGGACGTCCTGGATGATCACCGAGCCGGCCGCGGTGTAGGCGCCGTCCCCGATCGTCACCGGCGCGACGATCATGTTGTCGCTGCCGACCTTCACGTGCGACCCGATGACGCTGCGGTGCTTCTCCACACCGTCGTAGTTGACGAACACCGAGCTCGCGCCGATGTTCGAGCCGGCGCCGATCTCGGCGTCGCCGACGTAGGTCAGATGCGGCACCTTCGTGCCCTCGCCGATGTCGGCGTTCTTGGTCTCGACGTACGTGCCGACCTTGGCCCCGGCCGCGAGCGTCGTCCCGGGCCGCAGGTAGGCGTAGGGCCCGACCGACGCCTCCGGCCCGATCCGCGCCCCGACGCACACCGCGTTCGTCACCGACGCGCCGGCGCCGACCGTCGTGTCGGTCAGCGTGCAGCCGGGACCGACCCGCGCGCCCTCGCCGAGGTGCGTCCTGCCGTGCAGCTGCGTCCCCGGGTGGATCTCCGCGTCCGGTTCGGCGGTCACGTGCACGTCGATCCACGTGGAGGCCGGGTCGATGATCGTGACCCCGGCGCGCATGTGCGCTTCGAGGATGCGGTCGTTCAGCTGCCTGCGGGCCTGCGAGAGCTGGACCTTGTCGTTGACGCCCTGGGTCTCCACCCAGTCGGCGGCCAGGTGCGCCCCCGCCCGGTGGCCGTCGCCGCGCAGGATCGCCACCACGTCGGTGAGGTACTCCTCGCCGCCCGCGTTGTCGGTCGTCACCCGCTTCAGCGCGTCCGCCAGGAGCGCGCCGTCGAACGCGTACATCCCGACGTTGATCTCGTTGATCGCGCGCTGCTCCTCGGTGGCGTCCTTGTGCTCGACGATCGCCTCGGCGCTGCCGTCCGCCGCCCGGATCATGCGCCCGTAGCCGGTCGCGTCCGGCATCTCGGTGGTCAGCACGGTGACGGCGTTGCCCTCGTCCTCGTGCGCCCGGACCAGCGCCCGCAGCGTCTCGCCCCGCAGCAGCGGGTGGTCGCCGTTCGTCACGACGACCGTCCCGTCCAGCGCGCCGGTCTGCTCCAGCGCCATCCGCACGGCGTGGCCCGTCCCGCCCTGCCGCTCCTGCACGGCGGCCTCGGCGTCCGGGGCGTGCTCGGCGAGATGCCCGACGACCTGCTCGCGCCGGTGCCCGACGACCACGACGAGCCGCTCGGGCTCCAGTTCGCGGGCGGCGGCGAGCACGTGGCCGAGCATGCTGCGCCCGCACAGCTCGTGCAGCACCTTCGAGGTACGGGACTTCATCCGGGTGCCCTCGCCCGCGGCGAGGACGATGACGGCGGCCGGGCGGCTCGCAGCGCTCACAAGGAGGCTCCTCGGCATCGCGGACGGGGATCGGTCGCGGGCCCGCCCACCTGCGACAGCACGACACGGCAGGCCGGGGCGAACCCGACACCGGCAGGATACCGCCCACCTCGCTCCTGTCACCCCACCGCCCACCCCGGGGGACCCGGTCGGGCGTCTCAGACAGCTCCGGCGCAAGGACTCGAACCTTGTCTAAGGGCACCAAAAACCCTTGTGCTGCCAATTACACCACGCCGGATCAAAGCAGACGGGTCCGGACAGAGCCGCGAACCGACCGGCCCCCACGATACCGACACGGGCCCGGGAGGGCCCACCTCATATGGCCATCCACCCGGACGCGCCCACCGTCGCCCTCCATGGTCGTTTTGTCCGGATCGGTTTAGAACGTGTATCACGGAGCAAGCACACTGCGTGCCGATCGGCCCGGGCCCGGTCGAGCGGCCAGGGCCCACCGCCCCCGGCGGGCGGCCGACGGCCCCCGTTACGCACGAGTGTTATGTGGCCAAAGGGGCAGTTTCCCGCTGATTTTACTGTTCGGATCTGCACAACCTACGGACTCGTAGGTTACGTTGGCGTAGGTAAGGCTGCCCCGAGTCACGGGAAGAAGTGATGACGCATGACGACAGCTCCGGCCATGGATCCACCTCGCCCGCAGCGGCGTCCCGAACTCGCGCCCCAGCAGCGCGGCAACGGAGAACGGGTGCTGATCGCCACGTTCACCGCGCTGCCCTTCCTGGCACTGTTCGCCGCCGTCCCGCTGGCCTGGGGACGGTTCCTCGGCTGGACGGACGTCGTCCTCACGGCCGTCTTCTACCTGGTGTCCGCGGGCGGCATCACGGTCGGCTACCACCGGTACTTCACCCACGGCTCCTTCAAGGCCACGCGCGGCCTGAAGATCTTCATGGCGCTGGCCGGGAGCCTGGCCATCGAGGGGCCGGTCATCACCTGGGTGGCCGACCACCGGCGGCACCACAAGCACTCCGACAAGGAGTTCGACCCGCACTCGCCGTGGCGGTTCGGCGACGACTGGAAGGCCCTCGCCAAGGGGCTGGCCTGGGCGCACTACGGCTGGCTGTTCGACGCCAACAGGACCTCCAAGCAGCGGTTCGCCAAGGACCTGCTCAACGACCGCGACATCCGGCGCATCCACCAGGCATTCCCCGGCCTGGTCGCGGTGTCGTTCCTGCTCCCGGCCGTGATCGGCGGCCTGGTCACCATGTCGTGGGCGGGCTTCCTCACGGCGCTGTTCTGGGCCGGCTTCGTCCGGATCACCCTGGTGCACCACGTGACCTGGTCCATCAACTCGATCTGCCACACCTTCGGCAAGGAGGAGTTCGAGGTCCGGGACAAGTCGCGCAACGTGTGGTGGCTGGCGATCCCCTCGCTGGGCGAGTCGTGGCACAACCTGCACCACTCGGACCCGACCTGCGCCCGGCACGGCGTGCTGAAGGGGCAGGTCGACATCAGCGCGCGCATCATCTGGGCGTTCGAGAAGATGCGCCTGGCCCGCGACGTCCGGTGGCCGAACCCCGACAGGCTGGCCGCGAAGCGCACGAAGCAGGCGGTTTGACCGCCACAATTGATCCCGTGACAGATCCCGCTCCCAGGACCCGCAGAAAGCGGATGACCGGCAAGGAACGCCGCGAGCAGCTCCTCGACATCGGCCGGACCCTGTTCGCCGAGCGCGGGCTGGACGGCACCTCGGTGGAGGAGATCGCGTCGGCCGCCGGGGTGTCCAAGCCGGTGGTGTACGAGCACTTCGGCGGCAAGGAGGGGCTCTACGCGGTCGTCGTCGACCGGGAGTTCGAGCGGCTGCTGGGCCTCGTCACCGACTCGCTGAACTCGGCCGTCCACTACCGGGGCAAGCTGGAGAAGGCGGCCCTGGCGCTGCTGGAGTACATCGAGGAGCGCCCGGAGGGGTTCCGCATCCTCGTCCGCGACTCGCACGGCGGGACGGGCACCGGCAGCTACGCCAGCCTGCTGAGCGAGATCGCCGGCGAGGTGGAGCACATCCTGGCGCAGGAGTTCGACCGGCACGGCTACGACGACAAGTTCGCGCCGCTGTACGCGCAGAGCCTGGTCGGCATGGTGGCGCTCACGGGCCAGTGGTGGCTGGACGTCCGCAAACCGCACCGGGAGGACGTGGCCGCGCACATCGTGAACCTGGCGTGGAACGGCCTGTCCGGGCTCGAACCGAGGCCGTCGCTGGACCCGCGCCGCCGCCGCAAGGAGATGGAGCGGCAGGAGAAGCGCGCGGAGAAGGCCGCCGCCAAGGCCGAGCGGGCCGAGGGGAAGGCCGCGGCGAAGGCGGAGAAGGTCCACCGCCGGACGCTGCGCGACTTCGACGAGATCGCCGACCCGTCAGCCTGAAGGCCGCAGGAACTCCAGCCGGTTCCCCACGGGGTCGTCGGTGTGGAAGCGGCGGTGTCCGGGGAACAGGTCGTCCGGCGTGACCTCGTGGCCGGCGGCCCGCAGGCGCGCCGCGAGGGCGTCGAGGTCGTCGACGAGCAGGCCCGGGTGGGCCTTGCGGGCGGGCCGGAAGCCGGGCTCGACGCCGAGGTGGATCTCGACGCCCGGGCCGCGGAACCAGGCGCCCCCGCGCTTGGCGAGCTCGGGCGGCTTGGCCACCTCCTCAAGGCCGAGGACGCCGCCGTAGAAGGCGCGGAGCCGGTCCTCGGCGCCGGGCGGTGCGGCGAGCTGGACGTGGTGGACACCGATGATCATGGTCGCCTCCGGACATGGCACCGGCGGCCGCCCGGAGTTCGTCCGGGAGGCCGCCGGCAGGGTCGCCGGTCTCGGGTCGCGAGCCGGGTTTCGCGGACGCCGCCCGTCCGCCGGAGATGGCACACCGCAGGGGAACGAGTCGCTTCCCTCGGGCGGGGCGGGCGGCATCCCGTCTAGGGGGTGGTGGCGATCACGAAGATCCTCCGGAACGGGAACACGGTGCCGTAGGGGGCGGCGGGGTAGGCGCGCCTGAGCCGCTCGCGGTACTCGGCGAGGAACTCGTCCGCCTCCGCGGGCGAGAGGGCGGTGAGGACGGGGCGCAGCGCGCTGCCCTTGACCCATTCGAGGACCGGGTCCTCGCCGTGCAGCACCTGCGCGTAGGTGGTCTCCCAGGCGTCGACGGCGCATCCGAGCCGGGCCAGGAGGTCCACGTATCCGGCCGGGTCGAGGACGGGGGCGTCGTGCTGGAGGTGGGCGAGCTTGCCACGCCACCGTTCGGAGCGGCCCATCTCGCGGAGCAGGACATGGCTCGGCGCGTCGAAGTTGCCGGGCACCTGGAAGGCGAGGCGGCCGCCCGGGGCGAGGGCGCCGACCCAGCGGGGCAGCAGGCGCGGGTGCTCGGGGAGCCAGTGCAGGACGGCGTTGGAGATGACGAGGTCGAGGGGCCGCTCGGGCTCCCAGGCGGCGACGTCGGCGACGCGGAAGGCGAGGCGCCCCGGGATCTCGTGCGCGCGGGCCGCCGCGATCATCTCCGGCGAGCTGTCGAAGGCGTCGATGACGGCGTCCGGCCAGCGGGCGGCCAGAGTGGCGGTCAGCTCTCCGCTCCCGCAGCCGAGGTCGGCGACGCGGGCGGGCGGGGCGCCGCCGAGCCGCCCGGCGAGCTCGGTGAAGGGCCTGGCGCGCTCGTCGCCGAAGACCCCGTACTGCGCGGGGTCCCACACGGCCGCGGTTTGTCTCGACATCAAGAAACATCATGCCCGGCGCATATCTTGATGTCAAGAGTCTTGGCGCGCGTGTCCCGCCGGCCGGTCGCCTGACGGATGCGCCCCCGCCCGCGGCGCTCCTAGGCTCACCGGCATGACGGACGACGAGAGCGGATGGGCGCTGGTGCTCGGCCCCGGCGGGCCGGTCGGGACGGCGTGGCTGATCGGGCTGGCGGCGGGGCTGCGCGAGGCGGGCGTGGACCCGGCGGCCGCGGGCCTGGTCGTCGGGACCTCGGCGGGCGCCATCGCCGGCGCGGCGATCACCACCGGCAGGGACCTGGCGGCGCTGGAGGAGCTGCCGCCGCGCGGCGGCCCCCCGGCGCCGGCGGACGGCTCGGTGATGGCGCGGGTGTTCGAGGTCGGCAGCGCCCCGGGCCTGGAACCGGACGAGGCCAGGCGGCGGATCGGGCGGCTGGCCCTGGAGGCGGACGCGCTTCCCGCCGAACGCCACCACGCGAGCATGCGGTACCTGGTCGGGACCGACACGTGGCCGGACGCACGGCTGCTGATCACCGGGATGGACGCCGCGTCGGGCGAACCGGTGCTGTGGGACGCGTCGAGCGGCGTCCCGCTGTCGCTGGCGGTGGCCGCGAGCAGCGCGGCGCCCGGCTTCGCCGAGCCGGTGCCGATCGGCGGGCGCCGCTACATGGACGGCGCGTTCGCCGGATGGTCGGAGGCGGAACTGGCGCGGGGAGCCGGGCCGCTCGTCGCGGTGGAGCCGATGCCCAACATGCGGGGCGGCGGCGGTGGCCTCCGGATCGTCCCGGACGCGCGGGCGCTGGAGGCGTTCGGGCCGAGCCTCGGGGACCGCTCGCGGTGGACGCCCGTCTACCGGGAGGGGCGCCGGCAGGCGCCGGAGGCGGCCGAGCGGATCACCGCCGCGCTGGCCGCCCACCGCTGATCACGCCCCGTCTTTCTCGATATCAAGACAGGTAGGGTGGCGGCATGCGCGAT
This sequence comes from Actinomadura sp. NPDC048021, assembly GCF_040653135.1. Lineage (NCBI taxonomy): Bacteria > Bacillati > Actinomycetota > Actinomycetes > Streptosporangiales > Thermomonosporaceae > Actinomadura > Actinomadura sp. NPDC048021. Next base: position 37,781 of record NZ_JBEZJQ010000046.1, read on the forward strand.
GAGGTCGACAGGCTGGTCGAGGCGTGGAACACCGAGCGCCCGGACCTGGACGTCCGGCCGCTGCAGGTCCTCAGCCGCGTGTCCCGCCTGGCCCGGCACCTCGACCGCGCCCGGCGCGCCGTGTTCGCCGACCACGGCCTGGAGCCGTGGGAGTTCGACGTGCTCACCGCGCTGCGCCGGGCGGGCGCCCCCTACCGGCTGAGCCCCGGCCGCCTCCTGCACGCGACCCTGGTGACCTCCGGCACGATGACGAACCGCATCGACCGGCTGGCGGCGGCGGGGCTGGTGGAGCGGCATCCCGACCCGCAGGACAAGCGCGGCGTGCAGGTCCGCCTCACCGACGCGGGCCTGACCCGCGTCGACGCCGCCTTCGCCGACCTGCTCCGCCGCGAGCAGGCGATCCTGGAAGGCCTCTCCCCCGACCAGCGCGAAGCCCTGGCCGACCTCCTGCGCACCCTCCTCATCCCCTTCGACGCGTGATCTCCCAGGGGGGCATCTCCCAGGGGGCGACCCCCTGGAACCCCCGTCACGAGCCGGGCGATCCTCACGCCACGGTGCGGGTGTGCTGTGCCCGTGCGGGTTCGTGAGGTGGCGCTGCGGTCGCCCGGCTCGACGGTTCGTGCGACCTCCAGGCGCCAGAGCGCCTTCCGGCCGCCCGACCCGTGCCCCGGCTCAGGGCCCTGTTTCAGGGCGTTAGGGCGGCTTCCAGGGCGGCGGCCAGGGCGCAGAGGCGTTCCTCGCCTCCGGCGGGGCCGATGAGCTGGACGGACGCGGGCAGGTGCGAGCCGGGCACCGGGACGGGCAGGGCGAAGGCGGGAAGCCCGGCGACGTTGACCTGACCCACGAGCGTCGTGAGGACGAGGTCGGACTCGTCCGCCTCATCAGGCTCCGGGGGCAGGCACGGCAGGACCGGCAGGGCGATGGCGGCGTGCCGGGCGAGGATCGCGTCGAGCTCCGCCCTGATCGCCTTCCGCACGCCGAGCGCCTGGTCGAGCATCCCGGCGCCGGACACGTCGATCATGTGCTGGACGCGGCGCGCGATGCGGCCGCTCAGCTTGTCCGGCTCGGCGAGCAGGCGCCCGTTCCAGCGCGGGGCCTCGTCGCTGATGATCAGGCCGTTGGCGGTGGCGGCGCCGGCATAGTGCTCGGACGTGACGTCGGTGACGGGGCCGAGGCGGCGCAGGGCCTCGTCGACGGCGGCGTCGATCGCCGGGTCCACGCCGTCCACGCGGAGGCGCGCGACGGTCATGGACGGGTCGTAGGGGGCGGGCGTGAAGCCGGGTTCGAGCAGGCGCATGCCGAGCACCACCGCGGCGACGTCGCGGCCCATCGGCCCGACGACGTCCAGCGTCGGCGACAGGGGATACACGCCGTCCAGGGAGACGCGGCCGTTCGTGGTCTTCAGGCCCGCGATGCCGCAGCAGGCGGCCGGGATGCGGATCGACCCGGAGGTGTCGGTCCCGAAGGCGACGTCGGCCTCGCCGGTGGCGACGGCGACGGCGGAGCCGCTCGACGAGCCGCCCGGCACCCGCGACGGGTCGAGCGGGTTCACCGGCGTCCCCGACCAGGGGTTCACGCCGTCCGCGGCCATGCACAGCTCGTTCAGGTTGGTCTTCCCGGCGATGCGGGCACCCTGCGCGCGGGCGGACGCGACGGCGGGCGCGTCCGCGGCGGCGGGCTCGGCGCGCTCGGCGACGGCCCGGCAGCCCGCGGTGGTGGGCAGCCCGGCCACGTCGATCGCGTCCTTGACGGCGAGCCGCGGGCCGTCGCCCGGCTCGTCCGTCCTGATGATCCAGGTCGTCATTCAGGGATGATGCCCGGTGCGCCCGCGAACCGCCAGAAACGTCCTGCTAGCCGAGATCCTCGGCGAGCATGAGCCACTCCTCCTCGACGCCGGCGGCCTCGGCCTGGACCTCCTTGAGCCGGGCGTCCAGCTCCTGGAGCTTGGCGTAGTCGGTGGCGTGCGCGGCGAGCTGCTCGTGGAGGGCGGCCTGCTGACCGGCGAGCTTCTCCAGGCGGCGTTCGAGGCGGTCGAGCTCCTTGCGGGCCTTCCAGTCCTGGCCGCCCGCCTTGGGCTTGGGCGGCGCCGCGGCGGGCTCGTCGCGGACCGCGCCGGGCTTGGGCGCGGTCCCGGCGGCGCGGCGTTCGAGGTACTCGTCGACGCCGCCGGGCAGCAGCGACACGCGGCCGTCGCCGAGCAGCGCGACGACGTGGTCGGTGATGCGCTCCAGGAAGTAGCGGTCGTGGCTGACGACGACGAGGGTTCCGGGCCAGCCGTCCAGGAGGTCCTCGACCTCGGTGAGGGTCTCGATGTCGAGGTCGTTCGTGGGCTCGTCCAGCAGGAGGACGTTGGGCTCGGCCATCAGGAGGCGCAGCAGTTGCAGGCGGCGGCGCTCACCGCCGGACAGGTCGCCGACGGGCGTCCACTGCCGGTCGCCCGCGAAGCCGAGCCGTTCGAGGAGCTGGCTCGCGGTCCATTCGCGCTTGCCGACGGTGATGCGGCGGCGGATCTCCTCGACCGACTCCAGGACGCGCCGGGCCGGGTCGAGCTCCTCCAGGTTCTGCGACAGGTGCGCGAGCTGGACGGTCTTGCCCTGCACCACCGTGCCGGAGACCGGCTGGACGGAGCCGTCGAGGAGGCGCAGCAGGGTGCTCTTGCCGCTGCCGTTGACGCCGACGAGACCGACCCGGTCGCCCGGGCCGAGCCGCCACGTCATGCGCTGGAACAGGTCGCGGTCGCCGAGGCGGACGCTGACGTCCTCGATGTCGTAGACGGTCTTGCCGAGCCGCGCGGTCGCGAACCGGGTCAGCTCCACCGAGTCGCGCGCCGGCGGCTCGTCGGCGATGAGGGCCTGCGCGGCGTCCACCCGGAACTTGGGCTTGGACGTGCGCGCCTGCGGGCCGCGGCGCAGCCACGCCAGCTCCTTGCGGAGCAGGTTCTGCCGCTTGGCCTCGGTGGCGGCGGCGATCCGGGAGCGCTCGGCCTTGGCGAGGACGTAGGCGGAGTAGCCGCCCTCGTAGCGTTCGACGCGCCCGTCGACGACCTCCCACGTGCGGTCGGTGACCGCGTCGAGGAACCAGCGGTCGTGGGTGACGACGAGCAGCGCGACCTTGCGGCCCCTCAGGTGCCGGGCCAGCCAGTCGATCGCCTCGATGTCGAGGTGGTTGGTGGGCTCGTCCAGCAGGAGCAGGTCGGACTCGGGGACCAGGAGCCGGGCCAGCGCGACGCGGCGGCGCTCCCCGCCGGACATGCCGGCCAGCGGCGCGTCCAGGTCGAGGTCGGCGAGCAGGCCGCCGAGGATGTCGCGGGCCCGGACGTCGCCCGCCCACTCGTGCTCGGCGCGGTCGCCGAGCACCACGGACCGGACGGTCGCGTTCTCGGCGAACGCGTCCCGCTGGGTCAGGTAGCCGAGCCGGATCCCGCGGGCGTGGGTGACGCGCCCGTCGTCGGGCTCGGTCTCCCGGGCGAGGACGGACACGAGGGTGCTCTTGCCGCCGCCGTTGCGTCCGACGACGCCGACGCGGTCGCCCTCGTCCAGGCCGAGGGACACGGCGTCGAGCAGCGGTTCGGGCCCGTAGGCCTTGGCGACGTTCTCAAGATTGATCAGATTCACGGCGCCTTCAAGCGTAGGGCCCCGCGCGCACCGCTCGCACGGCGCGCCCCGCTCAGACGATCAGTTCGGTGGCGCCATGCCCGAGGACCCGGGCTGCTCCGGCCGATCCGGCTGATCCGGTTGCCCGTACTGACCCGGCTGACCCGGCTGATCCGGTTGCCCGTACTGGCCGGGCTGGCCGGGCGGCCCGTACTGGCCCTGCTGCCCGTACTGACCGGGCTGGTCCGGCTGCCCGTACTGGCCCTGCTGGCCGTACTGGCCGGGCTGGCCCTGCTGGCCGTACTGACCCGGCTGCCCGTACTGGCCGGGCGGCTGCGGCGGGTACGGGGCGCCGGGCGGCCCGTACGCCGCGCCGGAGTTCTTGGTCTTCGACGAGTTCGCGGCGAGCACCACCACGACCACCACGACGACGCCGACGACCAGGAGCAGGAGCAGGAGCAGGAGGATCAAGGGGGTCAGCATGCCAAGACGCGCCATTTCGCTAGGTTCCGAAATCCGTGGGAGGCGAACCGATCGATCAGGGCGGCCCGGGTCTCCGGCCGCGCGGCGAGCCTACTGCCCGCCCGCCTCCCCCGGCACCACGGAGCCGGGCGCCACGGGCCCCGGCACGGCGGGCCCCGGGACCCCGGGGCCCGGCACGGCGGAACCGGGCAGGGAGCCCGTTCCCGCGGAGGCCGCCACCACCTTGTCAGGGGCGTTGCGGCGCAGAGCCCGGTCGCGGCGCACCGCCAGCAGAACAAGCGTCGCCATCACGACGATCGCCACGAGGCTCAGCATCCCGGACAGATACGTCATCGCTCCACCTCGCCGGTCGGGTCAGTCCCGGAGGAACCGGTGTCACGCATAGAAGACGCGCTCTGCGACAGCAAGGTTCGCTTGTGTGACGATGGCAGCTACCGGGACAGGGGCGTCCCACCGTCCCGTCAGACGACTGTGGCCCCGGGGACGGGTCCGTGAGCCCGGACGATCTGCTCCGCGACGCCGGCCGAGTCCAGCGCGTCCGCCAGCTCCGCGGCGTCCTCGTCGGTCTCGGCGAGGAACGCGCAGGTGGGACCGGAACCGGAGACGAGCGCCCCGATCGCGCCGAGCTCGCGGCCGGCGTCGAGCGTGCGGCGCAGCGACGGGCGCAGCGACAGCGCGGCGGGCTCCAGATCGTTGGACAGCGCGGCGCCGAGGGCCTTGGCGTCCCCGGTGGCGAGCGCGGTCATCAGCGCCTCGGACACGGTCGGCCAGGCGGCCGCCTCCCCCGCCGCCAGGCGGAGCCGGTCGCACTCGCCGTAGACGGCCGGCGTGGACAGGCCGCCGTCGGCGGTCGCGAACACCCAGTGGAAGGCGCCGCGGGTGAGGGCGGGGGTGAGCCGCTCCCCGCGCCCGACGCCGACGGCCGTGCCGCCGAGGACCGCGAACGGGACGTCGCTGCCGAGGTCGCCGCCGAGCTCCATGAGGTCGTCGCGGGTGAGGACGGGCTCCTCGCGGTCGTCCCAGAGCCGGGCGCACGCGACGAGCGCGGCGGCGGCGTCGGCGCTGCCGCCCGCCATGCCCCCCGCGACCGGGATCGCCTTGCGGATCGAGAGCCGCACGGCCGTCTCGACGCCGAGGCGCGCCGCGACGAGCCGGGCCGCCCTGGCGGCGAGGTTGTCCTCGCCGGTGGGGACGCCGCCGACCGCGACGCGCGAGTGCGGGGCCGCCCGGACCTCCACCGCCAGCCGCTCGGCGGGCTCGGCCGTCACCTCGTCGAACAGCGACACGGCGTGGAACACGTTGACGAGGTCGTGGTAGCCGTCGTCGCGGATCGGCCCGACGCCCAACTGGAGGTTCACCTTGGCGGGGACCCGCACCGTCACTGCGTTCACTCGCGAAACCCTACGGGACCCTCAGCCGCCGCTTGTGACGGGGAGGTTGCGGGGGTTGAAGTACGGCGTCGTGGCGAGTTCGCGCAGCGCCGACATCGCGTGCGTGTCGCCGGTCACCGAGTAGGAGCGGCGCCTGTCGCGGGCGTTCTTCGCCTGCTCGTCGGAGTTGAAGTACACGACGGCCTTGACCTGCGGGTCCTGCAGGGTCTTGGCGGCCTCGCGGAGCCATTCGGCGCGGCGCGGGCCGTAGGACTTCGGCACCCCGAACTCGGCGATCATGATGGGCTTGTGGCGTCCCCGGGCCCACTCGGTGAAGAGCTTCAGCGCCTCCGACAGGTCGCGGTAGTCGTAGTCGGCGCCGGGCTGGGCGTCGGCGCAGATCCAGTCGACCTGGTCGTCGCCGGGGTAGTACGAGCCCGCGTTCGCGCCGTTGAAGCCGCGGGCGGTGGGGCACCACACCCAGGCGACGTTGTCGACGCCCTCCCGCTTGAAGATCGCCCGCAGGTGCTTCCACGCGGCCGTGAAGTCGGCGGCCGAGTGGACGCGCTTCTGCTCGGACGCCCTGTCCATGTCCCGCGACCAGCGCAGGAACACGGGCTTGCCGAGGGCCTTGACGGCGCGGGCGCGCTTGGCGATCAGGTCGTCGTGCTCGCCCTGGACGATCTCGCGGGCGTCGCCGCCGTCCCAGGTCAGCAGCAGGTAGCGGTTGCCGTCGGCGACGGACTTCTCCAGCGCGCCCGGGAAGTCGCTCTTCCAGCCGCGGTAGCTCTGCACGATGTCGAGCCGGCGGCCGAGCCGCTGCTCGAAACCGGCGACGGGCGCCATGCCCGGCTTGCCGGCGTCCTTCCCGGACGGCGACCCCGAAGGCGCCCCGGAGTCCGGCGGCGACTCCGACGGCGAGCCGGACGGGGACGGCGAGGCGGAGGCGGACGGCAGGCCGCCCTCCGGCGGCACCCACGCCCCGAAGTAGGCCCCCTGGCCCGGCGGGACCGGCGCCACGCCCGCCCGCGCCGTCGTCGTGATCTTGGGTGCCGCGCCGGCGCCGCCCCCGCAGCCCGCCGCGACCGTGGCGATCGTGCCCGCGATCGCGAGCAGTGCCGTCCCCACGATCGGCATCCGGGTCCGCGCCGCCCGCGAACGCGCCTTCACATCGACCTCCGGCTCGTGCTGATGCTGTCTCATCCCCCGCGGGGAGCTCTGGCCTCGGGGGATCGAGAGAGATCACCCCGGCGAGAAGGACCATACTCGGCAATTCGGGCGAAGGCGGCCACGTCCAGCGCTTCGCCCCGGGTCCGCGGGTCGACGCCCGCGGCGCGCAGCGCCTCCTCGGCGGCGGGCGCCGACCCGGCCCATCCCGCGAGGGCCGCGCGCAGCGTCTTGCGGCGCTGCGCGAACGCGGCGTCGACCACGGCAAACACCTCCTCCCGGGTCGCCCCGGTCGGCGGCGGGTCGCGGCGGGTGAACGCCACGAGCCCGGAGTCGACGTTCGGCGCGGGCCAGAACACGGCGCGCCCGACGGCCCCGGCCCGCCGGGCCTCCCCGTACCAGGCGAGCTTCACCGACGGCACCCCGTAGATCTTGGAGCCGGGCGCGGCGGCCATCCGGTCGGCGACCTCGGCCTGCACCATCACCAGCGCGGACCGCAGCGACGGCAGCGTCGCCAGAAGGTGCAGCACGACGGGGACGGCGACGTTGTAGGGCAGGTTCGCCACGAGGGCGGTCGGCGCGGGCCCCGGCGGCTCCGCGATCCTCATCGCGTCGGCGCGCACGACCTCAAGGCGCCCCGCGAGGTCCGGCTCCCGGGCGGCGGCCGTGGCCGGCAGCTCGGCGGCCAGCACCGGGTCGATCTCCACGGCGACGACCCGCCGCACCCGCGGCAGCAGTGCCAGCGTGAGCGACCCCAGCCCGGGCCCCACCTCGATGACGACGTCGCCCGGGTCCAGCTCGGCGGCCCGGACGATCCGCCGGACGGTGTTGGCGTCGATGACGAAGTTCTGCCCGAGCGTCTTCGTCGGCCTGATGCCGAGCCGCCCGGCCAGCTCCCGCACGTCCGCCGGCCCGAGCAGGCCCCTGGTGTCCCCCATGCGTCAAGTCTCTCCTGTCATCGCGCGGGCCCGGTCCCCAGGGCCCCGCGGGCGCCGGTCAGGAGAACAGGAACTTCCCGCAGTTGGGCCACTGGCCCTGCCAGCGGCCGTTCACCCGCTTGTAGAGCAGCTGGGCCCGGTAGGTCTGCTCGGCCGAGCTGGCGTCCGACGGCTTCCCCGAGCCGCCGACCGACGCCCACGACGCCAGGGAGAACTGGTAGAGGCCGTAGTACCCGGCCGGGTTCACGGCCTTGGGGTTGTTGTGGGACTCGCAGTTGGCGAGGCCGTGCCAGTTCAACTGCGTCACCGAGCCGCTGTTCGCCGACTTCGGCCCCACCGCGATGATCTGCGCGACGGGCTTGCGCTTGACCTTCCTCGCGAGAACCTTCACGACCTTGCGGCCCTTGCGCCGGACGTAGGCGACCTTCACGATCGTGATGCCGGGACGGCCCTTGCGCAGCTCCTTCTCGCTCCACGGCGCGACGGACGAGCTCTTCTTGCGGACCGTCGGGGCGGTCGTCTTCACGACCTTGGTCACCGGCTCCGACAGCAGCCGCATGATCTTGATGACGTCGCCGGCGGGCTTGTCGGCGGCCGGCTCGACCAGGTCGTGCGGGCCGAGCGCGATCTTCGCCTGCTCCAGCACCTGGCCGACGGTCGCGCCGGTCGTCATGGTCTCGGTCTTCTTCGCGTCGACCATGATGACGATCTTGCGCGGCGCGGGGGCGGTGGTGCGCGGCGCGTCCGCGACGCCGCCGCGCTTCGGGGCCGCCGAGCCGCCGTCCCCGCCGCACGCCGAGGCGAGCAGCGCGGACGCCAGCAGGACGGCGAGGGGCGGCAGGCGGCGGGCGGCGCGCGCCCGCGCCACGCCTGGGGGAGGCGCGCGGAGGTGCGCCACGGAGCGCGGGAGGGGGGGGGCCCGGGCCAC
>NZ_JBEZJQ010000047.1:0-39037 GCF_040653135.1 Actinomadura sp. NPDC048021
GCGTTGGCTTGCGCGTGTTTTTTTTCTGCCGTTCCCCGCGCGCGCCCCCCCCCCGGCCCCCCCCCCCCCCCCCCAAAAAACACGTGCGATTGCTGCATCGCCTCGGTTCGCCTGGCGGCTCACTCGGCGATCAGGTTCTCGCAGGCTCGAACCTGGCTTCGCTCGCAATCGCGACGGTTTGGCTTGTTGGTGGTTGCTGTAGTGGTTGCTGTCGTTGCGTTCGACGGTTGCTGGCCCTGTGTCCGACGGTTGCGGTCCTTGGGTCGACTGTTGCGCTTTGCGGGTCTCTGGGCTTTCAGTCCTTGGTGTAGGACAGGATGTCGCCTGGCTGGCAGTCGAGCTCGCGGCAGAGGGCGCTTAGGGTGGTGAACCGGATCGCCTTGGCGCGGCCGTTCTTCAGGATGGACAGGTTCACGGGGGTCACGCCCACGCGTTCGGCCAGCTCGACCAGGGTGATGCCGCGGTCGGCGAGGATCTTGTCCAGGTGGACGGTGATCTGGTGGGGGTCCTCGGGCGGCATCAGACCAGGCCCTCGGTGTCGGCGCGCAGGCGGGCGCCGTGCCCGAACGCCCCGGCCAGCGCGGCGATCAGGATGGCCAGCAGGACGGTGGAGGCCCGCACCGTGAAGCCGATCTCGACCGCGTCCTCGATCGGGGTGCCGCTGACCAGCGCGTTCGTCGTGAGCATGTCGACGGCGGGGGCGGCCGTGCCGAGCAGCAGGACGGCGGTGGAGATCGCGAAGAGCCGCCGGACGTTCGCCGGGACGAAGACGTCGCCGGTGCGGAACGTCGCGGCCATCCGCATCAGGATCGACAGGATCGCGATGATCAGCGCGGCGCGGAGGACCTCGGGGGCGGCGAGCAGCACCCGGTCCCCGAGGCCGGGGTCGCCGACCGCCAGCTCGGCGTGGCGGGTGCCGCGCAGGACCGTTCCGCCGGCCGCGAGGTCCGGCACCCGCGCGGTGGAGCGCAGGTCGACGTCGCGGGTGTCGATCGGCGGGAAGGGCCCGGTCACGCCGAGGATCGGGAAGAGGGCCTGGAAGAGTCCGACCAGCAGCAGGCCGAGCCCGATGAGCAGTTCCAGGAAACGGCTGTCGATCTTCGTCCAGCGCGCGGCCAGTGTCATGTCTCAACTCTCCTTGGGGAGCGTATCGTTTTTCGATAATAACGATAAACGATATGCCTTCGTCAAGCCCCTGTCCGTCCGGGCGGTCGCCGGGTGAGCGGTCAGGGGTGCGCGCCGTCGAGGATCACGCGGAGCTGCTCGGCGCGGCCGCCGGTGATGGCGCCCTCCCGGGCGCGGGTGGCGATCTTGTGCCGCAGGGCGGCGACGTCCGCGCGGCCGCGCCGCCCGTGGTGGAGCATTCGCTCGATCACGTTGCCGAGGTCGAGGCCGACGTCGTCGCGGACGTCCCCCGCGGCCACGCCCTCGTCCACGGCGTGCCGCAACCTCATGAGGACCTCGTCGACGCCCGGTTCCGTCGGCGGCGGCTGAGGGGGAGCGGGCGGGGGCGAGGGCGTCCGCGGACCTGACTCCGCGGGCGGGGACGGTGCGGGCGGGGACGCCGCCTGGAGCGGGAGCAGCCGTCCGGCGGAGTCGTCGCGGGCGGAGAGGGTGTCGCCGATCCCGAGGACGAGCACGGTCGCCGCCGCGATCGTGGCGGCGACGCCGGCCAGCGCGAGCCAGGGGAAGCGGGCGGCGGGCGGCGTCCGGGGGAGGTCCTCGCGCCGCCACGCCGCGGCGTCCCGCCGCCCCGTCATGCCCGGACGGTCGCGAGGACGCGGTTCAGCTCGTCGGCGAGGCCGGGGGACAGGCCGCGCTCCCTCCGCCGGGTGGCGATCTTGTCGTGGAGTTCGGCGATCCGGCCGCCGACGTCGACGTCGCGGTCGGCGGTGAGGTCGTTCTCCAGGTTCGTGATGACGTTGTCGAGGTCGATCGCGACGTCGGAGCGGATCTCTCCGGCGGCGTAGCCGCGGCTGACGATGGGGCGCAGCCGGCCCAGCGCGTCGGTGACGCGGGAGGCGGTCGGCGGCGGCGTCCGGGGCGCCGGGGCGGCGCTCGTCCGTGCCGGGGCCGGAACGGCGGCCGGTGAGCGCGGCGCCGACAGCAGGACCGCCGCGGCGGCCGTGACCGGGATCGCCGCGACCAGGGCGAGCGCGGCGAGGCGGGCGTGCCCGCGACGGGCCGTCGCGGGCGGAGGCGGCGGAGGGGGCAGGGCACCGGCCCGGTGGCCGGGCGGGCCCGTGCCCAGGGCGGTGAGGACGGCGTTCGGCGGCCCCTCGTCGCGGACGAGGAGAGCGGCGACCTCGGCGGCGGACGGGGCGTCCGGGCCCGTGCAGCGGGCGGCGACCGCGGACAGCTCCTCGGACGCGCCGGGGGCGGCGCAGGCGGCGATGACGTCGCCGAGCGCGCGTACGTCGGCGGCCTCGGTGCCGCCGCCCGCCGGTGCGCGGAGGACGCCGCCGATGCCGGTGTCGACGACCTTCACGTCGACGCCGGCGTCCCCGTAGGCGAGCACGACCCTCTCCGGCGTGAGGTCGCCGTGCGTCACGCCCGCGGCGTGCGCGGCCTCCAGCGCCCCCGCGATCCGGCCGCACACGGCGGCCGCCTCGGACGCGGCGAGCGGTCCGCGCCGCAGCCGGACGGCGAGGGTCTCGCCCGCCAGGAACTCGGTCACGACGAAGGACACGAGCCGTCCGGACGCGTCGCGGGTCTGGTCGCTGTCGAAGACCGTCTCCAGCGCGGCGTGGGAGAGCGCGGCGGCGCGGTTCACTCCCTGCCGGAAGCTCCGTTGCGGACCCGCGCCCGCGGGCGCCGGGACCTTCACCGCGACGGGACGGCCCAGCAGCTCGTCCCAGGCGCGCCAGACCTCCATGGTGCCGCCGTCGTCGAGGCGTTCCACGAGGCGGTAGCGCTCCGTCAGCCGCAGGCCCGGTTCCACTGGACGTCACCCTCCGGTGCCGGGGCGCGGTCCCCGGCTCGCCAGGAGGTACGCGCCGCCGGCCCCGGCGGGTTCGACGGACCCGGCCGGGGCGGCGGCCGCGCTCACCCGGGCGTCACACGCGGCTCGGCGACCGCTCGGCCCGCCACGCGGCGAGCAGCTCGCGCAGGCTCTCCTCGTACCGGGCGATGTTCGCGGTCTTGACGTCCTCGTAACCGCGGATCATGTCCGGCAGCTCGGCGATCCGGACGGCGGTCTCGTGCCGGCCGTCCCCGGCGGCGCCCGCGTCCAGCCCGGCCACCAGCTCGTTCAGCACCGCGACGTACCCGGTGACGAGGCGGCGCTCGGCGCGCCGCTGCGCCGTGGCCCCGAACGGGTCGAGCGGGGTGCCGCGCAGCCGCCGCATCGCGCGCAGCGCGCGGAACGCCGGGCGGGCCGTGCGGCCGAGGGCGATCTTCCGGTCCACCCCGACGGCCCGCAGCAGCGGCGGGTGCAGCATGTACGCGACCGTGGAGCCGGGCCCGAACTGCTCCTCGACGCGCCGGGCGAGCTCCGGGTCGAGGTGCAGGCGGGCCACCTCGTACTCGTCCTTGTAGGCCATCAGCTTGTACAGGTTGCGCGCGACGGCGACCGCGAGGCGCCGCCCGCCGGCGCCCGCCGCCTCCTCGGCCCGGGCGACGCGCAGGACCGCGGCCAGGTACCGCTCGGCGAGCGCCAGGTTCTGGTAGGCGGCGAGGTCGGGCACGCGGATCCGCAGGACGCGGGCCAGCTCGCCGTCCACGCCGGACGCGTCGACGAGGTCCATCGCGGCGGACGCCGTCGAGTCCAGCGGGCGCGGCGCGACCTGCGCGGCCGGCGCCGCGGCGTCGTCCAGGCTCTCGGGTTCCAGCACGAGGCGGCGCCCGGCGCGGAACGCCTGGATGTTCGCCTCCACCTGCACGCCGTTCAGCGTCAGGGCCTCCTCGACGGCCTTCGCCGACAGCGGCAGCAGCCCCGCCTGGTAGGCGGCGCCGACCACCACGAAGTTGGCCGTGGTCGTGGCGCCGAACCAGCGCTCGGCGAGCGCGAGGGCGTCGAGCGCGACCAGCCGGTCCGCGCGGGTGCGCTCGGCGATCCGCTTGACCAGCGACGCGCTCGGCGGCAGCGACGCCGAGGTGTCGACGATCATCCGTCCGGTCGGCACCTCGCTGGTCGACACGACCGCGGCGGTCCGGTCCGGCGCGCAGCGGCGCAGGTTGGCCTCGCTCGTCCCGGCCAGCGAGTCGAACACGAGGTAGGCGTCGGCGCCGCCCGCGCCGACCATGCCCGGCCGGTCCAGGCCGGCGGTCCCGATGCGCAGGTGCGACACGACGGCGCCGGCCTTCTGGCTCAGCCCCGTCTGGTCGAGCGCGCGGGCGTGCCGGCCGTCGATGAGGGCCGCCGTGGCGAGCACCTGGTTCACCGTCACGACGCCGGTGCCGCCGATGCCGACGAGCAGCACGTCCGCCGACTCGGGCCGTGACCCGGGCTCCTCCAGCTCGCCGATCGGCGGCAGGGTCCGCGCCGCCCGGACCTTCGTGCCGGGCAGGACGGTGACGAACGAGGGGCAGTCGCCGTCCACGCAGGAGTAGTCCTTGTTGCAGGACGTCTGGTTGATCTGCGTCTTGCGGCCGAACTCGGTCTCGACCGGCTCCACGCTGAGGCAGTTCGACTTGGTGCCGCAGTCGCCGCACCCCTCGCAGACGGCCTCGTTGATCAGGACGCGGGTCTGCGGGTCGGGGACGAGGCCGCGCTTGCGCTTGCGCCGCGTCTCGGCCGCGCACGCCTGGTCGTACAGCAGCACGGTCACGCCCGGGACCTCGCGCAGCTCCCGCTGGACGGCGTCGAGGTCGTCGCGGTGCCGGACCCGGACGCCGGGCGCCCAGTCCGTCCCGCGCGGGTAGCGGGACGGGTCGTCCGCCACCACCACGATCTTCGCGACGCCCTCGGCGTGCAGCATCCGGGTGATCGCCGCCGGGTCGGCGCCGCCGTCGGCCTGCTGCCCGCCGGTCATCGCCACGGCCGCGTTGTAGAGGATCTTGAAGGTGATGCTGGTGCCGGCGGCGACGGCCTGCCGGACCGCGAGGCTGCCAGAGTGGAAGAACGTCCCGTCGCCGAGGTTCTGGAACATGTGCCCGGTGTCGGAGAACGGCGCCGCGCCCACCCACATCGCGCCCTCGCCGCCCATCTGCGTGGTGCCGATGCCGCGGTCGGTGAACACGGTCATCACGTGGCAGCCGATGCCGCTCGCCGCGATCGACCCGTCCGGGACGACCGTCGACCGGTTGTGGGGGCAGCCCGAGCAGAAGTACGGGGTGCGCGCGGGGGCGAGCAGGTTGATCTGCGGCTTGCGGGGCTTCAGCACCGCGTCGCGCAGGTCCAGGTGCTCCTCGCCGACGCGGTCGGCGAGGAGCCTGGCGAGGGCCTTCACGAGCCGGTCCGCGTCCAGGCCCCCGTCGGACGGGACCAGGCCGGCGCCGTCCGGGCCGTTCTTGCCGTACACGGCGGGACGCTCCGCAAGGTCGTACAGGACGTCGCGGATCTGCGACTCGACGAACGGCCGCTTCTCCTCCACGACGACGATCTCGCGCAGCCCCCGGGCGAACTCCCGGATCCGGTCCGCGTCCAGCGGGTAGATCAGCGCGAGGCGCAGCAGCCGGACGCCCCGGCGGGCCAGGGCCTCGTCGTCCAGCCCGAGGCGGTCGAGGGCCTCGCGCAGCTCCACGTAGGTGCGGCCCGCGGCGACCAGGCCGACGGCGGCGTCGCCGGCGGCGCCCTCGATCCGGTCGAGCCCGTTGGCGGCGGCGTAGGCCGTCGCGGCCAGCAGGCGGCCCTGGAGGACCTCGGTCTCGATGGCCGTCGTCCCCTGGAGGTCGACGCCCGGCTTGCGCGTCGGCGTCCACGGCCGTCCGCGCCACGCGAACTCCGGGCGGACCGGGTCGGGGACCGGCTCGACGTCCACGATCTCGTGGGAGTCGGCGACGTCCGTCACGAGCTTGAACCCGGTCCACGCCCCGCTGAACCGGGACATCTCGAAGCCGTGCCGCCCGAGGCGCAGCAGGTCGCCCACCGATCCGGGCGCCAGCACCGGCATGAACGCCTCCGCGAGCGCGCCCTCCGTCGCCGACGGCAGCGTGGACGACTTCGCGGACGGGTCGTCGCCCACCACGGCGAGCACTCCGCCGCGCTCGGACGTGCCGAGCCAGTTGGCGTGCTTGAACGCGTCCAGCGACCGGTCCACCCCGGGCGCCTTGCCGTACCAGAGCCCGAACACGCCCTCGAACCGGGGGCCCGGCAGGTGGTCGGCGAGCTGCGAACCGTACACGGCCGTCGCCGCCAGCTCCTCGTTCACGCCCGGCACGAACCGGATGTCGTGCTCCTCCAGCAGCTTCGCGTCCCGCGCCAGCTGCTGGTCCAGGCCGCCGAGCGGGGACCCGCGGTACCCGGACACGAAACCGGCGGTCCGCCATCCCCGCCGGGCGTCCGCGCGCCGCTGCTCCAGCAGCAGCCGGACGAGGGCGTGCACCCCGCCGATCGCGATCCGGCCGCGCTCCAGTTCGAGCCGGTCGCGGAGAGGGGAGGAAGAAACGCTGGTGCTCATGCTTGCATTGAGCCGCCTAGGCTGAGCGGAGTGCAAGATGGCTGGGCGATAATTGAGCGGATTGCTCAAGTCAGAACCGAGTTACCCGCCGGAGCTGAGCGTTGTGACCCGTACCACTCTCCTCGACCTGCAGATCCTGCGCCGCCTCGTCGAGCAGCCCCGCATCGGCGTCACGGAACTGGCCGCCAAGCTCGGCATCGCCCGCAACACCGCGCACGCCCGCGTGGAGCGCCTCGAACGCGAGGGCGTCATCGGCCACCGCGGCCGCGAGGTCGACCTCGGCGCCATCGGCTTCGAGCTGACGGCCTTCGTCACCCTGGAGGTCGCGCAGGGCCGGCTGCGCGAGGCCGCGGTAGCGCTCTCGGCGATCCCGCGCGTGCTGGAGGTCCTCGGGATCACCGGCCAGGGCGACCTCCTCGTCCGCGCGGTCGCCCCCAACGGCAAGCAGCTCCACGAGGTCATCGACTCGATCCTCGCCTGCCCCGGCGTCCGCCGCAGCACCACCTCGATCGTCCTGACCCACCAGGTCCCGTTCCGCCTCGGCCCCCTGCTGGAGGACGAGGAGAAGCGCGCCCGCGCCGCCTCCCGCAAGCCGGCCGACTGACCCGCCGGCGACCCCGGCACGAGGTCAGCGGATCGTGACGCGGACGCTTCCGTACGCCAGGCGTCCGCCGCCGTCCGCCGCGACCGCGACGATCAGCGCCGGGCCGGGCCTGAGCGCCTCGTGGAACGGCGCGTCCCACCCGTCCGCGTCGCGGATGGATCCCACGGCCCCCTGGGTCTCACCGTCCCGGCGCACGACCGCGTACGCGGGAGGAAGCCCGGTCGCCGCGCGCAGGCGCGGGCGCACGTCCACGGTGGCCCGCGCGGCGGGGCGCAGGATGCGGACAGTGGCGGCGGGCGCTGGATCGACCCGCCCGTCGGCGGAGCCGTCGGCCATGGAGTGCACGACGACGGCTCCGTCCGGCCGCAGGTTCCGCTTCTCGACGAGCAGGTAGAGGAACGTGCTGGGCGTGCCGCTCCCCTGCGTGACCGTGTGGACGAGCCGCCATCCCGCGGGCCCATGGGAAGCCGGGGCAAGCCGGGCGAGCGCCCCGCGCAGCCCCTTCACCGAGCCGTACCGCCGCTGCGCCCCGGGCGTCAGCAACCGCCAGGCCGTCCCGGCGTCGCGCCGGGTCACGGCGGCCTGCCACTCGCGCGGCACCCCGTCGATCCCGCTGGTGACCGGCGGCAGCCTGCACCCGCACTCCCGATGCCGGACGGGCGCGTCGAGGACGACCACGACCGCCACGACCGCTCCCGCCACGGCCACCGCCCCTGCCAGGACCGCCCACAGAAGCCGTCGCCGGCCCGGCACCGCACCGAGGAGCCGTCGCCGACCTGGATCCGCCCGCCGAACGCCCGCCACCGCCGCCCTCCTGCCTCCGCACGCCCGACTGGGACGCTCCCGCCCGCACCGAGGTTCCGTGAACGGGCGGGCGGTGCGGCACTCCCTGTCAGCTGTCCCGGCGCTCCGGCGGGAGGCGGCGCGCGAGCAGGAGCGCGACGTCGTCCTGGGCCGCCTCGCGGCCGATCAGCGCCGACATCACCGCCGCGCCGACCGCCTCGGGAGCCCCGGCGTAGGCCGCCTCGCAGAGCCGGGCGATGCCCGCCAGGATCGACTCGTCCCGCCGCTCGATCAGCCCGTCGGTGTAGAAGCAGAGCAGGGCGCCGGGCGGGAGGCCGAGGGTGCGGGTCCGGCGTGGGACGTCCTCGCCCAGGCCGATCAGCACGTCGAACTTCATGTCGACGGCCTCGACCGGGCCGTCCGGAAGCGCGAGGACCGGGGGAGGGTGCCCGGCCGACGACAGCCGGACCCGGCCGGCGGCGGTGTCGGCCACCGCGTACAGGACGGTCGCGGTCGCCTCGGGTTCGAAGTGCAGCATCTTCCGGTTGAGCTTGCGCAGCACCTCGGCGGGGTCGTCGGTGTCCAGCGCGTAGGCGCGCAGCGCGCTGCGCATCCGGCCCATGACGACGGCCGCCGGGAGCCCGTTGCCCGCGACGTCGCCGATGACGATGCCGATCTCGCCCGAGGGGAGGACGAACACGTCGTACCAGTCTCCCCCGACGGTCGCCCTGCCGGGACGGTAGCGGGCGGCCAGTTCCAGCCCGGGGACCTTCGGGGGCGCGGCCGGGAGGAGGCTGCGCTGCAGTTCCAGCGCGCCGGCGCGTTCGGCACGGCTGAGCAGGGCCTGCACCGCCAGCGCTATGCGGGAGGCCGCGAGCTGGAGGAACTCGGTCTCCTCGGAGGTGAACCGGCGGGGCGAGAGCGTTCCAACGTGCATGACGCCGACCAGTGTCCCGCCGGTGACGAGCGGGACGCCGAGCAGCGAGTGCAGGCCCCGCTCGATGAGGAGCGGGTTGAACACGCCGGCGCTCGGGACGTCCGGGACGTAGACCGGCCGTAGCCCGGCGGCGACGCGCCCGGCGAACCCCTCGCCCACCGGGACGTGGGCGGCCTGGGCGACCTCTTCCTCGATGCCCTTGGCCGCCGTCGCGACGAGGAACCGTTCCTCCCGGTCCAGGAGGAGGACCACGGCGGTGTCGACCTCGAGGATGGCCCGGACGCGGTCGAGGAGGGTGTCGAGCAGCTCGTCCACGTCCATGTGGGCGAACGCCTCGTCGGTGATCGCCTGGATGTTCGCCAGCCTGCGGATCGCGCCCTCCGAAGCGCCCGCCGTGTTCTCCACCTTCACACCTTATGCGCCAGATGGCGGGGCGTCGCGCCGCAGGCAGCTCCGGACGCCGGCGGCGATCTCCAGGTCCTCGCGGGCCGCCACCACGAGCGTCCGGACGGCGGCGCCGGCGGCGGTGACGTCGGCGTCGCCGTCCGCGGCCGCGTTGCGCTCCGGATCGACCGCGGTCCCGAGGTGGGCGAGGTCCCCGGCCAGCCGCATGCGGACCGCGGGATCGTGCTCGCCGATCCCGCCGGTGAACACGAGGGCGTCGAGCCCGCCGAGCGAGGCGGTCATCGCGGCGGCGCAGGCGCGGAGGCGGTGGTGGTAGACGTCCAGCGCGGCGAGGGCGGTCGCGTCGTGCTCGGCGGCCCGCTCGCGGACCCGGCGCATGTCGCCGGTGCCGGTCAGGCCGCGCAGCCCGGAGTCGCGTTCGAGCGCCTCGTCCACCTCCTCCGGCGCGATGCCGTGCTTGATCAGCCAGAGCGGGATTCCGGGGTCGATGCTGCCCGCCCGCGACGCCATGACCAGCCCTTCGAGCGGGGTGAACCCCATGGTGGTGTCGACCGACCGGCCCCCGGCGACGGCGCACAGGGACGCGCCGGCGCCGAGGTGGCAGACCACCGTCCGCAGCGAGGCCGGGTCGGCTCCGAGCATCGCGGCGGCGCGCCGCGCGGCGTAGGAGAACGACAGGCCGTGGAAGCCGTAGCGGCGCAGCCCGAACCGCTCGCGCCACTCGCGGGGGAGCGCGTAGGTCGCGGCCGCGTCCGGCAGGGTGGCGTGGAAGGCCGTGTCGAAGCACGCCACGGCCGGGACGTCCGGCAGGACGCCGGAGATCTCGGCCAGGGCGTGCAGGGAGGCGGGCTGGTGCAGCGGCGCGAGGTCGGCGAGCTCGCGGAGCCGCGCGGTGACCTTCTCGTCGACGCGCACCGGCGCGGTGAAGTCGGTCCCGCCGTGGACGAACCGCACCCCGACGGCGTCCGGCCGGGGCAGGCCCGCGACCAGCCCGGCCATCTCGTCGCCGCCGCCGGAGTCCTCGGCGAGGACCGTGTCGTCGGCGCCGAGCAGGCTCACCTTCAGGCTGCTCGACCCGGGGTTGACCGTCAGGACCCGCATCAGTACGGCCACGTCCAGTCGCGGACCTCGGGGGCGTCCTCGCCGTGCTCGCGCGTGTAGGAGCGCAGGAAGAGGCGCTGGTCGGCCATCCGCTGCCGGAGGTGGGCGACGCGGGCGCCGAGGGAGGGGACGCGGTCGATGACGTCCATGACGAGGTGGAACCGGTCGAGGTCGTTCAGCATGACCATGTCGAACGGCGTGGTCGTCGTCCCCTCCTCCTTGTAGCCGCGGACGTGCAGGTTGCCGTGCCCCGCGCGCCGGTAGGTGAGGCGGTGGATGAGGTACGGGTAGCCGTGGAAGGCGAAGATGACGGGCTTGTCGGTGGTGAACAGGGTGTCGAACTCGCGGTCCGACAGGCCGTGGGGGTGCTCGCTGGACGGCTGGAGCCGCATCAGGTCGACGACGTTGACGACCCGGACGCGCAGTTCGGGGAACAGCTGCCTGAGCAGGTCGACGGCCGCGAGCGTCTCCAGCGTCGGGATGTCGCCCGCGCAGGCGAGCACCACGTCGGGGTCGGCGCCGCCGTCGGTGGACGCCCACTCCCAGATGCCGATGCCGCGGGTGCAGTGCGCGATCGCGGCGTCCATCGGCAGCCAGTTCAGCGCGGGCTGCTTCCCGGCCACGATCACGTTGACGTAGTCGCGGGAGCGCAGGCAGTGGTCGCCGACCGACAGCAGCGTGTTCGCGTCCGGCGGCAGGTACACGCGGACGATCTCCGGCTTCTTGTTCAGCACGACGTCGAGGAAGCCGGGGTCCTGGTGGGTGAAGCCGTTGTGGTCCTGCCGCCACACGTGCGACGACAGCAGGTAGTTCAGCGACGCGATCGGCCGCCGCCACGGCAGGCCGCGGGTGACCTTCAGCCACTTCGCGTGCTGGTTGAACATGGCGTCGACGATGTGCACGAACGCCTCGTAGCTGTTGAACAGCCCGTGCCGCCCGGTGAGCAGGTAGCCCTCCAGCCATCCCTGGCACAGGTGCTCGCTCAGCACCTCCATCACCTGGCCGGAGCGCGCCTGGTGCTCGTCGGTCGGCAGCAGCCCGCCCTCGAAGACGCGGTCGGTGGCCTGGAAGACGTCCCCGAGCCGGTTGGACGCCGTCTCGTCCGCGCCCATGATCCGGAAGTTGGACGGGTTGGCCCGCACGACGTCGCGCAGGAACGTCCCGAGCCTGCGGGTGGGCTCCGTCGTGGTGGAGCCGGGCTTGCCGACCTCCACGGCGTAGTCGCGGAAGTCGGGCAGCGCCAGCGGCTTCAGCAGCAGCCCGCCGTTGGCGTGCGGGTTCGCGCTCATCCGCCGGTCGCCCGCGGGCGCGAGGGCCCGGAGCCCGGCCGCCGGGCGGCCCGCCTCGTCGAACAGCTCCTCCGGGCGGTAGGAGCGCAGCCACTCCTCCAGCTGCGCGCGGTGCCCGGCGTCCTCGCGCACTCCGGCGAGCGGCACCTGGTGGGAGCGCCAGGTGTTCTCGACCGGCAGCCCGTCCACCTCCTTCGGGCCCGTCCAGCCCTTGGGGGACCGCAGGACGATCATGGGCCAGCGGCGCCGCTCGGACGCCCCGCCCTCGCGGGCGCCGCGCTGGATGTCGGCGATCTCGTCGAGGGCCTGGTCGAGGGCGGCGGCCATCTTGCGGTGCATGGACGCGGGCTCGTCGCCGCTCACGAGGAAGGGCCGGTAGCCGTACCCGTCCAGGAGCTGGACGAGCTCCTCCTCGGGGATGCGGGCCAGCACCGTCGGATTCGCGATCTTGTAGCCGTTGAGGTGCAGGATGGGCAGGACGGCGCCGTCCCGCACCGGGTCGAGGAACTTGGTGGAATGCCAGCTCGCCGCGAGGGGACCCGTCTCGGCCTCGCCGTCGCCGACGATGCACGCCACCACGAGGTCGGGGTTGTCGAAGGCGGCCCCGAACGCGTGGGCGAGGGAGTAGCCCAGCTCGCCGCCCTCGTGGATGGAGCCGGGGGTCTCCGGCGCGACGTGGCTCGGGATGCCGCCGGGGAAGGAGAACTGCCGGAACAGCCGCCGCATGCCCGCCTCGTCCTGCGACACCTCCGGGTAGACCTCGCTGTAGGTGCCTTCGAGCCAGGCGTTCGCGACCGCCGCGGGCCCGCCGTGCCCCGGGCCCATGACGTAGATCATGTCGAGGTCGCGCGCCCTGATGACGCGGTTGAGGTGGGCGTAGCAGAAGTTCAGGCCCGGCGTGGTGCCCCAGTGCCCGAGCAGCCGCGGCTTGAGGTCGCGCCGTTCGAGCGGCTCGCGGAGCAGGGGGTTGTCCAGAAGGTAGATCTGCCCCACGGAGAGGTAGTTGGCGGCTCTCCAGTACGCGTTGATCTGTTGTACTTCGTCGTCGCTCAGGGTGCCCGACTGGGTCATGCGCGTCCTCCGGGTGCTCTCGACCGCCCTGAGGACATCCCGTCCCCACGAACGGGGTTCTCAACCGTCGAAGAGAGCCCATCAGCCCGGTGCCCGCGGGCCTAGGGCCGAACGTCCCGGATGGCCGGACGGGCAGCGGGTGCGGCGACAGGCGCACCACGACAACGAGGCCACGGCGCACGGCCGTGACCTCGTCCCCCCACCTCGGTGCGGCCGCAGCCGGCTACAGGGGCGGTATGCCGGCGCGCCGGCGCACGGCCTCCGCCCCGCCCCCCAGCGAACCGGCGGGAGCGTCACCTCCGGGTGCTGGAAGCCTGGCGGCTACTCGCGCGTAGGTTCACGGTTCCCGGCGCGCGGTCGGCGAACGGCGGGCATTCTGCGATGAACGGTTGACAATGAGCGACTAATTGGTGACAGAGTGCCACATTGTGCGCGACGACCGGGACGGACGGGGCGGCGGCGGTCTGAGATGCTACGCAGATCAGTACAGGTAAGCGGCAAGGAGGCGGAATGGGCGGGTTCTTCACCGGACGGACGCTGACCGGGATCGGGCGCGACCTGCGCGCGGGCCGGGAGTCGGCGCGGGGCCTGGTCGCGCGGGCCCTGGAGTCGGTCGACAAGGACCTGAACGCCTTCGTGACCCTGGACGCCGAGGGCGCCGAGGCCGCCGCCCGGTGGGCCGACGAGGAGCTGGCGGCCGGCGTCGACCGGGGCCCGCTGCACGGCGTCCCGGTCGCGGTGAAGGACATCATCGACGTCGCCGGGCTGCCCACCGGCATGGGGTCCGGCCACTTCGCCGGGCACGTCGCCGAGGCCGACGCGGCCTGCGTGAGGATGCTGAGGGACGCGGGCGCGGTGATCGTCGGCAAGACCGGGACGCAGGAGTTCGCGTTCGGCGGCAGCGGCGACGTGTCGGTGAACGGCGCGGTCCGCAACCCCGCCGACCGGGAGCGGATGTCCGGCGGGTCCAGCAGCGGCAGCGCCGTCGCGGTCGCCGCGGGCATGGTCCCGCTCGCCATCGGCACCGACACGGGCGGGTCGGTGCGCATCCCGGCGGCGTTCTGCGGGATCGCCGGGTTCAAGCCGCCGCACGGCGCCATCCCGGCCGACGGCGTGTTCCCCCTGTCGCGCTCGCTCGACCACGTGGGCGTCCTCGCCGCCACCGCGGCGGACTGCCGCGTGGCCTACCAGGCGCTGACCGGGCCGGCGGAGGCCGTCCCGTCCCTCCTGGACGGCCCGGCCGGCGGGGGCGACCGCGCCGGAGGCCCGGCGTACGGGCGCGTCGCCTGGATCGAGCCGCCGGCGTGCGACCCCGAGGTGGAGCGGCGCGTCCGCGCCCTGTTCCCGGACGCGCCGTCCGAGCGGATCGACTTCGCGGGGCTCCGGCAGGTGTTCCTGGCGATCGAGTACAGCGAGGCGTACGACGTGCACGCCGAGCGGGTCGCCGAGGCGCCCGACCGGTACCAGCCGGCGACGCTCGCCCGCCTGGAGGACGCGGCCCGGATGCCGGGCTGGCGGCTCGTCCGGGCGCTGCGCGAGCGGGACCGCTACGCCGAGGAGATCGCCGGGCTGCTGGACCGCTACGACCTGCTGGCCATGCCCACCATGCCGATCCCCGCGCCCCGGATCGGCGCGACCGAGGTCGGCCTCGGCCCGCTCACCGCCCTGCTGGTCAGCCTCACCTCGCCGTGGAACGTGCTGGGGCTGCCCGCCCTGTCCGTTCCCGCCGGTACCGTCCCGGCGGACGGCGGCGGCGAGCTGCCGATCGGGGCGCAGCTCGTCACCCGCCGGGGAGCGGAGAACCTCCTGTTCGCCGCCGCCGAGCATCTCGCCTCCTGACCGGGCCCGCGCCCGGCTAGAGGTAGAGGCCGAAGAACTCCTCGGGGTGGTCCAGCAGCGGGGGCAGGTCGTCGGCGGTCAGCGTGACCAGTTCCTCCCTGGTCGGCGTCGCCGGCTCGCCGCCCTTGTCCCTGCCGCCGCCCTTCTTCGCCGCCGTCCCCTCCGCGAGGGAGACGGCGGCGGAGGCGACGCGGTCGGCCTGGTTCGCGACGGCCACGTCCAGCATGTTGCGCATCAGGCGGCCGTTGCCGAAGGACGGGCCGCGGGGCGCGCGGCGCAGCATCGAGCGCAGGACGTCCTCGGTGCCGGAGGCCAGCTCGAAGCCGTCGGCGGCGGCGAGCCGGCCGAACACGGTGATCAGCTCGTCGTCGCTGTAGTCGGGGAAGTGGATCTGCTTGGGGAACCGGGAGTCCAGGCCGGGGTTGGCGGCGAGGAACTCGGCCATCTCCTGCTCGTAGCCGGCCACGACCACGACGAGGTCGTCGCGGTGGTCCTCCATCAGCTTGACCAGCTCGGCGATCGCCTCGTGCCCGTAGTCGCCCTTCAGCGGCGACTGCGTCAGCGTGTACGCCTCGTCGATGAACAGGACGCCGCCGACCGCGCGCTCCACCAGGCGGCGCGTGCGGGGCGCGGTCTGCCCGATGTACTCGCCGACGAGGTGGGCGCGGGACGCCTCCACCAGGTGCCCGGACGACAGGACGCCGAGCCGCTTGTAGATGCGGCCGAGCAGCCGGGCCACCATCGTCTTGCCGGTGCCCGGGTTGCCGGTGAACACCATGTGCCGGGTCGGCGGCGTGATCCGCAGGCCCGACTCGCTGCGCAGCCGCGCCGCGTGCGTCCCCGCCACGAGCAGGGCGATCTCGTGCTTGACGCTCTCCAGGCCGGTGAGCTCGCGCAGCTCGGCCAGCGGGTCGCCGGCGGCCTGCGCGGTGTCGAGCGCGGCCGGGAGGTCCTGCTTGCGGACGACTGGCGCGGCGCCCGCCGCGTCGGCGCCGAGCCGGGACCGCGCGGCGGCGACGACCTGGTCGGCGAGATGCGGCGCGAGGCGCGCGTTGCGCAGCGTCTGCGTCGGCGTGGTCGCGGCCAGCAGCGCGCCCGCCGCCTCGATCGCCGGGCGGGTGCCGCGGGCGCCGCGGGCCTCCAGCGCGCGGCGGAACAGCTCGGCGTGGCCCGCCGCCGTGAACGGCCGGGTGCGGGCGATCCGGAACCGCTGCGGCAGGACGGGATTGATCTCGCGGATCCGCTCCTCGCCGCCGGCGTCGCACAGCGCCACCAGGTTCAGGTCGGGGTGGACGGCGAGGAGCCGGTGCAGTTCGGCGGCCAGGGCCTCGCCGTTGCCGGGGTCGGCGACGATCCCGTCCAGGCCCTCGATGATCAGCAGCCGGTCGCCGGCGCAGTCGCGGGCGTCGGCGTGCAGCTTGGCGACGGCGTCCGACAGGCGCTGCCCGGAGAACAGGTTGTCGGTGACCCAGTGCGGGTCGCGGCCGAGCGCCAGCGCCCTGCCGAGCTCCTGCGCGGCGTCGCGCTTGCCGGTGCCGTCCGGCCCGCTGATCAGCAGCCGGACCGGCGCGTTGCCGCGGGTGAGCTCGGCCAGCGCCGCGGTCACCTCCGGCTGCCCGACCAGCGACGTGGCGATCTCCGCCCGGCCGCCCGCGGCCGTCCCGGACGCGGCGTCGGCGGCGGGCACGCTGCGCAGCGTCTCGGTGAGCGGGTTCACGACGCGGCGGCGCGGCGCGTACAGGCGGCGCAGGTCGGTCTGGAACTGGCCGACCGGGATCCACTCCGCCTTCGGGAACCACGGGTCCCCCGGCAGGCCCTGCACGATCGCGACGAAGCGCATCGCCATGTCGAGCCAGCCGCGGCACGCGTCGGCGGCGCCCGCGACGAGCGCCCGGACGAGCCACGCCCGCGTCCGCTCCTGCCACGCGCCCGCCTTGAACCCGCGGCGCTCCGCGGTGAACCGCTGGAGCAGCTCGCCGTACCGGTCCTCGCCGAGCGCGACCGCGAGTTCGGCCGGGACCTGCTCCATGCTGCCCTGGAGCAGCAGGTGGACCAGGTGGACCTCGACGGTCTCCTCGCGCGGCGCCGCCTCCATGAGGTGCTCGTAGGCGGCGAGCAGGCCCGCGCACACCCACTCCAGGTAGCCGACCGGGCCGAGCAGCTCGGGCACGGCCGCGACGATGTCGTCGCCGGCGTGCGCGTGCCAGTGCTCGCGCAGTTCCGTCTTCGGCAGGTTCACGTCGCAGACCGGCGGGTCGTCGTAGAGGCGCACCAGCGCCTTGCGCCGCTCCTCCAGCGGCTCGATGCCCTCCAGCACCGACAGGCAGTCGCGGGCCAGCTCGATCGCCAGCGCCCGGTCGGGCGCCTCGATGAGCCAGTCCACCGGGGGCCGCCACCGCCCGCCCGGCGCGTCCCAGCGCGTCATGCGGGTGCTGAGCGGGCCGGGGTTGACCAGGTGCCGGTGCAGCAGGCGCTCGGGGAGCTGCGACCACGAGCCCGCCTTGATCGCGCCGCCGCCCGGCAGGAACGCCAGCATGCCGAAGATCTCCGCGGTGACGAGCGACGCGGGCAGCGTCAGCAGCTTGTGCTCGTCGGTGGTCAGCTCCACGGCCCGCGGGTCGGCCGCCAGCCCGTCGATCCGCGCCGAGATCTCCTCGAACAGCCCGTCCGGGACGCGCCACGGGCCGTGCGAGTAGACGTCGAGCACCGGCTCGTCGGTGAGCAGTAGCTCCAGATGCTCCGGCAGCCGCAACGAATACTCCCCAAGAACGTCCAAAACAGGGGTACAGCTTATGTTTTCCAAGCGAGTGCTGTGGTGCCCGCGTCGCACCGGATCAGAGGGTCGCGCCGCACAGGAGCGCGCCGCACCCGCGCTCAGGCGCGGCGGAGCGACTCCACGGCGATCCGGGCGGCGGAGCCGATGACCGCGTCGGCCTCCGGGAGGACGGCGACGGGCAGCGTCGACCTGGTGAAGACCGCCACCGCGTAGCGGGCCCCGTCGGGGTACTCGACGGCGCCCACCTCGTTGCGCAGGGTCGGCAGGGTGCCGGTCTTGCCGCTGACGACGACGTCGTCGTAGGGGAACCCGGACGAGAGGCGGTGCGGCCAGACCTGGAGGCCGAACAGGCGGCGCATCGCCGCCGACTCGGCGGGCGGGGCGGCCTCGTCCCGCCAGATCATCGACAGCAGCCGGGTCATGTCGCGGGGCGTGCTGCGGCTCGTGCGGAGCGGGTCGAGGGCGCGCAGCCGATCCTTCAGGCCCGGCTCGTCGAGCCGCGCCCAGACCTCGGCGACGCTGCCCGCCCCGGCGTCGGCGAGCAGGGTCTCGTGCAGGTCGCGGCCGTTGCCCTCGATGACGGTGTCGCGGAGCCCCAGGTCGGCGGCCGTCGCGTTGACCGCGTCCAGGCCGACCCGGTCCATGACGACGTCGGCGGCGGCGTTGTCGCTGACGGTGATCATCAGGCAGGTGAGGTCGCGCAGCGACATGCGGACCTCGTCCAGCAGCGCCGACACCCCGGTCGGTCCGGCGGTGCGGTCGTCCGGGCGCAGCGTGACCTGCTCGGTCGGGTCCAGCACGCCCGCGGCGGCCTGCCGGTGGAACGCGACGAGCAGCGGCACCTTGAACACCGACGCGAGCACCACCGGCTCGTCCGCGCCGACCGCGACGTCCCGCCCGGTGTCGATGTCCACGACGTGCAGGACGCCGGTCACGCCCGCCGACCGGAACGCCGCGTTGATCCGCTCGGCCGCGCTCGCCCTCCTGACGGGCGCCTCGCTCATGCCAGGAACCCGGAGGACGGGCGCGGGACGACCCGGCGGGCGGGGGCGCGGTCGAGCGGGGTCATGCCGGCCTCGCCGCGCAGCACCGCGGTCGCGACGGCGGTGAAGTCGGCGATGGCGCGCGCGTGCTCGGGATCGCGGGCCCGCCGCCAGGCGCACGACGTCCGCCAGGCGAGCGGCTCGCCCGCCAGCGGCCGCCACACCGCCCCGGCGGTGTCGTCGGTGCGGGGGACGAGGGCCACGGCCGTCCCGGCGAGGACGAGCCCGAGCGCGAAGCCCGGATGCCGTGCCTCGTGGACCGCCGCGGGCGCGTACCCGTGCCGGCGGCAGCCCGCCAGCACCTCGTCGTGGGCGCCGGGCGCCTCCTCGCGCGGCGGCACGACGACGTCGCGGGTGCCGAGGTCGGCCAGGTGCACCTCCGGGGGCGCGTCCGGGCGCGCGACGGCGTCGCCGGCGGGCAGCAGCACGCCGAGCGGCTGCGCCAGCATCGGGCCGAGCTCCAGCCCGCGGGCGTCGCACGGGTGCCGCACCACACCGGCGTCCAGTGCGCCCTCCGCGAGCGCGCGGATCTGCTGGTCGGTGCCCGTCTCGCGCAGGTCGAGCCGCAGGTCCGGGCGGCGCTCCCGGAACGCGGCGATCAGCGCGGCGACCACCCGGCCGCCGAGGTCGCTCGGCAGGCCCGCGCGCACCGTCCCGACCTCGCCCAGCCGGGCGCGCTCGGCGACGGAGTAGATGCGGTCCACGCGGGTGAGGATGTCACGTGCCTCCTCCAGCAGCAGCCCGCCGGGCGCGGTGAGCCGCACCCGCCGGCTGGACCGGTCGAACAACCGCACGCCGAGCTCCTTCTCCAGCCGCTGGATTCGCTGGCTCAGCGGCGGCTGCGCCATGCCGAGACGCTCGGCCGCGCGGCCGAAGTGCAGTTCTTCGGCGACGACGACGAAGCACCGCAGATGCCCGACGAGGTTCACGAGCAGGGATAATACCAAAACGGATATTCATCTGGACCGATATCAATCTTGGACTTTTCGGGCGTCGCCTGGTGTTCTGGTGCCCCCATCGGTCATCCGCGCTCTGCGGATCGCCCGGCCGGTGGCCGGACAGGGGGAGAAGGAGTTCGACGATGCGCCGATCCCGTGTGCTCGCCGTCGCCGCGGTCGTGGCGGCGGTCGTGATCGTGGGGGCGGGGGCGGTGTGGTTCCTGCGCGACGGTGACGATCCGAGGGACGCCGCGGAGCGCTACCTCGCGGCCTGGAGCGGCGGCGACCCCGCCGCGATGAAGGCCCTCACCGACGCCCCGCCCGCCGACTTCGAGACGCGCTTCACGCGGATGCGGGACGACCTCGGCGCCGTCAGGCAGCGCTACACCGTCGCGTCCGTGGGGCGTCCCAAGGACGGCAGGGTCGGCGGGGCCTACAGCGCCGAGGTGACGCTGGCGGGCGACCGGGTGTGGAAGTACGACGGATCGCTTCCGATGGTGAAGAAGGACGGCGACTGGCTCGTCCGCTGGTCGCCGCAGGTCATGTACCCGGAGCTCAAGGAAGGGCAGCGGCTGCGCGCCGCGCGCGCCTGGCCGGACCGCGCTGCCGTCCTCGCGGCGGACGGCAGCGACCTCTCGTCCTCGCCGTCCGGGTCCGCCCGGCAGCTCGCCGGGCAGGTGGGCCCCGTCTCCGCCGAGGCGGCGGGCAAGCTCGGCGCCCCGTACCGCAAGGGCGACCCGGCGGGCGCGGACGGCCTGCAGCAGCAGTACGAGCGGCGCCTCTCCGGCACGCCCGCGCTCGCCGTGCAGATCACGGACGCCGAGGGCGTCCCGGTGAAGACGCTGCAGCGCTTCGGCGGCGCGGCGGGCAAGCCGGTGAAGACGACCATCGACCCGAAGGCGCAGGCCGCGGCCGGGCAGGCGGTCGCGGGGGCGGCCGAGCCGGCGTCCATGGTGGCGCTGCGCCCGTCCACCGGCGAGATCCTCGCCGTGGCGAACCAGCCCGGCGGCTACAACCGCGCGCTGATGGGCCGGTACCCGCCCGGCTCGACGTTCAAGGTCGTCACGGCCGCCGCGCTCGTCGCGGGCGGCATGTCCCCGACGACGGCCGTCGCCTGCCCGGCCACCACCGCGGTCGGCGGCCGGTCGTTCCACAACTACAAGCACGAGGACTTCGGGACGGTCCCGCTCCGCGAGGCGTTCGCGCACTCCTGCAACACCACGTTCGCGCGCCTCGCGGTCGACAAGCTCGGGGAGAAGCGGCTGGCCCAGGTCGCCGCCCAGTTCGGGTTCAACGCCCCGATCATCGCGGGGCTGCCCGCCGTCCGCGCCGCGTTCCCCGCCAACAAGGACGACACCGCCTTCGCCGCCGCGTCCTTCGGGCAGGGCGAGGTGCTGACCAGCCCGCTCAACATGGCGAGCGTCGCCGCCGCCGCGGCCGACGGCACCTGGCGCTCGCCCCGCCTGGTCGATCCGTCCCTCGCCGCGCAGGCCGCCGACGCCGGAGGCCGCAAGCCCGAGGCGCCGAAGCGGCTGGAGCCCGCCGTGGAGAAGGCCCTGCACGCCCTCATGCCGGCCGTCGTCAGCGAGGGCACCGCCTCCGGCGTCGACTTCCCGTCCGGCACGGCGGGCAAGACCGGCACCGCGGAGTTCGGCGGGGGCGACAACCCGCCGACCCATGCCTGGTTCATCGGCTACCGCGAGGACGTCGCCTTCGCGGTGATCGTCGAGGGCGGCGGGACCGGCGCCGAGGCCGCGGCCCCCATCGCGGCGAAGTTCCTCAGGGCGCTCTGAGCGTCCCCGCCCGGCGCGCGTCGCCCCTGGCACCGGACGTCCGGTGCCAGGGGCGATCGTCATCCCGCGGGCTCTAACGGAGGGCGCCGGCGAGGATGCGGGCGGTCTCGGCGACGGCCCCGTCGTCGGCCTCGGCCTCGGGGCCGAACCGGTTCGTGGTGACCACGATGACGAGCGGGGCGCCGGACGGCGGCCAGGCGATCGCGATGTCGTTGGCGGTGCCGTAGGTCCCGCCGGTGCCGGTCTTGTCGCCGACCGTCCAGCTCTTGGGAAGTCCGGCGCGGATGCGCTTGTCCCCGGTGACCGTCGCCTTCATCCAGCCGATGAGCCGCCGGCGGTCGGCGGGGACGAGCGCCGGGCCCGTGGTGAGGGCCCGCAGGTCTCCCGCCCACGGGCGCGGAGCGGTGGTGTCGCGCACCTCGCCCGGCTTCCAGACGTTGAGGTCGGTCTCCCAGCGGTCGCTCCGGCTCACCTGGTCGCCGAGCGAGCGGAAGAAGGCGGTGAGCCCGGCGGGCCCGCCGATCTGCCTCAGCACCAGGTTCCCGGCGGTGTTGTCGCTCTGGGTGATGGCGGCGTGGCACAGGTCGGCGACGGTCATGCCGGTGTCGACGTGCTTCTCGGTGACGGGGGAGTACTCGACCAGGTCGTCCTTCGTGTAGTGGATCACCCTGTCGAGCAGCCCGGGGTCGGAGCGCCGGGCCTTGCTCAGCACGGCGCCGCACGCCATCGCCTTGAACGTGGAGGCGAACGCGAAGCGCTCGTCCGGCCGGTGGGAGACGGCGCGCCCGGTGCCGGTGTCGACCGCGAAGGCGCCGATGCGCGCGTGGTGGGTCGCCTCCAGGCGGCCGATCTGCCTGGTGACCTTCGCCTGCGCGGGATCGACGGCGAGCGTGGACGCGGCGCTGCGCGGCGCCGCGCTCCGCACGCCCGGGTCCGCGCCGGAGCCGCAGCCGGCCAGGCCGGCGATCGTCGTCAGGGCGAGAGCGGCGGCGCCGAGCCGCCGCTCGCGCCTGCTGTGGGTCGTCATGCGGGAGAGCAGACCAGAGCCGCGAACGTCATGTCCAATATTGATATGGCGTGCGCCGCGATATGCGAACCCGTATGACAGGGCCCTGACCTCGCCGGACGCCGCGGTCAGAGCCAGTCGCGCACCTTGAAGATCACATAGAGGCCGACACTGAACGTCACGATGATGACCGTGCTGGCGATGAAGCCGGAGTGGTGGGAGAACCCGGGGTAGGGGACGTTCTGCCCGTAGAACCCGGTGACGGCGGTCGGCACCGCGATGATCGCCGCCCAGCTGGTGACCTTCTTCATCACCTCGTTCATGCGGTTGCCCTGCAGCGCCAGCCGTGTCTCCAGCAGATCGGCGACGAGATCGCGCAGGCTGTCCGTCGACTCCCCGACGCGCAGGGTGTGGTCGTAGACGTCCTGAAAGTAGGGGACGAGGGGGGCCGGGACGACCCGCAGGTCGCGCCGCAGCAGCGTGTTGAGCACCTCCCGCATCGGCAGCGCGATCCGCCGCAGCGCGGTCAGGTTCTTGCGCAGCCGGTAGCTGCGCCGCTGGATCTCCTTGACCGGGAACTTGTCGTCGAAGACCAGGTCCTCGACCGCGTCGGCCTCGTCGTCGAGCGCCTGGACGGCGTTCAGCTGCAGGTCGACGACCAGGTCGAGCAGCCCGTAGAGCAGGAAGGAGGCGCTCGGCTCGTCGAGCCCGGTGTGCGGGGCCTGGTCCCAGCGCCGGATCAGCTCGTCGACGTCGAACCCGCGGTCCTGCCGGACCGTGACGAGGGCGCGGTCGCTGAGGAACGCCGACAGTTCGTGCATCGTCAGTTCGCCGTCCTCCACCTGCGGGATGTAGAAGTTGAGGAAGACGTATCCCTCGTAGCGGTCGAGCTTCGTCCGCTCGTGCCGGGACACCGCGTCCTCCACGGCGACGGGATCGAGGCCGAGCTCGTCGCTGACCACGTGCAGGTCCTCGTGCCGCGGCGCGCACAGGTCGAGCCAGACGACGACGTCCGGGCGCTCCAGGTAGTCGCTGACCCGCGCGACGGGAAATCCCTCCGCCTCGATCGCGCCGTCGCGCCAGGCCCGCGTCCGCGGGGGCGCCGAGCCGATCCGGTTGCCCGGGTCCTCGTCGAAGTCGGTCTCGGATGGATGGGATCCCATGCGCGCCTTATACCCCAGCTTTCCCAGGAAATGAGGAGCCGGGCGGTCAGCGGGCGCGCGGCGGCGCCGTCGAGCCCCGGACGACGAGCTCGCCGGGCAGGACGCGGGAGGCGGGACGGCGCCCGTCGAGGAGGCCGAGGAGCGCCGCCATGCCCTGCGCGCCCAGTTCCTCGGCCGGCAGCCGGACGGTCGTCAGCTCGGGTTCCAGCGCCGTCGCCAGCAGCACGTCGTCGAACCCGGTGACCGACACGTCGGACGGGACGTCCAGGCCCAGCGCGCGGGCCGCCTTGTACGCGCCCGCCGCGATCAGGTCGTCGTCGCAGACCAGCGCGGTCGGCGGCTCGGGACCGGTGAGCAGCCGGGTGGCGGCGTCCCTGGCCGAGGCGACGTCGATCGCGCAGCCCGCCCGGTCGAGGACGCCGCCCGGCAGGCCCGCGACGACCTCCGCGAGGGCGTCCGCGCGGGCGTGGAACGTCCACTGGTCCAGGGCGGCGGCGACGTGCCCGATCCGGCAGTGGCCGAGGCCCGCGAGGTGCTCCGCGATCTCCCGCATCCCGTCGGCCACGCCGAAGTCGACGGTGGGGACGGGGGCGCCGGGAAGGCCGGCCGGGCCGCTGTCCAGCGTCACGACGGGCGTCTCGCCGAACCCGCCGAGCGTCTCCGCGGCCATCGAGGACGCGAGGACGCCGTCGATCGCCTCGCCCGGCGCCGCGAACGGGCCGTCGGCGGGTCCCGCCGTGCCGTCCGGCCAGGTCGAGACCACGACGCCGAAGCCGTGCCGTGCCGCGACCCGCGCGGCGCCCGTGTAGACGGGGCCGAAGAACGGCGCGGTCAGGGTCGGCACCATCAGCAGGACGGTCCGGGTGGTGCCGAGCCGCAGGTTCCGGGCCGCCTGGTTGGGCCGGTAGCCGAGCCGCTCGGCGGCGCTCCGCACGCTGCGCGCGGTCGCGGGGGAGACGCGCCCGCTCCACTTGCCGCCCAGCACGAGCGAGACCGTGGACTGCGAGACCCCGGCCTCCTGAGCCACGTCCTTGCTGGTGGGACGGCTGATCGCCGGCACCTGCGCCTCCCTGGCGGATCGTTCTAACGAAATCAGACTAGAACGGAAGGACTCGGAAGTGGTACGTATGACGGAGGTAATACGTATGACTGACAAATCTAGACAGGACTCGGGGGCCATCGATGCGCGGCTATGTCGTCTTCCTGCGGAGGCCGTACGCGGGACGGCTGCTCGGCGGCACCCTCCTCGGCCGCCTGCCCAACGGGATGGGCATGCTCGCCGTCGTCCTGCACGTCCGCGCCGACGACGGCGGCTACCCGCTCGCCGGGACCCTCGCCGCGATCCTCGGGCTGTCGACCGCCGCCGGGCAGCCCGTCCTCGGCCGCGCCATGGACCGGTTCGGCCAGCCGCGCGTCCTGCTGCCCGCCGCCTGCGCCTCCGCGGCCGGGTTCGCGCTGCTCGCCGCCGTCGGCGCGGCCCCCCTCCCGCTGGCCGTCGCCGCCGTGTTCGCCGCCGGGTTCGCCACCCCGCCCCTCGAAGCCGGGCTGCGCGCCCTGTGGCCGGACGTCCTGGACGGCCCTGAGCAGGTCGACGCCGCCTACGCGCTCGACGCCGCCGCCCAGGAGCTGCTGTTCACCGTCGGGCCGTTGCTCGTCGTCGCCGCGGCCGTCGTGAACACCGAGACCGCCCTGCTGATCACCGGCGCCCTCGGCATCGCCGGGACGCTCGTCGTCGCGCTGTCCGGGCCGTCGCGCCGGTGGCGGGGCGAGCCGCGCGCCTCCGACTGGGCCGGGCCGCTGCGCTCGCCCGGCCTGCGGGTCCTGCTGCTGTCGCTCGCCTGCGCCGGGATCGCGCTCGGCGTCTACTCCGTCGCCGTCGTCGCCTACGCCGAGGACCTGGGCCGCGACCTCGCCTCCGGACTGCTGCTGGCGTGCATGGCGGGCGGCGCCCTCACCGGCGGGATCGTCTACGGCGCCCGCAGGTGGGCGGGCGCCGCGCACCGGCGGCTGCCCTGGCTGCTCGCGGCGCTCGCCGCGGGGTACCTCCCGCTCGTCCTCGCGCCGGGGCTGCCGGTCATGTCGGTGCTCGCGTTCGTCTCCGGCGTCTTCCTCGCGCCGGTGCTGGCGTGCAGTTTCACGCTCGTCGACCGGCTCGCCCCGGCCGGGACCGTCACCGAGGCGTTCGCGTGGATCGTCGCGGCGATCGGCGCGGGCGGCTCCGTCGGCTCGTTCGTCTCGGGGGTCGGGCAGGACGCCGCGGGCGTGCCCGGCGCGTTCGCGGGAGCCGGGGTCGGGGGCGTCCTCGCCCTGGCCCTGTGCCTGCTCGGCGCGCGGACGCTGCGCCCCGCCGCGGCCCCGGCCGTCACCGCGGACGCCGCCGCCCGGCTGTGACGGTCCGGCCGCGCGTCAGACCCAGCGGTCGAACCACATCCGCGCCTGCCAGTCCTCGTAGGGGATCGTCTGCGCGGACAGGATCGGATGGAAGTACGCGAAGTTGGCCAGCACCACCAGCAGGAAGGCTCCCGCCGCGGCGGCGCCGATCAGCCGCCGGGCCCCGGCGGTCTGGGAGGACGCGGGCGCCCCGCGCTCGTCGAACGGCGCGTGCTGGTCATATGCGCCGTGCTGGTCATATGCGCCGTGCTGGTCATACGGATCGTGCTGGTCATAGGGCCCGTGCTCGTCATACGGCGCGAGGGCCGGCGACGCTCCGGCGGGCGGGTCCCACGGCAGCGCGGGAGGCCCGTCGGCGGAGGCGGGCGGCGGAAGGGCGGGCCCCGCGTCCCGGCCGCTCTCGCCGGAGCGCGCCGCGTGCGCGCCCGCCGCCGAGGCGGGCGCCGGTCCGATCAGGTATCCCAGCACCAGGACGACCGCCAGCACCATGAACGGGATGAGCGGTGTCGCGTAGAACAGGAACATCGTGCGGTCGGCGAACGCCGACGGGAACCAGGTCAGCCAGCCCGCGAGGAAGCCGAGCAGGATCGCCCCCGCCCGCCAGTCGCGCAGGATCAGCCAGATGAACGCGACCACGACCAGCGCGACCAGCGCCCCCCACCACAGGGCCGGCGTGCCGATCCCGAGGATCTCGCGCGAGCAGCGGGTCGCAGCGCCGCACGCGCCCTTCGGCTCGGTGTAGAAGAACGCGACCGGACGGCGCAGGATCGGCCAGTCCCAGGGCCACGACTGGTAGGGGTGCTTGGCGTCCAGACCCGTGTGGAAGCCGAGCATCTCCGAGTGGTAGTGCCACAGCTTGGGCATCGCCTCGAACGGCCGCCACAGCGGGTTGCCCGAGACCTCGCCGCGCCCCCAGCCGCCCGGCTTGAAGATCCATCCCCACCAGGTCGCCAGGTACGCGAGCAGCCCCGCCACGACGATCTGCACGAACGCCGGGACGGCCTCCAGCAGCATCGTCCCCTGCAGCGGGGCCCGGACCCCGGCGGCGCGGCGGGCGCCGTAGTCCCACAGGACGGTCATGAGCCCGAACGCGGCGACGTAGAAGACCCCCGTCCACTTGGTGGCGCAGGCGAGGCCGAGGCAGACGCCCGCCCCCCAGCGCCAGCCGTGCGCGAGGAACGGCCCGTACACCGAGGTCCGGCCCTGCTCGATCCGCTCGGCGAGGACGCGGCGGGAGCGGTCCCGGTCGTTCACGAGGCAGGCGAACCCGGCCAGGACCCAGAACATCACGAAGACGTCCAGCAGCGCGGCGCGGCTGGTCACGAACGCGAGGCCGTCCAGCGCCAGCAGCAGCCCGGCGGCGCAGCCGAGCAGCGTCGAGCCGGTCATCCGGCGGGCGAGGCGGCACAGGATCAGCACCGACAGCGTCCCGATCAGGGCGGGCATGAACCGCCATCCGAACGGCGTCGCGCCGAACATCCACTCACCGATCGCGATCATCCACTTGCCGAACGGCGGATGCGCGACGAACGCGGGCCCGCTGCCCCAGATATGGGCGTCCGGGTCCGCGATGAGCATCTTGTCGGCGCCCTCGACGGTGTTGTGCTCCCAGCCGAACCTCAGCAGGGCGAGCGCGTCCTTGGCGTAGTAGGTCTCGTCGAACACCACCGTCTTCGGCGTCGCCAGCCGGTCGAACCGCAGGTACGCGGCGAGCGCGGTCACCAGCAGCGGGCCCAGCCAGGACAGCAGCGGGCTGCCGGGGATCGCCGGCGCGAGCCATTCCCGCAGCGCAGGGGGCCTGCGCCGGGACGCCATGGCCGGGACCGGAGCCAGATCCGTCGTCGACATCCTGCGAGTTTATTTGCACTTCCCTCCTCCTTGAGGACCTTGGCGCCTTCCCTGGGACAATGATCCGCGTGACGGGACGAGCGGGATGGGGGCCGTGATGGAGGCGGGAACGGGGACGCTGCGGCTCGCGGCGGCGCCGATCGGCAGGCCCGAGGACGCCTCGGCCCGGCTGCGGGCCGCGCTCGCGGAGGCGCCGGTCATCGCGGCCGAGGACACGCGGCGGCTGCGGCGGCTGGCGGGCGATCTCGGCGTCGAGCTGCCCGGCCGCGTCGTGTCCTACAACGACCTGAACGAGCGGGAGCGGGCCGCCGGGCTCGTGGAGGACCTGCTCGCCGGACGGGACGTGCTGGTGATCACCGACGCCGGGATGCCGGGCGTGTCGGACCCCGGGTACCGGCTGGTGCGCGCCGCCGTCGCCGAGGGCGTCCCGGTCACGGTGCTGCCCGGGCCGTCCGCCGTCACGACCGCGCTGGCGGTGTCGGGGCTGCCGACCGACCGGTTCTGCTTCGAGGGGTTCCCGCCGCGCAAGCCGGGGGAGCGGGCCCGCCGGCTGGAGGCGCTCGCGGGCGAGCCCCGCACGATGGTGTTCTTCGAGTCGCCGCGCCGGCTGCCCGTCACCCTCGCGGCGATGGCGGAGGCGTTCGGCGCGGACCGTCCCGCCGCGGTGTGCCGCGAGCTGACCAAGACCTACGAGGAGGTCCGCCGGGGGACGCTCGGCGAGCTCGCCGCGTGGGCGGCGGACGGCGTCCTCGGCGAGATCACGGTGGTGGTCGGCGGCGCGCCCGAGCCGCGGGGGCTGACGGACCCGGCGGACCTGGCGGCGGCGGTCGCCGCGCGGGAGGCGGCCGGGACGCCGCGCAAGCAGGCCATCGCCGAGGTCGCCCGGGACAACGGCGCCCAGAAGCGCCTCGTTTACGACGCCGTTGTCAAGGCCAGAAAATAGTCACCCCCCTCAGAGCGGTCCAAAGGGGCGCCTCCGGGGCATAACTGCCCCGGTAGCCTCCGGCCGGGGCATCCCAGTGAAGCAGACCAGGGGCGCCGAAGAGACGCGCGGAAGACGGTCTGTGAGGGGGTGAGTGCCATGCACGAGGCATGGACGCACCACGAAGTGTGGGTCTTCGAGTGCCTGGGCTGCGAAGGGTCCTGGAACGAGGAGTTCCAGGTCCGGCACTCCGGTGACGGGCATGGCAACCAGGCCGTCATCTACGTGCGCCAGGGCCAGCCCTGCACGACGCCCTGGATGGACCGGTGCTGCCCGGACTGCGGCGGCCAGAACGTCAAGGCGCTGTCGGCGACGCACGGCAGGCACGACGAGGTGCCGATGGTCCGCGACGGCAGCGACGTGGCGATGGTCTTCCACCTCCGCCGCATGCACGCCTGGTAGCGCGCGACGGTCAGGCGGTGACGCGGGTGGCCCCCGGGGCCTCCTGCACCACCGGCTCGGCCGGCGGCGCCGGCGGGGTCGCCCCGCTCCTGCCGCGGCCGGTCAGGCGGCGCGTCCAGCCGGCCGCCGTCGCGCGGGCCTCGGGCCTGAACGCCAGCCCGGCGGCGAGCGCCGCCAGCGGGACGGCGGGCAGCACGTACCGGTAGTCGAACTCGGCGGTGGCCGCGGGCGCGAGCAGCAGCCCCGTGGCGAGCGTCCACGGCAGCAGCGCCTCGCCGCCGAACCGGCGCCACAGCGGGACCAGCCCGGCCAGGCCGAGGAGCAGGATGGCGCCGACCATGGTGCCGCGCAGGTAGAAGACGTCCTGGTAGCCGCGGGCGGCCCCGGCGAACGGCTCGACGACCTGCGTGCGGGCGTTGCCGCGCTCGTAGCCGCGCGCGTCCTGGGCGGCCGTCCCGCCGCCGGGCATGTGCCAGTCGGGCAGAGGCCGGCTCTTCTTCTCGAACTCGTACTGCGCGTACGTCGCCGGGTCGGGGAACACCGTGCGCTTCCACTGGAAGACGCGGAAGAAGTCGTGCGCGACGACCCGCGAGTAGTCGAGCGGCTGGGCGACGATGGCCCGCTTGGCGAAGTCGTTGCCGAGCTTGTTGTTCTCGGGGCTGAACCGCGTGCCGGTGTAGCGGTTGAGCGGGGAGCGGGCGTTCCAGATGCCGTCCTGCGAGTTCGGCAGCCGGTTCGCGGGCTCGGTGCACAGCGGGTACTCGCTGACCGGCAGGTCCTTCATCCGGTGGCAGTCGGCGAACTTGTAGACCCGGGCGTACAGGAAGATCCCGTTGCTCTCGGTGATCGCGAACTTGTCGCTCTCCGCCTTGTACCAGCCCATGTAGCCCAGCACCGGCAGCAGGCAGGCGGCCAGCGTGACGGCCATGAGCCGCCAGCCGCTGCGCCGGACCAGCATGTACACCAGCACGCCGAGGAGCACCGGCATCCCGACCGAGCGGGTCAGCCACGCCATCCCGACGATCAGCCCGACCCCCGCGGCGATCTTCCAGGACGGCTGGTCGCGCCACAGCAGCAGCGTGACCGCGCACATCACCAGGAAGGTGAACGTCGTGTCCGACAGCACCAGGTGTTCGAGCTGGAGCTGGTAGGCGTCCAGCAGGACCGGCGCGGCCGCCAGCGCGGCGCCCCAGCCGGGCAGCCCGAACCGGCGCCGCAGCAGCGCGTAGATCATCACGCCCATGGCCAGGCCCATGAGGTGCTGGAGCCCGGCGACCAGCGCGAAGCTGTGGAACGGCTTGAGGACGAGCAGCAGGAACGAGTACCCGTCGGGCCGCAGCGGGTGCGGATACGGGTCCATCGCGACGTTCAGGTAGTCGAAGCTGTCGTTGAAGAACATCACCGGCTGGTAGCCGAGCATCGCCACCAGGCGGAGAAGCGCCGCTATGGCAATGATCACACTGAAGACCGGGTTTCGGCGCGCCAGCGTCCACAACCCGCGGCCGCGTCCGCGACCCGCCTCCGCGCTCTCTCCGGGCGCGTCGTCCGGCGCGTCCCCCGATTCCGGACGAACTTGTGAACCGGTTTCGGGCGCGCCCTTAATGGACTCGCCGGACACCGTGGCCGTTATGCCGGATTCCAGACCTTCTGTGCCGGAATCGGGCGTGCCGTTGCCGGCCTCTGGCGAAGATTTGGCCGAGTCCGGGGCGGTCGTCGCGTCCCCGGACGCGCCGGCCGGAGCGTCCGGTGCGCCCGGCGCCGCGGCGGCCCCGGCCGTCGTCGCGAGGGCCGTCCCGCCCTGCGCCGACCCGTCGAGCGCGGTGCCTTGCGGCGTTTCCCCCGCCACGGCCGCACCTTCCCTTCGATGTCCGGCCCCCGGTCCGGTGGCATTGCGTTGGTCCAGGGCACTACGTTCGTCCACGGCACTGCGTCCTGCGGCGCGCGTCACAGCCGCCCACCCTTTCCGGGCCGCCGTGCCCGTATGCTTGACGTCCTAACATGCCGCCCGCGACGGTGCCGGATAGGGTTTTCCGGTTGCAAGTGGGCAACACGATACGGGTGCTCTTGACGAGAGCGGCCATCATGCCCCGCTCTCGGCGGGCATCATGAACGCCGACGGGCCGTCCCGATGAACAACACGCGGAACAACAGAGATTAGTGGAAAACGCCGCAGACGGTCAGCAGGTGTAACAGGGTCACCAAGGGTAACGACGCCACCAGGGGTAATGAAGGAGATCGCGTGGAACTCTCCGTAGTGATGCCATGTCTGAACGAGGCCGAGACGGTCGAGACCTGCGTCCGCAAGACCATCGGTTTCTTCGAGGACAGCGGCATCGACGGCGAGGTGGTCATCGCCGACAACGGCAGCACCGACGGCAGCCAGCAGCTGGCCCGCGACGCGGGCGCCCGCGTCGTGCCGGTGGTCGACAAGGGCTACGGCAACGCCCTCATGGGCGGGATCCGGGCCGCGCGCGGCAGGTACGTCGCGATGGGCGACGCCGACGACTCCTACGACTTCACCACCCTCGGCCCGTTCCTGGACGAGCTGCGCGACGGCGCCGACCTCGTCATGGGCAACCGGTTCAAGGGCGGCATCGCCGACGGCGCCATGCCGCCGCTGCACCGCTACCTCGGCAACCCGGTGCTCAGCTTCGTCGGCCGGCTGTTCTTCGGCAGCAAGATCGGCGACTTCCACTGCGGGCTGCGCGCCTTCGAGAAGGACGCGATCCTGCGCCTCGGCCTGCAGACCGGCGGCATGGAGTTCGCCAGCGAGATGGTCGTCAAGGCGACCCTGCAGGGCTACGACATCCGCGAGGTGCCGACCACGCTGTCGCCGGACGGGCGGACCCGCGCCCCGCACCTCAACACCTGGCGCGACGGCTGGCGCCACCTGCGCTTCCTCATGCTCTACAGCCCCCGCTGGCTGTTCCTCATCCCCGGCCTGGTCTTCATGATGCTCGGCCTGGTCGCCGGCGTCGCGCTGTCGACCGGCCCCGTGACCGTCGGGGACATCGCCTTCGACGTCGACACGCTGGTCGGCGCCTCCGCCGCGCTGGTGATCGGCTTCCAGGCGGTGCTGTTCGCGCTGCTGACGAAGGTCTACGCGATGCAGGAGGGATTCCTGCCGCACGACCGCCGCGTGCAGAAGCTCATCGACTGGTGGAGCCTGGAGCGCGGCCTGCTGCTCGGCGGGCTGCTCGCCGTCGCCGGCCTCGGCGGCCTCGTCGCGTCCCTGCTGCACTGGCGGGTGAACAGCTTCGGCGAGCTGGACCCGCGGCACTCGCTGCGCATCGTCGTCCCCGCCGCGACCGCGCTGGTGATGAGCTTCCAGGCCATCTTCGCCTCGCTGTTCGTCAGCATCCTCGGCATCCGGCGCCGCCAGCACCCGCCGCTCACGGACCCGGCCGAGGAGGCCGCGGGCGTCGTCGACGCCGCCGTGCAGAAGGTCGCCGAGGCCGAGAAGGCGGCGAAGGCGGCGAAGGCCGAGAAGAACGAGAAGGGCGCGGCCGAGGACGAGCCGGAGAAGGTCACCGCGGGCAACGCGGGCGCCACCCCGGCCGAGGCCGGCGACGAGGACGCTCGCTGAGCGTCTCCGGGCCGGGCCCGGGCGCTCCGCCCGCGATATGACAGGCTTGACCGTCGATGGAGCTTCTTCCCCCGGTAGTGCGCGCCCGGCGCGCCGCCCGCCGGTGAGCACGCGCACGCCGCAGGACGCCGCGCGCCCGGACGCCCCGCACGAAGGCGGCGCCGCGCGGCCTCCGGCCTTTCCGGCCGACCCGGCCGCCGCCCCGCCGCGGGCGGACCGTCGCCGCTGGGCCTGGCTGTTCGCGCTCGGGTGGCTCGCGCAGGTCGCCGTGCGGCTCTGGCTCGCGTCGGGGCAGACGCTTCCGGTGGCGACGCCGGACGAGTCGGGGTACCTGTTCGCCGCCCGCGTCCTGACCGGCGGGCCCGACGCCGACATGTCGTTCGGGACGGTGTACCGCGGCGGCTACCCGCTGCTGCTGACGCCCGCCTTCTGGATCGGCGACGGCCCGGTCGCGGTCTACCGGGCCGCCCTGGCGATCAACGCGCTGGTCAGCGCGGCGATGCTGCCGCTGGCCTACCTGCTGCTGCGCCGGCTGGCGGTGCGGCGGCGCTGGGCATACGTCTTCGGGCACGTCACGGCGCTGCTGCCGTGCGTGCTGTTCTACTCCGGGTTCGTGCTGACCGACGCGATCCTGCCGGTGCTCGTGGCCGGCTGGCTGCTCCTGGCGCACACCTGGCTGACCGCCCCGCCCCCGGACGGGCGCCGCCCGTCCCTCCGGCTGACAGCGGCCGGGGCGGGCGCGTCGCTGCTGGTCGCCTACGCCTACGCCTGCCACACCCGCGGCGCGATCCTGCTGCTCGTGCACGCCGCGCTGCTCGGCGCCGCCCTGGTGTTCCGGTGGCGGTCCTGGCGCGCCGTGTCCGCCGCCACGCTCGCCCTCGCCGCCGCGACGGCCGCGGGGATGCTGCTGAACCGAACGCTGCTGCCCCACATGTACCCGCAGGGCGACAACGATCTCGGCGGCAACGTCGTGAAGCGCCTCACCACGCTGGACGGGTGGGGCTGGATGCTCTCGCTCGGCACCGGCCAGGTCTGGTACCAGTCCGTCGCGACCGGCGGCGTGGCGGCGCTCGGGCTCCTCGCCGTCGCGTTCCTCGCGGTGCGCCGCGCCACCCCGGGGCCGGTGCGGGCGCTGGCGCTCGCGGTCGTCGCCCTCGTGGCGGGCATCGCGTTCGCCACGTCGGCGGCCCTGCCCGTCGAGTACCGCATCGGCAACTACGTGTACGGCCGCTACCTGGCCAGTGTCACGCCGGCGCTGTTCGCGGTGGGCGTCGCGGTCCTGATGCGCGCCTCGCGGCGCACGCTGCTGTGGGCGGCGGGCGCGGCGGCCGTGCTGACGGTCGTCGCCGCGTGCGTCGTCCAGTGGTACGCGGGCGACCTGCTCACCCGGTACACCTACACCGCCTACGACTTCCCCGAGACGTCGCTCCTGACCTGGGACTGGACGGCGTTCCACCTCTGGCGGGCCACGTCCGCCGGGTTGCTTCTGCTCGTCCTGTCGACGGCGGCCGTCCTGCTGCGGCCCCACCGCCCGACCGGCCGGCTGCTGCTGGCGGGCCTGCTGGCCGCCGTCGCGCTGGCCATGTGCGTCACCGCGACCGAACGCATCGCGCAGCCGCTGGTGCGCGCCGAGACGGCCTACACCGACCTGCGGGGCACCGTCGACCTGACGAAGCAGCGGTCCATCGCCGTCGACTGGAACATCTGGTGGACGATCCGGCTCTCCCAGTACTACTGGGCCTGGTGGAGCGACGGCAGCGTGTTCGACGCCCGCTGGACCGCGCCGCCCCAGGACGCCGACATGGTCGTCCTGGCCTGGCCGAAGAACGCCCCTCCCACCGCGTCCTGGCCGAAGGGCGCTCCGCCCGGCTGGCACGTCGTCGCCAGCCGCCGCACGGTCGAGGGCGACTGGGTCGCCTGGACCCGCTAGCTTCCGGCGGCGGCCTTCGCGGGGGGATTCCAGAGCTGGAGCACCCCGTCCGACGAGCGCCACATGAGCGTCCAGCCCTGGGCGGGGTCGGGGCGCCAGCCGCCGCCGATCTGCGACTCCATGCCGCGCCAGCGCGTGTAGAGCATCGGCCCCTCGGTCGCGTTGCGGGGGATCGGCATGTAGTGCGGGAAGTCGCGGATCTCGCCGCGCCAGACCGGGCGCCCCCACATGTCGCGCGTGTAGAAGGTGAGGGTCTGCGCGAGCCGCCGGTCGGCGCAGATCAGCGTGATGTCGCGGTGGCCGCCGAGGTACCCGCGCAGCTCGTTCCACGCCTTGTCGCGCGGCAGTTCGGGGACGGCGCGGACGGCCGCCACCGCGTACGTCGCCCCCAGCGCGACCGCCAGGACGGGCGCCGCGACCGTCCGCAGCCGCAGCCGCGCCACCAGGCCGGACGGCAGCATCCGGAACATCAGGATCAGCGATCCGGAGCCCCCGGCGAGCAGCGCGGGCAGCACCGCGAACCAGTACCGCTGGAGCCAGGCGCGCAGCGAGATGTCGTTCGGGTCGAGGACGCCGGAGAACAGCGTCAGCGGCACCGCCAGCGTGAAGAACCACACCAGGACCAGCGCGAGCCGCCGGTCGCGGGTGAGGGCCCAGCCGGCGATGGTGAGGACCAGTGCCCCGGTGAAGACGAGCCCGAGCGGGTTCCAGTCGTGCATCGCGCGCAGGAACGACCGCGCGGCGAGCGAGCGGGTGACGTAGTCGCGGGACTGGCCGCCGTGCTCGGCCGCCGACATGAGCCCGGCGAGCGGGCTGCCCCACACCAGCTGGTTGTGGACGAAGTTGAGCAGCAGGATCGCCAGCATCGGCGCGCCGACCGTGACGTTGCGGCGCCACGGGATGCGCAGCAGCGCCAGATAGGCGGGGATGGCGAGGAAGAGGAAGGCCAGGAACTCCCGGACGAGGAACGACGCGCCGAGGAGCACCCCGGCGGCGAGCAGCATCCGCGTCTGGGCCCGGCCGGACCTGCGGCTCGCGACGACGAGGCCCGCCATCCCGAGGGTGAACAGCCCCGCGCCCGGCATGTCCGGCAGCATCACCCCGGTCGACCAGGTGATCTCGTGGCCGAACGGGTTGGTCATGGTGAAGAACGGGTGGACCAGCATGACCGCCGCGGACGCCAGGCCCGCCACGTCCCCGAACAGGGACCGGACGACCAGGTAGGTCCCGACGAAGAAGGCGGCCCCGCCGAGGGCGGCGACGGTGAAGTAGGCGGCCTGGCCATCCCCGA
Organism: Actinomadura sp. NPDC048021; assembly: GCF_040653135.1. Classification (NCBI taxonomy): domain Bacteria; kingdom Bacillati; phylum Actinomycetota; class Actinomycetes; order Streptosporangiales; family Thermomonosporaceae; genus Actinomadura; species Actinomadura sp. NPDC048021. Next base: position 35,739 of record NZ_JBEZJQ010000047.1, read on the forward strand.
GGACCTCCTGGACCAGCCGGGCCGGGAGCACCAGCCCGATCCGGGTGACCTGGTGCGGGACCTCGTCGAACGGCCACTGGGTGAGGGGGATGTGCGGCCAGTCGCGGGCGGCGAGCCACACGTAGTACGGGTCGAAGTACAGCGGCGGGGTCATGATCACCCACTGGGCGAGCACCGCGGACGCCGCGACCAGCAGCGACAGCCACACCACCCGCCGGGTCCGCCGCAGCCGGCTCAGCGGGCCGGTGCGGGCGGACGGCGCGTCCGGCCCCGCGTCGTCGGCTTCCCGGGCGACCGCCTGGTCGGACGTGGTCTGGGCCATGCCTTGAGTTCCCGCCTCCGCTGGTCCGTGCTGTGACGCCGAGCCAGGTTACTCGCGTGCCGCGGCCCCCGTGACGCGACTACCCTTGATTCCATGTCCTCGTCAAGCCGTCATATCTTGACCGCGCCCGCATGGCCGTACGCCAACGGGCCCCGTCACATCGGGCACGTCTCCGGTTTCGCGCTGCCCGCCGACATGTTCAGCCGCTACCAGCGGATGGCGGGCAACAAGGTCCTGATGGTCAGCGGTACCGACGAGCACGGCACGCCGATCCAGGTGCAGGCCGACAAGGAGGGCGTGACGGCCCGCGAGCTGGCCGACCGCTACAGCTCCGTGATCGCCGAGGACCTGTACGGCCTCGGGATGTCCTACGACCTGTTCACGCGCACCACGACGCTGAACCACTACGCGGTCGTCCAGGAGGTCTTCAAGGGCCTGTACGACAACGGCTACATCTTCCCGACCAAGACGATGGGCGCGATCTCGCCGTCCACCGGCCGGACGCTCCCGGACCGCTACATCGAGGGCACCTGCCCCATCTGCGGGTACGACGGGGCGCGCGGCGACCAGTGCGACAACTGCGGCAACCAGCTCGACCCGATCGACCTGATCAACCCGGTGTCGCGGATCAACGGCGAGACGCCGAAGTTCACCGAGACCGAGCACTTCATGCTCGACCTGCCCGCGTTCACCGAGGTCCTCGGCCGGTACCTGCGGGGTAAGCAGGGCCAGTGGCGGCCGAACGTGCTGAAGTTCGCGCTGAACCTCCTCGACGACATGCAGCCGCGGGCGATCAGCCGCGACCTCGACTGGGGCGTGCCGATCCCGCTGGACGGCTGGCGCGACAACCCGGCCAAGAAGCTGTACGTGTGGTTCGACGCCGTCGTCGGCTACTTCTCCGCGTCGGTGGAGTGGGCGCGGCGCTCCGGCGACCCCGAGGCGTGGCGCGCCTGGTGGCAGGACCCGGAGGCCCTGTCCTACTACTTCATGGGCAAGGACAACATCGTCTTCCACGCCGAGATCTGGCCGGCGATGCTCCTCGGCTACAGCGGCCAGGGCGACAAGGGCGGCACGCCCGGCTCGCTGGGCGCGCTGAACCTCCCGACGGAGGTCGTGTCGTCGGAGTTCCTGACGATGGAGGGCCGCAAGTTCTCCTCGTCCCGCCAGGTGGTCATCTACGTGAAGGACTTCCTGGAGCGCTACGACGTGGACGCGCTGCGCTACTACGTCGCGGTCGCCGGCCCCGAGAACCAGGACACCGACTTCACGTGGTCGGAGTTCGTCCGCCGCAACAACGACGAGCTGGTGGCGGCGTGGGGCAACCTCGTGAACCGCTCGGTGAACATGGCGGCGAAGAACTTCGGCGCGATCCCCGAGGCGGGCGACCTCACCGACGCCGACCGGGCGCTGCTGGAGCGCAGCCGCGCCGCGTTCGGGGCCGTGGGCGCCGAGCTCGGGCGGTCGCGGTTCAAGAACTCGATCACCGAGGCGCTGGACGTCGTCCGCGACGCCAACAAGTACCTGTCGGACCAGGCGCCCTGGAAGCTCAAGGACGACCCCGAGCGCGTCAAGTCGATCCTGCACACCGCCCTCCAGGTCGTCGACGACGCCAAGACGCTCCTGACGCCGTTCCTGCCGAACTCCTCGCAGAAGGTCTACGAGATGCTCGGGGGGCAGGGCGTGTGGAGCGGCATGCCGAGGCTGGAGACGGTGTCGGAGGAGGGCGGCCCCGACTACCGCGTCCTCACCGGCGACTACGCGACCGAGGCCCGCTGGGAGTCCATGCCGATCAAGCCGGGCGTCCCGCTGGCCAAGCCGGTGCCGCTGTTCAAGAAGCTGGAGACGTCCGTGGTGGACGAGGAGCTCGCCCGGCTGGAGAAGGCGTGACCCAGGAGGGGGACGGGCAGGCGTCCCGTTCCTACCCGCCGCTGCCCGAGCGCCTGCCCGCCGACGTCTTCGACAGCCACTGCCATCTCGACATCGTCGAGACGCCGGTGGACGAGCAGCTGAGGTCGGCGAAGGCCGGGGGCGTCGCGCGGATCGTCACGATCGGCTGCGACCTGCCGTCCTCCCGGTTCGCGGTGGACGCCGCGGGCGAGTTCGACGACGTGTACGCGGCGGTCGCGATCCACCCGAACGAGACGACGGGCGTCAGCGACGCCGTCCTGGCCGACGTCGCCCTGCTCGCCGCGCACCCCAAGGTCCGCGCGATCGGCGAGACGGGCCTGGACTACTACCGCGACTGGGCGCCGAAGGAGGACCAGCACCGCTCCTTCCGCGCCCACGTCGACATCGCCAAGCGCACCGGCAAGGCCCTGGTGATCCACGACCGGGAGGCCCACGACGACGTGCTGGCGATCCTGGAGGAGGAGGGGGCGCCCGACACGGTCGTCTTCCACTGCTACTCCGGTGACGCCGCCATGGCGCGGGTCTGTGCCGATCGCGGCTACCTGATGAGCTTCGCCGGGAACGTCACGTTCAAGAACGCCGAGCCCCTGCGGGAGGCGCTGCGCGCCGCGCCGCTCGACCTGCTGCTGGTGGAGACCGACGCGCCGTTCCTGACGCCGATCCCGCACCGCGGCAAGCCGAACGCCTCGTACCTGATCCCGCACACCGTCCGCGCGATGGCGGAGGTCAAGGGCGTCGACCTGGCGGAGCTGTGCGCCGCGATCGCCGCGAACGGGGAGCGCGCCTTCGGTCCCTGGTGACCGGTGCGGGTCCGGCCGGGGCGGAGCGGATCCCGGGGTGGGCATATCGGGCAAATGGGGCGAGTGGCGGCGTTCCGGTGGCGGAGACGGGCGGGGGCCTCTAATCTCTGGCCGTTGGACGGGCGCCCCCCGAGCCCGGCTCCCTGGAGGAACTCCCCGTGCCTTCCCCATCCGTGCCGCGCGGGGGCGCCCCCCCCCCCCGCCCCCCCCCCCCCCGGCCCGGGGGGGGGGGGCGGGGCCCCCCCCCCCGCGCGGGGGGGGCGGCCAAA
>NZ_JBEZJQ010000048.1:0-38863 GCF_040653135.1 Actinomadura sp. NPDC048021
CACGCGGCCCCGCCCCCGCGGGGGGGGGGGCCGGGCGGGGGCCCCCCCCCGCCCGCCGCGGGCGCGCAGACCACCAGGGAACGCCGAGGAGGCGGGGCGATGAGACTCCTGGTCACCGGGGGCGCCGGGTTCATCGGCTCGGAGTTCGTGCGGGCGACGCTGCGCGGCGAACTGCCGGGCACCGCGGGCGCGCACGTCACCGTGCTGGACGCGCTCACGTACTCGGGGAACCCGCAGAACCTGGCCCCGGTCGCCGGGCATCCGCGCTACCGGTTCGTGCACGGCGACACCTGCGACCCGGACGCGGTCGACGCGGCCGTGGCCGGGCAGGACGCGATCGTCCATCTCGCCGCCGAATCGCACGTGGACCGCTCGATCGACACCGCCACGCCCTTCGTGCGGACCAACGTGCTCGGCACGCAGAACATGCTGGAGGCGGCCCAGCGGCACGGCGTCGGCCGGTTCGTGCACGTCTCCACCGACGAGGTCTACGGCTCGATCGCCCAGGGGTCGTGGACGGAGGACGCCCCGCTGCTGCCGAACGGGCCCTACGCGTCGGCCAAGGCCGGGTCGGACCTGCTGGCGCTGGCCTGGCACCGGACCCGCGGCCTCGAGGTCGTGGTCACGCGGTGCACCAACAACTACGGGCACTACCAGTTCCCGGAGAAGGTGATCCCGCTGTTCGTGACCAACCTGCTGGACGGCCGGCGGGTCCCGCTCTACGGCGACGGCCGCCACCGGCGCGGCTGGCTGCACGTGTCGGACCACTGCCGCGCGCTCGACCTGGTGCTGCGGTTCGGCCGCCCGGGCGAGGTGTACCACGTCGGCGGCGGCAAGGAGCTGTCCAACGAGGACCTGACGTCCCTGCTGCTGGAGGCGTGCGGCGCCTCGTGGGAGATGGTCGACCACGTTCCCGACCGGCAGGGCCACGACCGCAGGTACGCCCTCGACACCACCAAGATCGAGGAGCGGCTCGGTTTCGTTCCGCGCGTGCGCTTCGAGGACGGGCTGGAGGCGACCGTCGAGTGGTACCGCGCGAACCGGGCCTGGTGGGAACCGCTGAAGGCCGGTCTCCGGAAGGCGCCGGGGCCGATGCTCAGGTCGCCTCGCTGACCGCCGACATCGTGTAGCCGTCCACCCGGAGCGCGGGCATGGCCGTCCGGGGCGTGGAGTCGTCCCGCTCCCTGGGCAGGGCGTGTTCGGTGCGGCCGATCTCCGTCACCCGGCCCAGCAGGTCCACCGGGCTCTCGTTGAAGCGGAAGTTGTTCGCCTCCCCCACCACTTCGCCGTTCTCCACCAGGTAGACGCCGTCGCGGGTGAGCCCGGTGAGCAGCAGCGTCCGCGGGTCGACGTCGCGGACGTACCACAGCGAGGTGACCAGGAGCCCGCGCCTGGTGGTGGCGACGAGATCGGCGAGCGGCCGGCCCTCCCCCGCGCCCTCCAGCACCAGGTTGCCGACCTGCGGCGTGACCGGCAGCCCGGTGAGCTCGGCGGAGTGGCGGGTCTGGACCAGGCCGGCGAGGACGCCGTCGCGGATCCACTCGGTCGGCCGGAGCGGCAGCCCGTTGTCGAACACCGAGACGGTGTCCGCGAACACCTGCGCGACGTCCGCGGAGCCCCGGGCGGCGACGAACGGCGCGCACCGCAGGCCCGGCTCCCGCGGGTCGCTCCGCAGCGTGAGCGGTGCGCCGGTCAGGCGCTCGCCGATCCGCGTCCCGCCGTCCGGGCCGCGGAACACGGTGCGCGCGTCGGCGGCGTCCTTCGCCCCGGCCGCGCGGTACAGCCGCAGCATGAGGTCGGCGACGCACGACGGGGACAGCAGCACCTCGTACCGCCCGGCGGGGAGCGCGACGCGCCTGCGCCCCCAGCCGAGCCGCTCGCCCAGCCCCGCGTACAGGGGAAGCGGATCGATCTCGCCGAGATCGGCCGCCTCGGCGCCGCTCCACGTCGAGGCGACGCCGTCCTCGGACTTGGCGGTCAGGTCCACCACGCCCGCGGTCTGGACGTGGCGCAGCCGCAGGCCCGTGGAGGACGCCAGCCAGGTCGTGTGCTGCCGCTGCTCGGCGTAGCCGTACAGCAGGCGGCGTTCCGCGCGGGCCCGCTCGAAAGCGCCGGCGAGGCCGCCGGCGAACCGGGCGAGGACGCCCGCCGACGCCGCGGGAGCGGGCTCGGCCCAGTCCGGCGAGGACGGCACGGCGTCGCCGGTCAGCAGGGGGCGGGCGTCGGCGGCGGGCGTCGCCGTGCGCGCGGCGCGTTCGGCCGCCGCGAGGACGGCCCGCACCGCGTCCTCGTCCACCGCGCCGCGGTGCGAGACGACGCCGGCCGCGGTGCCGCGCCCGTCCGAGGTCACGGCGATCACGGTCAGCCGCGTGTCGGCGGTGAGGCCGCTCGACGTCAGCGCGTTGCCCGCCCACCGCGCGTGCGCCGTGGCGGCCTCGTCGACGATCGCCACGTAGGCGTCGGCGTCCTTCCCGGCCTCGACGGCCAGTTCCGCGAGCCTCACGCCAGCCCCTCCGCGCCGGTGTCGATGACCTCGACCCCCTCGAACACGGCCGCGGGGCAGCCGTGGCTGGCCGCGGCCACCTGCATCGGCTGGCCCTTGCCGCACAGGTCGGCGCCGAAGAGCCGGTAGGTGTCCTCGCCGCCGAGCGCGGTCAGCGCCGACCAGAACCGCGTCGTGGAGGCCTGGTAGGCGACCCCGCTCAGCTGGCCGTCCAGCCTGCCGTTGCGGATCCGGTGGCACCGCTGGGCGGTCATCTGGAAGTTCTGGCGCCGCATGTCGATGGACCAGCTGTCGGACCCGACGAGGTAGATCCCGTCCTCGACGCCCGCGATGAGGTCGCCGGTGGACGGGCCGCCGGGCGCGGGGCGGAGCCCGACGTTGGGCATCCGCGGCAGCGGCACGTGCATCGCCGACTCGGCGAACGAGCAGCCGTTGGAACGCCCGAGGCCCGCCAGGCCCGCGGTGCGCCGGTCGTGCTGGAAGCCGGTGAGCACCCCGTCCCGGACGAGGCTCCAGGACTGCGCCGCGACCCCTTCGTCGTCGAAGCCGACCGTCGCGAGGCCGTGTTCGGCCGTGCGGTCCGCGGTGACGTTCATCAGCGGCGAGCCGTAGCGGTGCGAGCCGAGCCCGTCCGGGGCGAGGAACGTCGTGCCGGTCGAGGACGCCTCGTGCCCCAGCGCGCGGTCCATCTCCGTGGTGTGGCCGACCGACTCGTGAACGGTCAGCCAGAGGTTGGACGGGTCGATGACGAGGTCGTAGCGGCCCGGCCGCACCGGGCGGGCGCGGAGCTTGGCGGCGAGGTGCGCGGGCAGCTCGGCCAGCTCGCGCTCCCAGTCCCAGCCCTCGCCGCCCAGGTACTCCCAGCCCCGGGCGACCGGGGGCCCGAGGGTGCGCAGCGTCGCCGTCCCGCCGCCGCGCGGGTCCGCGCCCTGGACGAAGAACAGCGGGTGGACCCGGATGCGCTGCTGGGCGGTCACCGTGCCCGCGAGATCGGCGTAGAACTTGTTCTCCCGGACGAGGGTGAGGAAGGCCAGCACGTGCTCGACCTCGGGCGCGGCCAGCAGCCTCCGGCTCCGGTCGGCCATGAGCGCGATGCGCTCCTGCTCGGGCACCTCGAACGGATCCACCCGGTACGACGAGATCCACGTCGTGTCGCGGTGGACCGGCTCGCCGACCGGCTCGCCCGAGCCGCCGCCGATCGCCGCGCACGCGCGGGCCGCGGCCACCGCCTGCTCGGCGGCTCCGGCGGCGGCGCTCGCCGTCAGCTCGGGGGCGGCGGCGAAGCCGGGCACGCCGCGGTGCCACAGGCGCACGGCCAGCCCCGTGTCCGTCGTGTCCTGCCCGCCGCCGAGGACGCCGTCGCGCAGCAGCAGCCGCGCCGTCCGGACGCGGTCGAGGCGGAAGGACGCGTGCGCGGCTCCGAGCTCGGCCGCGCGGCCGAGCGCCGCGTCGGCCAGGGAGCGCAGCGGCAGGGCGGAGAACGAGGCGTCCATCCCACGTCGCACGCTGCCTCACTTTCCACGCCCGAACACGTCCTACTAGAAAAACATATTGCCTCTCCCCGGAAAAGGCGATCGCGGACCTCGAATCCAGCGGCAAGTCCGGGAACTCAATCCGCCGATCTGGGCGATAACTATAGTTTTTGATAGCATTGGTGATCGACGGCGTCCGCGCGGAAGGGGACCAGGTCCGCCGCGGGACGACCGGGACCGGTGCGACGCCGAGGGGACGCGATGGACGATGCCGCGGCTGCTGCCGTGGGGGGCAAGGTCTGCGACGCGGCGACCGCGGCGGCCCTCGTCGAGGACGGGCAGGCCGTCGCGAGCACCGGCGTCATCGGCTGGATCACCCCCGACGCGGTCCTGCGCGCCATCGGCGAGCGCTTCGAGCGGCTCGGCTCCCCCCGCGACCTGACCTTCTTCTTCCCCTGCGCCACCGGCGACGCCATGGACATCGGCGGCATGGACGGCGTGGCCCGCGAGGGCCTGATGCGCCGCATCGTCGCCGGCTCCTACATCAATCCGCGGCATCCGCGCACCGGCACCCGCCCGGCGCTCACGGGCCTGATCCGCGACGATCTCGTCGAGGCCTACAGCTGGCCGATCGGCGCCGCCATGCACTGGCTGCGGGAGGTCGCGCGGCGGAGCCCGGGCTACCTCACCCGCATCGGCCTCGGCACCTTCGCCGACCCGCGCCTCGGCGGCGGCCGCCTCACCGGGCGGGCCAAGGACGACCTGGTGGAGGTGGTCGAGCTCCGCGGCGAGGAGCTCCTGCTCTACCCCACCTGGCCGCTGGACGTGGGGGTCATCCGGGCCAGCAGCTCCGACGTCCAGGGCAACCTGTCCTTCGAGGACCTGCCGCTCACCTCCGCCGCCCTCGCCCTCGCCCTCGCCGTCAAGGCGAGCGGCGGCACCGTGATCGCGCAGGTGTCGCGGATCGTGCCGCGCGGGTCCCGGCCCGCGCGGGAGGTGCAGGTCCCCGGAGTGCTCGTCGACCGCGTGGTGGTCGCGCCGGGCGAGCTGATCGGGACGGAGGTGCGCAACGACCCCGGCTACCTGCGGCCGGTGGCGAACCCGGTCGGGCGCCTGCCGCGCCTGCGGTCCGGGCCGGGGAAGGTCATCGCGCGCCGTGTCGCGCGGGAGATCCGCCCGGGTGAGACCACGATCCTCGGGTTCGGCGCGGCGTCGAGCGCGATCCTGGCCATGGCGGAGGACGGCGCGTTCCAGGACGGCCGGCTGGACGACTACACCTTCACCACCGAGCACGGCTCCTTCGGCGGCGTCGTCATGGGCGGCTGGCAGTTCTCGGCCAACTACTCGCCCGAGGCGCTGGTCGACGGCACCTACCAGTTCGACTTCATCGACGGCGGCGGCTGCGCGCTCGCCGCGCTCTCCTTCGCCCAGCTCGACGCCGCGGGGAACGTCAACGTCAGCCGGTTCGCGGGCACGAGCCCGGGCGGCGGCGGGTTCGTCGACATCGCGCACAACGCGCGGCGGATCGTCCTCGGGGGCACCCTCACCACCAAGGGCCTCGAAGTGTCCTGCGACGGCGGCAGGCTGGACATCCTGCGGGAGGGCGAGATCCAGAAGCTCGTGCCCGAGGTCGACCACGTCACCTACGCGGTCCGCGCCGGCCTGGAACGCGGCCAGCGGGCCGTCGTCGTCACCGAGCGCGCCGTGTTCGAGATGACCTCCGAAGGACTCGTCCTGACGGAGGTGGCGCCCGGCGTCGACGTCCGGCGGGACGTCCTGGGGCAGATCGGCTTCCCGGTGCGTCCCGCCGCCGGCGTCACCGCCATGGCCGCCGAGCTCTTCCGTCCCTAGCCGCGCAACCGGGGAGATCGATGAACGCGATGGTCAAGCCCGACGAGCCGCACGGCCGCCGCTCCGGGGACCCGGCGCCGCCGCGCCACGACGCGGGACTCGTGTCGGCGGCGGCGGACGAGGCCGTCCCCGCGCTGTGGGCGATGGCCCAGCTCGCGACCCCGATGGCGGTGCGGGTGGCGGCGACGCTGCGCATCGCCGACCACATCGCGGCCGGGCTGCGGACCGTGCCCGAACTGGCGGCGGCCACCGGCGCCGACGCCGGCGGGCTCGCCCGCCTGATGCGCTACCTCGCGGTGCGCGGGGTGCTGACCCGGGACGACTCCGACCGGTACGGGCTGACCGCGCTGGGCGAACCGCTGCGCGGCGACCACCCGGGCGGCCTGCGCGCCTGCCTCGACGCCGAGGAGGGCGGCCGGGCCGAGCTCTGCTACGTCGAGCTGCTGCACAGCGTCCGCACGGGGGAGCCCGCCTACCCGCGGCGCTTCGGCCTCTCCTTCTGGGACGACCTGGCCGCCGAGCCCCGCCGCGAGGCCGCCTTCCGCGCCATGCTCCGGCCGGGCGGAGCGGACCGCGCGCGGCGGATCGCGTCGGCGTACGACTGGGCGTCCCTCGGCCGCGTGGTGGACGTCGGCGGCGGGGACGGCACGCTTCTGGCCGCGCTGCTCACCGCGCATCCCGGGCTCCGGGGCGTGCTCGTCGAACGGCCCCCGGCCACCGACGCGGCGCGCAAGGCGCTGGCCGCGGCGGGCGTCGCCGACCGCGCCGAGGTCGAGACGGGCGACATGTTCGGCCGGCTCCCGCCGGGGGCCGGGGGCTACGTCCTCTCGCTGATCGTCCACAACTGGGGCGACGACCCGGCGCGCGCCATCCTGGCCCGCTGCGCGGAGGCCGCGGGCGCGGACGGCTCGGTGTTCGTGGTGGAGAACGTCGGTCCGGACGGCGCCGGGCCGACCGGGCTGGACCTGCGGATGCTCGCCTACTGCGGAGGGAAGGTGCGGTCGCTGCCGGAGCTGTCGGCGCTCGCCGCCGAGGCCGGGCTCGGCGTCGCCTCCGTCCACCCCGCCGGGGCGGTGTCGATCGTCGAGCTCCACCCCGGCGGGTGACCGCCGCCGGAACGCGGCGGGCCGCGGCGGGCCGAGGAACCCCGCGCAGCGGCGACCACGAGGAATCTCGCGAAGGGACGAGGCGATGGCCACGGGGACGATGCAGCCGCGCGAGGCGCTCGCGGCGCTGGTGGGCGAGGGACTCCGGGATCCGTATCCGCTGTACGAGGAGATACGGGCGCACGGCGACCTGGTCGACGTCAAACCGGGGGTGATGGCCGCCGTCGGGTACGACGAGTGCGACCGGGTGCTCCGGGATCCGCGGCTGCGCGTCCAGGACGGGGACAGCTTCGACCTCTTCTACCCGGAGTGGCGGGCGCACTCCTCGCTGCGCGCCTACACCGACTCCATGCTCTACAGCAATCCGCCGGCGCACACCCGCCTGCGGCGGCTGCTGCGGGGCGAGTTCACGCCCCGGCGGGTGACGGGCTACGAGACGGCGATCGAGCAGATCACCGACCGGCTCCTGGACTCGCTGGCGGAGGCGGGCGCGGGCGGCGCGGCGGTCGACTTCATCGCCGAGTTCGCCTCACGGCTCCCGATCGCGGTGATCAGCGGGCTGCTCGGGGTGCCCGAGCGGGACCAGGCGTGGTTCCGGGCCATCGCGGCCGACGTGACGACCGCCCTGGAGGGGATCACGAACGCCTCCCGGCTCGCCCCGGCCGACGCCGCCATGGACGACCTGGCGGTGTACTTCGACGACCTGATCGAGCGGCGCCGCCGCTGCCCCGAGGCGGACCTCGTCAGCTCCCTGGTGCGGGTGCACGACGGCGGAGGCGGGCTCGGCCGCGACGAGCTGGTCGGCAACATGATGCTGCTCCTGACCGCCGGGTTCGAAACGACGAACTTCTTCATGGCGCACGCGCTCCTGCTCTCGTTCGAGCACCCCGGCCTCGCCGACCGCCTCCGCACCGAACCCGGCTTCGCCTCCGCCTACGCCGAGGAGGTGCTGCGGTTCGAGCCGCCGGTACAGGCGACGAGCCGCTGGGCCGAAACGGACGTGGAGCTTCTGGGGACGACCATCCCGGCGGGCACGAAGGTGGTCGCGATCCTGGCCGCCGGCAACCGGGACCCCCGCCGCTACCGGCGACCCGACCGCTTCGACCCGGACCGCCCCTACACCGCGCCGCTCACCTTCGGGGCCGGCGGCCACTTCTGCCTCGGGGCTCCGCTGTCACGCCTGGAGGCGCGGATCGCGCTTCCGCGGCTGCTGCGCCGCTTCCCCCGCATCCGGCCCGCCGGGGAGCCCGTCCGCCGCGACTCGTGGGTGGGCCGCGGCATCGACCACTTCCCCATCGCGATCGGCTAGACCGCGCCCCGCGCCCGGCCCGTGGCAGGGCGCCGGGGCTACGGCCTCGTCCAGGTCTCCTCGCACGCGGTGAGGCGAAGCAGCCGGAACCCCACGGCGTCGCCGAGCCCGGGCTGCTTCTCGAGACGCATGAGCAGTTGCGCCAGGGCCTCGATCCAGCGGCTGCCGGGAAGGTCGCCCGCGTCGGCGACGTCGAGTCCGGCCGGCTCGATGATCGAACGGACGGCCTCCTTGGCGCGCGGGTCGTCTCCCGCGATGGGGACCGTCAACGCGACGCCGCCGCGCGCGACGCCGGCGAGCTGCCGCGCGGAGACGCAGTTGAGCGCCTTGACCACGGCGCCGCCCGGAAGCAGGCGGGCGATCAGCTCGGCGGCGGAGCCGTGGCCGAGGAGGTCGTGCCCGCACGGGTTGGACATGTCGATGACCGGCTTGCCGGCCACATGGGCGCGGATGCGCGGTGCGATCTCGGCGCGGATGGCGTCCAGCGGGCTGGCCAGGGCGACGATGTCGGCGTCGCGGGCCACCCGTTCCAGGGTGGCCGCGCGGGCGTCCGGCAGCCGTTCGGCGAGGCCGCTCGCGGACCGGCCGCCCCGGCTGGCCAGCAGCACCGGCCGTCGCTGCGCCGCGACGGTCTCCGCCAGCGCCGTGCCCATCCGCCCGCAGCCGACGATGCCGACGACCGGCGCGCGGGACCGCGGGCCCGCGGCGGGTTCGCGGGACCTCATCGCGGCGGCGTCTCCGACCGCGGCCGGAGGGCCCCGTGCGGGTCCGGCGCGTAGGCGTCGAGGGCCGTCCGGAGTTCGTCCGGGACCTCGACGGGGGTCAGCCCGTCCTCCGCCCGCAGCGTGCAGGCGACGGTCTGCTCGCCGCGCGCCACCAGCCGCGCCGGGCCGTCGGTCACCCGGTAGTACTCGAAACCCATGGTGATCTGGTGGAAGTCGATCCCGACGAGGGACATCCGCACGGACACGGTGTCGAGCGCGTAGAGCTCGGAGAAGAACTCGCACGAGCACGACGAGGTGACCAGCGCGAGGTCGTCCTGCATGCGCGCCACGGTCTTCGGCGCCTTCTCCGCGAGAAACCGCTCCCGGCAGGCACCCTGCCAGGAGAGATAGTTCGTGAAATAGACGTTCCCCACGAGGTTGGTGTCGGCGAACGTCACGAGATGCCGGTACTCGAAATACGCCCTCACGAGGCCCCCTTGACGGGGATCGCCATCGCCGTCGGCCCGGCTTCTCCCTCGATGGAAAGGACCACGGAGACGATGTCCGCTCCCCCGGCCCGGAGGACCACCCATCCGTTCTCGTAAACGCCTTGGACGTCGAGTCCGGGCGGGCCCGGCGGCCCGGACAGGCATGCGCCGACCGTCTGCAGTCGCGCCCGGACCTGCTGGTCCGGCTCGCCGACGAGGCGGCCGAGCCGGCCGGCGAGGCCGGTCCAGTGCGCGGGGGGCTCCGGCGCCGGATCGGAGGTCCGCGCGCAGGCGACGGGCTCCCCCTCCACCAGGACGGCCCAGGGCTCGCCGGCCTCGACTGCCACCTGGACGTCGCGCTCCGGGAGCAGGGCGGTGAGGCTGCGCTGCAGGTACGGCCCGACGAGCACCGGGTGCAGGGTCGTGACCGGTACGGGGCCGACGTCGCGAAGGCGGAGCCCGCTCCAGCTCACGACCGGCCGGCCGGAGCCGTCGCGCACCACCACGTCGTAGGTGTAGTCGGCGCCGGAGTGCTCGCGTTCGACGGCGGCCAGCGTCAGCTCGCCCCCTCCGTCCCCGCTCCGGTGGACGGCGAACCGCGCGCACCCGACCGGCAGAAGCCGCCGGTGGGGGACGCACGCCTGGAGGACGTGGATCGAGGCGTCGTTGCGGGCGGGGTCGCCGAACAGCAGGTCCGCCGGGAGGCCGTCCCCGAACCGCCAGGGCCGGTCGCCGTCCAGCACGGCCGTGCACGCGGTGGCCTCCAGGTGCGCGTAGCGGCGGAGCCTGCGGAAGCGCCGGCCGTGGAAGAAGAGCGGCCCGTACAGGTCGTCGCCGGTGTGGGCCGGTGTCCGCGCCGCCGCGGCCGGGTGCTCCGGAGGCTCGGCGTCCGCCGCTGTGACGGTCCCGGTGAAGTGGTCGACCGCGAAGCCCGTCTCGTCACTGCGCACCGCGACGTCCACGTCTCCGTCCTCGCGGGCGAGCGCGCACACCCGGAGGGTGCGGGTCCCGTGCTCGGGGACGACCACCGGGCGGTCGAAGCGGGAATCCGCCACCCCCGCCACGGGCCGCCCGGTCAGCGCGGACGCCGCCTGGGCCATCGCCTCGAGCACGCACACCGCCGGCAGCACGGCCACACCGTCGATGCGGTGGTCGTCCAGGTACGGGTCGTCGGCCAGGCTCAGCTCGGCCTCGGCCACCAGTTCGACGCCCGGGGTCCACGCGCGCACCCGCCGCAGGAAGCGGTGCCCGTCCGGGGCCGCCTCCCCGGCGCGGCCGAGCTGCGGCAGCCGGCCGCTGACCACCAGGGAGTGCGAGGGCGGCTTCGCCTCGGCCGCCCGGGCGAGCAGCTCGGCGCCGCGGTCGGGGGGCACCGGCGACACGCCCGCGCGGGCGAGGTCGTCGAGCACCTTGAGGCGCTCGCCCATGCCGACTCCCGACCAGACCGTCCAGTCGAGGTTGGCGACCCGGCAGTCCGGCAGGTCCCGGGCGAGGACCCGGGCCAGCTCCCGCATGCGGCCGTTGGCCAGGGCGTAGTGCGCCTCCCCGGCGAGGCCGAAACGGCCGATCACGGAGCCGAAGGTGAGGAGCAGCCGCAGCCCGTCCGTGCCGGCGGCGTCCAGCAGCGCGCGGAGCCCGTGGTGCTTGGGCGCCGCGTGCTCGGCGTAGGCGTCGCCGATCTCGCGGAACCGCGCGGGGCGGTTCAGGCCGCTGGCGTGGATCACTCCCCTGACCGGTCCGAGCCGGCCGGCGATCGCGGCGACGCCGCGGCGGAGCGACTCCGGATCGGTGACGTCCGCGGCCTGGTAGCAGAAGTCGACGCCGGCCTCCCGCAGCCGGGAGAGGTTGTCCCGCAGCTCGGCGTCGGCGTCCGGCCCGCTGCGTCCGATCAGCCCCAGCCGGACCCCCCAGCGCCGCGCCAGGAAGGACGCGCTCGCGAAGCCGATGCCCTTCCCGCCTCCCGTCACCAGGAGCACCTCTCCAGCGGACAGCGGAGGCGCGGCGGCGTCCTGCCCCCGGCCGTCGGGCGCGCCGGGCGCGGCGGCCCGGTACGCGGGGGTTCCGGCGCGGCCCTCCTCGTCCACGACGATCTCGGCATGGCCCTGCCACGGGGCCGCGAGCAGAGCGCCGACCGCGTCCGCGGGCGCGGCCTCCAGAGCCCGGACCCAGCGGACCGGCAGGGACGGGTACTCGGCGGCGATCGTGCCCACGAAGCCCGACGCGGTGTCGCCCGAGTCCACGACGGTGAAGGGCGCCTCGGTGTCCACCGCGAGGTGCGCGGCTTCGACCAGCGCGTCGATCGCGCCGTCGTCCGGGTTCTCGGGGAGGAACGCGACGACCGCCGGGCGCGCCTCCCCCTCGGGGCGGGCGGTCAGCCGCGGCTCGACGAGCGCGCGGAGCCGTCCGCCGCCGAAGACGTGCCAGGCATGGGAGGCGGTTCCGGCTTCCGGTTCGACCGGACGGCTGAACTCGACCAGGACGCGATGCCATTCGCGGACCCCCTCCGGCGGCCCGTGGGACCCGGCCTCGCCTTCCGCGGCGGGCAGTTCCTCGATCGCCTGGACGAACGCGGCGACCGTGGCCTCGGCGAAGACCGGCGGGGCGGCCGGCACGGCCCGCCGGGTCCGTTCGGCGGCCTCGGCGGCGAGCTGGACGACGCGGAGGGAGTTGAGATGGAGGTCGCCGAGGAGCCGGTCCCCGTCGCCGATCACATCGGGCGGGAGCTCCAGGGCCTCGGCGATGAGCCCGCGCACCACGGCGGGCACGTCGGATTCCGCCTCGGGCGGCGCCTGCGCCACGGCGTCGGCGGGGGCCGGGGCCGGGGCGGTCGCCGCGGCACGGCCGAGCCCGTGGTCGAGGGCGTGATCGAGGTTGACCGCCGGGGCGCTCTCGCAGGGGTTGGCGAGGAACTCCGGCTCCCGCCAGAGGTCGAACGGGCGGTGGAACCGCTCGGCGAAGAGGGCCGTGAGATCGGAGACGGCGCCGGCGGCGAACAGCGCGGCGGTGGCGTCGCCGAGCGCGGCGGCCGACTCCGCGCCCGCGTCCAGCGTGCGGACCGGCACGTCCGTGATCGACTGGGCCATCGCCGTGAGGGTGTGGCCGGGGCCCGCCTCGACGAGCAGGTCGCAGTCCGCGGCGAGGAGCTCCAGCGCCCGGCGGAACCGCACCGGCGCGGTGAGCTGCCGGGCGAGCAGCGCGCGGACGTCATCGGCGGCGGTCAGCTCCCGGCCCGTGACCGTGGAGTACACGCGACCGGAAGGGGCCGCCACCGCCAGGTCGGCGAGGTGGCGCGCGAGCACCGGCTCGGCCGCGGCGACCGCCGGGGAGTGGAAGGCGTGGCTGACCCTCAGCCTGCCGGCGGTGATCCCCTTCGCGCGGGCCCGCTTGACGACGCGGTCGACCTCGGTGAGGGGGCCGGCGACGACCTGGACGGCGCCGTTGTCGGCGGCGATCACCAGGTCGGCGTCGTCGATGAGCTCGGTGACCGCGCCGGCCGGCGCGGCGAGGGAGGCCATCCCGGTTCCCGCCTGGGAGGTGTCGGCCATGACGCGGCCGCGCGTGGTCACCAGGTGCAGGGCGTCCGGGCCGCCCAGGGCGCCGGCCCAGTGCAGGGCGGTGATCTCGCCGAGGCTGTGCCCGACCGCCGCGGCCGCCGTGACGCCGAGCCGGTCGAGCCAGCGCAGCGCCGCCGTGGAGGCGCGGAAGACGGCGGGCTGGGCGACGGCGGTGTCGATCGGGTCGGCCCCGGGCCCTTCCTCGAAGTGCTCCCCCGCCTCCGGGAGGACCACGCCGAGGGCGCCGGCGCTCTCCCGGACGGGGGCGCCCTGCCCCGGGAACAGCAGCCCGACCCGGCCCGGAGCGCCGCGGCCGACGTAGACGCCGGGCCGGGCGGCGAACCCGGGTCCGGCGAGGCCCGCGAGGAGCTCGCCCGCCCGTTCCGCGCGCGCGGAGAGCTCGGCGGGGTCGCGGGCGACGATGGCCGCCCGCACCGGCGCGTCGCCGTGCGCCCGCTCCGCCAGGGCGGCGGCCAGGTCGGCGTGCTCGGCGAGCGACATCGTCCTCGCCCGCACGGCCACGCGCTCCAGCACGGCGGCGAGGTCGGCGTCCGTGCCGGCGGAGAGGGCGAAGACCTCGCAGTCGAGCGGCCTGCGCGCCGTCAGGCGGTCCCGGGCCGCCAACCGCGCCGTGGCGCGGCGGGCGCCCGGGGCCTCCAGGACGACGTGGGTGTTGATACCGCCGAACCCCATCGCGCTGACGCCGGCCCGGAGCGGGGCGTCCGGCCAGGGCTCGGCCTCGCGGACGACGCGCAGCGGCGCGCCGGGTTCGCGCAGGAGCGGGTGGGGCTCGTCGCAGCCGGTGGTCGGCGGGATGACCTGCCGCTGCAGCGCCAGCGCCGCCTTGATCAGCCCGGCGGCGCCCGCGGCCGCCTTCGTGTGCCCGATGTTGGCCTTGACGGATCCGAGCGCCGCCGGTCGCGGTCTCCGCCGCCCGTCGTGGATCTCGGCGAGGGCGTGCAGTTCGGTGCGGTCGCCGACCTCGGTGCCGGTGCCGTGGCCCTCGAACAGCGCCACGGTCTCCGGTCCGAAGCCCGCCCGCGCGTAGGCGCGTTCCAGGGCGAGCCGCTGCCCGGAGACGTCCGGGCGGGTCAGTCCGCCGTTCCCGTCCGAGGACATCCCCCAGCCCCTGATCAGGGCGATCGGCCGCCGGCCGGCGGCGACGGCGTCCCCGGCGCGCATCAGCGCGACCATCGAGCAGCCCTCGCCGGGCAGGAAGCCGGTCGGCCGGGCGTCGTACACCCGCATCGCCGAGCCGGCCAGCGCGCCGAGCCGGGAGAACCCGACCAGCTCGAACGGGTCGAGGCTGAGGTCGACGCCGCCCGCGAGGGCGAAGTCGAGATCGCCGTCGCGCAGGTAGGTGCAGGCCGTGATGACGGCGAGCAGGGACGACGAGCAGGCGCCGTCGACCGTGTAGCCCGCGCCGCGGAAGTCGAAGTGGTTGCACACCCGGCCCGCGATGGCGTTGGCCAGCCCGCCGACGAGGCTCTCGTCGTTGGGTTCGGCGAACGGCTTCTTGTAGGACTCCTCGACCTCCCGGAGCAGGCCGCCCATCTCCTCGGCCCCCCAGCCGCGCGCGGCGAGGGCGGACACCAGGTTCCTGCGGACGTAGGGCCAGCGCAGCCGCATCAGCGCGGCGCGGCTGAACTCGCCCGTCAGGGTGTTGCCGAGGATCACGCCGGCGCGCCGGCGGTCCAGCCCGCCTCCCCCGGCGAAGCCGGCGGCGGCCAGCGTGTCGCCGGCGACGTCCAGGGCGAGCCAGTGCGCGAGGTCGGTCACCCGGTACGCCGGTCCGGGCACCCGGTAGCGCGAACGGTCGAAGGACCAGCCGTCGAGCACGGCCGCGTACCGCAGGTCGGTCGCGTCGGGGCCGGCCGCCGGGTCGCCGTAGTCGCCGAGGTCGAGGCGCTCGCGCGGGAGCGGCCGGAAGGCGCGCCGCCGCGCCAGGACCGTCTCCCACAACTGCTCCGGCGTGGAGGCGTCGGGATGGCGGCACCCGAGGCCGACGACGGCGATCGCGTCGCTCGGAACGGTCACTTCGCCTCCTCGCCGGTCGCCAGCACGCCCCCGCGCGCGGGGGCGTGCCGGCGGGGCACGGACTTGGGCTCGGCCAGGGGCGCGGGCTGCGCCGCGGCACGCTGCCGCATGTCCATGACCGCCAGGGCGGCGCCGCGCAGCAGGCACACGATGACGAGCGCGAAGAACAGGCCGTAGACCACGTGGAAGTGGACCAGGAGCGCGTAGACGAGGGCGGTCGACGCGCCGAAGGCGAACTGGTTGCGCGGCCGCACCGGCGTCGTCCCCGGGTCAGTGATCATGTAGTTGGTGAACAGGACGAACGCCACGCCGCTCATCGCCAGCAGCGCGCTGAGCGTCGCCGTGCCCTCGATGGGGGTCCTGATCAGCGCCTGGAGCGCGAACACGCCGATCCAGCCGAGGATCAGGGGCATCTTCCTGGTGAGCTTGGCGTTCAGCATCGTCCCCGCGGCGAGGATGAGCGCGGGGATCGCCAGGTCGAGCGGGGTGCCGACCCACTCGGTGAACTGGTACGGGGGCGCGATCCCGACCCAGGGGAACAGCACGAGGACCACCGCGATGCCGAAGTTGGAGGGGTTCAGCACGTGCCGCGGCCGCCCGCCGATCCGGACCCTGATCAGGTACTTCGACGCGACCGCCACGATGACCGCGAAGATCACCGGTCCCAGCCGCGCGTTGGCGTAGAGGAGCATCGCGCAGGCCAGCGCGGTGATGTGGGCGGGCATCAGGAAGTTCACGAGCGCCATCGGGCCGCCCGCGTACTTGACGGGCCGCCGCGTCGCCCAGGCGTCCAGGGTCTCCAGCCCCAGTTCCATCACGTACGCGACGGCCATCGCGGCGAGAGGGGTCGCCCAGGACGGCTCGAACCCGAGGACCGTGTGCCCGAGGATGTTGAACACCGTGATCGAGATCGCGAACCGGCGCAGCGCGATGATCCGCGGATCCTTGGCGGGCCCGGCCGGGGCGGCGGGCGCCGGGTTGGCGGTGGGTTCCACGTTCGCCGAGTTCACGAGGCCATCTCCCTGATCGAACCGTCGGGGCCGAGCAGCATGGTGTGCCAGCCCGGAGTCGCCTGGACCTTGCCGGTGTGCCGGCCGCCGCAGGAGTCGCGCCAGGTGACCGTGACGGGGACCGGCGCCGCGGCCCCCTCCAGCGCGAACAGCAGCTCCGGCGAGGAGACGCCGGCGTGGCCGTTGGCCGGATAGACCTGGCCCGTCCGCTGGCCCTTGGCTCCGGAGTCGAGGACGACCTTCGCGCCGATCGCCGGCACTCCGCCGGAGCCGGCCGGTCCCGGCGCGGTGGAACCGGCGGGCCGGGCTCCGCATCCCTGGGGCGAGCGGAGGAGCCTCAGCCCGAGGTAGGGCCGCTGTGCGCTGCGGACGTTGCGGTAGAACTGCGATTGCCCCCACTGGTTCGCGACGGCGAAGTCGAGCCGCCCGTCGTGGTCGACGTCGGCGAGGGCGATGCCCCGCGACACCCCGCGGTCGCCGACACCGAGCCGCTCCCCCAGGTCGTGGTAGCGGCCGTCCGAGCCGCGCACGAAGAACCGGTTGGGGTTGTTGCCAGAAATGTCGTCATTTTTCTGCACGTTGGGCCACAGGCGCGGGTGCGCCAGCACCTCGTCGTTGGACATCGCGAGCTCCTGCAACTGGGCCCAGCGGTTGTCCCTGCCCTCGACGAATCCGGTGGCCTGGACGATCTGGTCGCGCCCTTCGCCCGCGAAGTCGCCGGCCTTGATGTCCCAGCCCCAGCCCGACCGGGACAGCCCGAGCCGCTCGCTGTGATCGTCGTAGTAGGCGCGCCCGTCGGGCCCCACGACCTTCCTGCGGGTGCTCACCCAGGCGAAGTTGCTCTCCAGGAGCCCGTACTCCTGGGTGATGTTGCTGACCACGATGTCGGGCACGCCGTCGGCGTTGATGTCGGTGAACCCCACGCCCATGCCCTTGAAGGAGTCCCGGCCCAGCTGCATCGACTTGGGCGTCGTGAGGTGGCGCACGCCCTTGAGCAGGCGGAGCTTGATCTTCCCGGGGCGGGACTCGTTGTAGAGCAGGCGGTCGGGGCCGAAGTCGTTGGCGAAGTACAGCTCCGGGAGCCCGTCGCCGTCGAGGTCCTGCGCCCCGGTCGCCAGCGTCCACCCCTTGGCGACCTGGTCGGAGAAGGGCCGGCGCTCCTCGCCGAAGACCGCCGAGGGACGGGAGCCGCCCTCCGCGGACCGGAACCGCAGGACCCGGTTGACGCCGCCGTTGAAGCCCGCGGACATCGAGCTCTGCATCTGCAGCTCGCTCTGGCGCGCCGTCGGATCGAGGACCCGCGCCCGGTCCGGGAAGTAGTTCCCGACCACGATGTCGGTGTGGCCGTCACCGTCCAGGTCGGCGAGCGAGACGGCGTTGCTGTTCCACACCTGGTACGGGCGCACCAGTTCCTGCACGGCGAAGGAGTCGCTCTTGCCGAGCGCGGCCGGAGTGCGCAGGAACAGAACCGGCGAACGGCCCCAGTAGTAGACGAGGACGTCCATGCGGCCGTCCTCGTTGTAGTCGCCGGGCACGCACCCCATCGGCGCCATCGTTCTGTCGTACGGAAGGCCTTGCGGAGCCAGGACGGTCGCCGGGAACCGCGCCCCCGTGCCCGGCGCCGGGCGCAGCGTGACGCTGTCGTCGCGTGGATCGACCAGGCAGACGTCGTCCGCGCGGCCGCTGCCGTCGATGTCGGCGAGCGCCACCGCGGCGCCGACCGACGAGATCCAATGGTCGATGCCCTTGTAGGCGGGGGCGACCGTGCGTATGTCGCGGGGCGAGGCCGTGCCGTTCAACGGTTGCCGCTGGAACGCGAAACCGCTCGCCAGGCGTTCGTTCTCGGCTCGCGCCACCGACGGGAGCCGGGCGTTGTACCAGCCCCCCACGATGAGCAGCGCCGCGCAGATCGGGGCCAGCAGTACCCGAATCCTTCTGGTCATGCCCTCACCCCTCGCTGTGCTTCCGCCATGCCTGGCGCACCCTCGCGCGCCACACCTCGTAACCCTCCGGACCGCTGCCGCAGCGCTCGGCGGTCACCGCCGCCTCGTCCGTCCACGCCGCGGCGACAGCGGGGGCGGCTCCGGTCAGCGTCTGGATCGCGGCCGCCGACCGCTCCGGCACCTCCTGCGACACCACGTGCGCCTTCGCCGCGAACGCGGCGCCCTGGGCGATGTGGTCCTCGAAGCCCGCGGCCCGCTCCATCAGCTCGCCCAACCGCTCCGGGGGCAGCGCGCCGGTGTACGCGGCGGCCAGCCCGATGCCCGCCCACACGTCCGACCTGCGGGCGGCCGGGAAGGCGCCGATCGTCTCGGCGACCACGACCGGATCGGCGCCGGCGTAGAACCACAGCGCCCGGCCGACCCCCTGGTCCCGGATCGTCCGCGTGCTTCCGCGCGCCGGCCGCTCGACCCAGTGCCGCACCAGCACCCGCCGGGACTTGAAGAAGGCCTGATGGAATCCCCAGCCGTCCCACGCGAGCCAACGCAGCAGCGGCCGCCCGAAGCGGATGCCCGTCCAGGGAGGCACATGCGTGCGCGCGTACGCCCATCCGACGCCGACGTGAATCAGATGGACATAGCGTGCGCCGGCCCCTTCGGCCAGCGCGCGCACTCTGCGGCCCCCCGAGAAGGTGGCCAGGTCGACCAGGGCGACGCCCATGGCCGCGCCTTCGAAGGCGAACCCGCGTAACCCGTGCGGCAGCGTCCCGAAGTCCAGGGTCGCCGGATCCGCACTCAGAGCGGTATTGAATCCGGTAGCGAAGCTCTCCACCACGTCCGCCAGCAGGGCACGAGCCCGCGGATCGCCCGGCGGAAACCCCAGGCGCTCGACGTCGAGGGTCTTGGGATCGATTTCCAGAAAGCCGCGCAACGGCGGCGCGAGCAGATTCCCTACAGCGGCCATTCCAACCCCACAGTGGCAATACCGACCGGTGGCGTTCAGCCAATGAATTTCTTTCGTACTGGCGAGGACCGCGGTGGCCTCCGGCCGATGCGGTGCATGGCGCTTTGCGGTCTAAAGATGACCGACTAGCGCCCCTTCGCCTACCGCGCAGTGCGCATGAGCGGCCTTACGCCCCTCTACTCATACACTCGGCCCGGCGAAATGTCACGCCTCTTCGTCGTTCTTCGCAACGGCCCCGGCGACCTGGCCCGCGGCCTGGTCGAGAATGACCACGATCCATTCCGCCAGGCTCAGCTCCATCGCCTCGGCGGCCTCCTGCCAGCGGCGTTGGCGCTCAGCGATCACATCGATGCGGACGGTGGCCTCTTCCGGCTTCTTGTCCTCGCCGCCGTTGCGGATTCCTCGCAGGCGCTTTCTGAGTTCTCTTCTCGTCCATCCCAGCTCTGCCGCCTGCTGGAGCCAGTGCTCCTGCTCGGACGGCGGAAGTGCGGCCACCTCGGCGTGGTGCTGGAGGCTGAGTTGGTCCCGCCGGCGGGACCTCGGAATGCGGCGAGCGATCCAAGCGTAGTTCTTGAGCGTCTGGTAGTCGAGCGAGGTGGCCTCTATGGCCATCCGGTACCGGTTCGGGTAATGCCGCTCCCCGTAGATGAGCCAGTCGCCGAGCCACCAGCGCGAGCAGTCCGAAATCAGGGATATCTGGCGTCCGATCCGCTGCCATGTCTCGAACGGAAGCCGAGGAGGCAGCTCCAATCCGCTCCGCCGCGGCCTCGCCGACTGGTCGAGAACCATTCTTGCCGCGGAGACGCGGTTCGCCTCTTCAATGGGGGACCGATGAGGCGTTGTGTAGCGCTGCCCATTCCCGGAGCCGGACACGAATATCCTCCCGAACCGTCGCGAGACGCTGCGTTCTGCCGAATCAAGTCAGAAACTGGAGATGAATCTGCCGACCACGGCTTTCAAGAATCTTCTCGGCCGTGGCGAATGCGAAATCCCCGAGAGACTTGAGTTCGGCCCCCTCCGATCGCCCGCCATCGTCGGCCGCCCCCCTTCGATCGCGCCTAACGCCCGCCGGCCGCCCACCTGCGATCGTCTCCAGCCGTCGGAGTGAGCAGCAATGATGGTCATCGTCAAACTATTTGAGCAGGTTGTCAATAGGGCGTATCGGTGATTAACGCCTTGCCGAGGAGATCTCACCGAGATGCGCCTGGAACATTGACCTTTCAAACGTGTCTCACGTGGAGTGGGGCATTTCCGGCGTCGGACGAGGACGGTCCGGTCCCCGCACCTCCGAGCGGGCGACGGCGGCCTCCACGATCGCCGACACCCAGCCGACCTGCCCGCTCGCCCCCGGCTCCGCCAGTACGGCGCGGTGCAGGCGCGGCCACAGCCCGGCCCCGGTCCACGCCGCGAAGCGCCGGTGCGCGGTGGGCACGCTGACCCCGAACTCGGCCGGCAGATGCCGCCAGGCGCACCCGCTGGTCAGCACGTACACGATCGCGGTGAACACCGTCCGGTCGTCCACCGGCGCCGTCCCGCCGCCCTGCCGCCGCGGCGCGAACTCCGGGATCAGAGGGCCGACGATCTCCCACAGCTCATCCGGCACCAGCCGGATCGAAAGGTCCGACAACACGACACTGATCATGCCGCATCCACGACCGAGCCACATGAGACATGCTCTTAGTAGTCTCGAACAGACAAGCGAGGGAAGCCGCACGGTCTGTTCACGTCGGCCCGAACAGCGCGAAGCCACGCTATGAAGTTGTCTCACCACAAAAGATCAGCTCAATGGCGTTCGGCTCTGCGTGATCTCGCTCATCGAGCCCGGGCGCGATGGCTCCGCGAAAAATCGTGAGGTTCGACGCCCGGGCCTGCGCGGCCGGCGCCGACCGGCCGGCCCTCATGGCGGCCACCGGGGCGCGGACCTGCTCCGGCGGCCGGTGCCGGTGGCGCGCCGGGATCGGGACGCCGGCGAGCGGGCCGCCTTGGGACCTGCCTCTAATTCCCCTGCCGGGCCGCCTGGTTCCGACCACGGGGCCGCCGCACCGGCAGAGAATGCACACGGTCGTCAATGCCGCGCCCTGCCGCCTATCCCGTGACCGGCAATCCGCCCGCATAAAGTCGATGAGATCAAGCTGCGGGGCTTCCCATTCACGGCCGGGCCCGCGAGCCCCGGTGCGACGCCGAGGGGCCCGGGACGCCCACCGGCCGGTTCTCACCCCGTGCGTGCCCGCCAGGGACGACCCCTCATCCGGTAACGCCGCTCGTCACAAGCAGGCCGTGCATCACGAAAGGCGCGGCCTCCAACTGGAAGTCCATCATCGGATGGTGACGCTTGACCACACCCTGCAATGTGAGCAGGCTGAGCATGGGGAATATGAACTCCGGCTCCGCGTGGAGACGGTGTTTCCGCTGGAGATCGAACAGATCCAGGCAGAACGCGGGGAGATCGAAGTCCCGGGCCACCATTCCGGCATTTCGCACGACCAGGTCGGAGACCTCCGCGCGAAAGGCCGCGATATCCGTCTCCGGTTCCCTGCGCCGCACCGTCGACAGCAGGATGTCGGCGCACGCCTCGCCGTCTCCCTGGATCATGCCGGCGAAGAACCCGGTGAACCTCTCCCGGGCCTCGCGGCCCATACGGAAGACCAGACCGGCGTCCAGCAGCACGACGGTGCCGTCGGGCATGAAGTAGGTGTTCCCCTGATGCAGGTCGACGTGAACGAAGCCCTCGACGAAGAGCATCCGGTAGACGGCGTGCACGAGCGCGGTGATCTGCGCCTCGCGGACTCGCGCGGGAAGAGTCTCGATCACGTCGCGGTCCAGGCCCTCGATGAACTCCATGGCGATGACCCCGTCCCCGCTCAGTTCGGGGATGGGCCGCGGGACGACGACGTCCGGCATGTCGGCCAGAGCGTCGTGCAGCCGCCGCAGGTTCGCCGCCTCCGCGCCGAAGTCGAGCTGGGCCATGAGGCAGTCGCCGACCTGGTCGACGATCTCCATGAACGGAACCCGCCGGAGCGCCGGGATCCGCGCGGCGACCCCGGCGGCGAACCGCAGCACCGCCATGTCCGCCGCGATCGCGGCGCCCGCGCCGGGGCGGCGGACCTTCACCGCCACCGCCCGGTCCCCGAGCTGCGCGCGGTAAACGCAGGCGATCGAGCCGCCGGCCGCGGACGGCCCCCCGACCGCCCTCACGAACTCGGGCGGGGTCCGGCCGAGCCCGGCCCGGACGGTCCGCAGCGCCTCCGCGGGGGCCATCGGCTCCACGCTGTCGTGCAGCCTGCCGAGCGCGGCCGCGGCCGTCTCCCCCACGAGGTCCACGCGGGTGCCGAGGATCTGCCCGGCCTTCACGAAGGCCCCGCCCAGCTTTTCCAGGAGGCGCGCGGCCTCGGCGGCCAGCCGCGGCCCGCGGGTGCTCCTCGGTGACGTCGCGACGATGGCCACCATACGGACCGCGGCGGCTCCCCCGAACGCGCCCAACCGGAAGGCCCGCGCCGCCAGGGAGCGGGCGGTGGCACGATCCACCACTCTCAGGCCGCCTTTCCGGAAAGCCCGTGCTCGAGCGCCTCCCGGAGTCGTGCGGGCCCGGCGTCGAAGGCCCCCTGCGGGACGGGGACCGGCTCCCCGACGCGGCGGAAGTCCGTCCAGCCGCCGGTGCGCATGCGGGAGGCCCGGACCCGCTCGGGCAGCCCGCCCACGTCCGGACGGCCCATCTCCACGACCTCCCAGCGGCGGAGCGGTTGCCGGAGACGCTCGACGGAGCGCGCGACGACCATTCCCGTCTCGTGGTCGATGGCCTCGGTGACGCTGAGACCGGGCGTGGTGACCGGCCCCAGATAGCACCGCGGCTCGGCCGCCGGCCACCGGCTCCAGGACATGTCGACCTCGACGTCCTCGGGATTGGAGCCCAGTCCGGGATAGCGCCAGGCCATGAGATCCAGATATCCGATGTCGGTCAGCGGAAGGCAGTCGAACAGATACCGCTCGACCAGGCGCACCGAATTCCTCATCGTGGGTATATGTGTTTCCACATCACATTTCCCAAGAGCGGGGTCCTCGGTTATCCAGACATGACTTCCGGCAAGTATCTGCGGCTGCAGAACGAATAGAGCCGTCACCGCCGAGTGGTCGACAAAACGGCGGCCTATCAGATAGCGCATGGGCCGCCGACCGATCGCGGCCTGGATGGCGAAGCCGTATGACGTCAGGCCGCCCGCGCTGAGATTCGGACGAACCGACCTGGTCATGCGCGCATGGTCCACTGATGGCACCTTCCCGATGACGGCCGCGACCGTGCTGTTCGCTTTCCGTCCTATCGGCGGTCAGAATCGGCTGGTGGTCTCATGTCGATGGCGATCACGTAGTGGGCTCATTACTCTGCGCCGGTGCAACGTCGTCGTCATGCCGTCACGGAATTCGAGGCGCTCGCCGCCAGTAAAAGCTATCGCCGCGACGGCGTCAAGATAGGACTTCCAAGTCCGGCGCGCGGCCGGCGGCGCGGCAGCGGAAGATCCGCCGTAGAACGCGGCATCGAGGCCCAGGGGTTCCGGTCGCAAGGGGTTTTACCGGCACGGGGTGCGGGCTATCGAGATGTGCCTTTGAAGAGCGGAAGGCGACCGCCGGCGCTCCCGGGAAGGGAGCTCTCTCAGGCCACCAGGCCGAGCAGGCGCGAGCAGCGGATGATCGCGTCCTCGTCGCCCTCCATGACGATCCGCTTGGTGAGCGTCGCCTCCAGCGGGTCGAGGCGCCCGGCGCCGATGTCGACGAAGGTCACCGCGTCAGTGTGGACCACGAGCGCCGGTTCGTCGGGCGCCTTCCCATGGGCGACCGCGACCTTGCCGTCCAGCACCGTGATGTGGAACACGTCGTCGTCGATGCGGAATTCGTACTGCTCGTCGGGGCCGTCCACGGTCGGGGCCGCCATCGCCTCCACCGCGAGAACCGCCCACCGGGGGCGCACGATGTACTCGGCCTTGGGCTCCGTGAGCACGCCGAGCCCCCACCGCGCGAGCACGAGCACCGCCTCGCGCAGGCCCTGCCCCTGCTCGGTGAGTTCGTACACCCGCACCTTCGAACCTTCGCGAGCCCGCTGCCGGATGATCCCGACCTCGGTGAGGAACTTCAGCCGGTCCGCCAGCAGGTTGGTCCCCAGACCGGGCAGGTTGGCCAGAAGCTCGTTGTAGCGGCAGGGCCCGGTGAGCAGCTCCCGGATGATGAGCAGCGTCCAGCGCTCGCCGACGATGTCCAGCGCACCGGCGAGGCCGCAGTACTGCCCGTAGTTCCGACGCTGATTCACGTGCCCGCACCGCCTCCCAGGTTCACTTTAGAAGTGTATACCCAGTTGGCCGCGCATCGCGGAACCTCGGCCGTGGCGGGGCGGCGCGTTCTCTCCCGCCTCCCCGCTCCTCACGGACCTCCGGCGGCCGGCCCCGCGCGAGGGCCCTCAGCTCTCCGTCGCGGCCCAGGCCTTCTTCGCGTTCTTCCACGTCGGGGAGTTGACCTCCTCCCAGGCTCGGCTGCGCAGCTCCTCCAGGACCTGCGACGGCACCACCGTTCCGGACATGTTCGCCCGGTAGATGTTCATCGTGTCCGGATCGAAGTCGCTGCGGAGATACCCCTCGGAGATCGCCGTGTCGAACAGCGGCGTCCCGGGGAGCGGGACCACGATGAAGAAGTTCGCGGCGTCGAGGCCGTAGGAAACGTGGTCCCGGGCCAGCCGTATCGTGGTCTCGATCTCTTCCAGGGTCTCGTCCGGGTACCCCATCATGTAGTTGCCGAAAATCTTGAAACCGTAGTCCTTCAAGGCCATGATCAGCGATTCGATGTCGGCCATCTCGATGTTCAGCTTGTTGCTCGCGTACTTGCGCAGGATCCGCAGATTGCCCGACTCGAACGGAAGATTGAGCTGGGTGAAGCCGGCCTCGGCCAGGGCCTCAAGCACCTCGTGGTCGGGTTTCCACCGCTTGAGGAGGTGGATGATGTTGATGCCGTTCAGATCGCAGATGTCGACGCCGGCGCCCCGGATCTTCCTCAGCAGCCGCAGGGCGCGCTTCTTCTCCCCCAGGAGCGAGTCGTCCTCGATCATCACGTGCTCCACGCCCAGCCCCTTCAGGACGTCCAGCTCGCGCAGCACTCGATCGTCCGACTTGGTGCGGTAGCGCCCGATCGGCCCGCTCATGCTCCCCTCCTGCTCCCCCGCGATGTGGCAGTAGGCGCAGTGGAAGGGGCAGCCGAGCGAGGTCATCATGTCCGCGTAGCGCAGCTCCGTACCGGACTCCCACACGCCCGAGTGGGGCCGGGCGATGGTCCAGTACCGGTCGTTCGGCAGCAGGTCCCAGGCCGGCATGGGAAGGGCGTCCAGATCCCAGACCACGTCGTCCGGGCGCGCGGGGTTGACGCGGATCCCGCCGGAGTCCCGGAACGCGACGCCGCTGATCCCGGCGAAGTCCGGGCGGGCCGACCTGCGCACCTCGTCGACGATCCTCGTGATCGTGCCCTCGGCCTCGGAGAGGCAGACGACGTCGAAACCGGCCTGGAAGAACTGCGGCAGCCGCGACCGGGCGTTGACGCCGCCCGAGACGAGGATCTTCTCCGGGAAGGCCGCCCGGATGAGCCGCGCGCAGTTCAGGACCATCGTCTCCTGGTCCGTGAAGATCGAGGTGATCCCCACGACGTCGTACTCCGCCGCCTCCTCCAGGATCCGCTCGTCGCTGACGCCCGTGCGCAGGAGGCCGCTCGGCAGCTGGACGGGCCTGTCGAACAGCCCTGCCAGCTCGTCGGAGTCGTCGCCCACGCACGCGTCGAAGACGCGCACGTCGACGCCGTGGTCGCGCAGGGCGCCGCCGAGGTTGGGGTAGGCGAGCGATCCGTTCGGCTTGCACACCGTCCCGGGGGCGCTCTGGTTCGGCGGGTACAGAAGCAGGACACGCACATCACGCAAGGCCATGTATGACTCCTCAACCGACGGCGTCCCGGTCCGTCCCGGCGTTCCGCCGGCGGACTCGCCGCCGCCGCACGCCGCGGACGCGGCCCCGGGGACCGCCCGGGCCCGCCATGCCATCTCACTGTACTATATGCTTCTAAAGTTAATAGCGCGGTGGTGTCCGTCTTCTCTGGAGGTACGTCGATGTCCCACGGGTCCTCCCCCGCCTCGCAGGGCCACGCCCTGACCGAGATCGACCGGTCCGCCGCCCCGGTGTACGTCAGATGGGAGCGGCAGCTCCCCGGGCTGATGGACCGGCTCGGCGTGGCACCGGTGGGCGTGGTGCAGGTCGGGGCGCATGTCGGACAGGAAGTGCCGGCGCTCGTCCGGTGCGGTTTCCGGCGGCTCGTCATGGTCGAGCCCAATCGCGACCACTCGGCGGCGCTCGCCCGCGAGCTCGGGCGCCACCTGTCCGGCCGGCCGGAGGGCGGCCGGCCCTCCCAGGAGGTCGTCATGGCCGCGGCTGGGCGGGAGCGCGGGACGGCCACCCTGCACGTCACGGAGTACGACCAGCAGGCCAGCCTGCTCGCGCCGCTGCCGCCGATGACGGTGACCCGGCTGGACACCACCGAGGTCGTCCCGGTGCGCGAGGTCCAGGACGGCTGCAACGTGCTCGTGGTGGACGCCCAGGGGGCGGAACTGGACGTGCTGGCGGGCGCGGACCTGGACCGGCTTGACCTGGCCGTGATCGAGGGCAGTGCGGAGGCCCGCTACCGCCGCGGGGCGACCCGGCAGGCCGTGGCGGCCTACATGCAGGACCGCGGCTGGCGGCTGGTGGCGAACTGGACCCACGCACGCGCCAACGTCGCCGACATGGCCTGGCTGGCCCCCTCGACCACCCTGCGCGCGGCGTACCGCGCCGACCCGAGCTGAGGGCGGGCCCCACGATGCGACTGCCACGATCGGCGCCCCATGCACGTCAGTGAGACGGCCGTCCCCGGGGCCTACGTCTTCACCTCCGACCACCACTCCGACCGGCGGGGCGGCTTCTTCGAGGTCATGCGCGCCGACGTCCTGGAGGCCGCGCTGGGGCGCCCGTTCGTCCCACGCCAGATCAACTGCTCGACGTCGCGGCGCAACACGCTCCGCGGGATCCGCGGCGTGGCCGTCCCACCCGGACAGGCGAAGTACGTCACCTGCGTCAGGGGCGCGGTGCGCGACATCGTGGTCGACCTGCGGATCGGCTCCCCCGCCTTCGGGCACCACGCGGTCAACGAGCTGTACGCCGGGTCGGGCCGGAGCGTCTACGTCCCGGAAGGCGCCGGCCACGCCTTCCTGGCGCTCACCGACGACACCTGCGTCTGCTACGCCCTGTCCAGCACCTACGCGCCCGAAGCCCAGATCTCCGTCAACCCGCTGGACCCCGATCTCGCGCTCCCCTGGGGGATCACGGAGCCGCCGCTGCTCTCCGACGGGGACGCGGCGGCGCCCACCATGGCCGAGTCCGTCTCCGCCGGTCTCCTGCCCCTCTGGCAGGAGACCGGCGCTCCTTCTCTGCGCCTGTGAGGAAGCAACCGATGAAAGCTCTGGTGCTGGCGGGTGGTTCGGGAATGCGGCTGCGCCCCTTCAGCCACTCCATGGCCAAGCAACTGATGCCGATCGCCAACAGGCCGGTCCTGGAGTACGTCCTTCTCAACATCCGCGCCCTCGGCGTCACGGAGATCGGAATCATCGTCGGCGACCGCGCCCAGGAGATCATCGATTTCGCGGGCGACGGCTCCCGCTTCGGCGCGCGGGTGACCTACATCCACCAGAAGCGGCCGCTCGGTCTGGCGCACTGCGTGATCCTGGCCCGCCGCTTCCTCGCCGACGACGACTTCGTGATGTACCTGGGCGACAACATGCTGCCCCACGGCGTCGCCGACATCGCCGAGGACTTCGCCGCGCGGCGGCCCGACGCCCAGGTGCTGGTGCACAAGGTGGCCGACCCGCGCGCCTTCGGGGTGGTGGAGCTGGACGTCGAGGGACGGGTCGAGCGGCTGGTGGAGAAGCCGGCGGAGCCCCGGAGCGATCTGGGGCTGATCGGGGTGTACTTCTTCACCCCGGCCGTCCATGAGGCGGTGGCGTCGATCGAGCCGAGCGCGCGGGGGGAGCTCGAGATCACGGACGCCGTCCAGTGGCTGGTGGCCCGGGGCGCGGACGTGCGGGCCAGCGAGTACGGCGGCTACTGGAAGGACACCGGCCGCGCCGAGGACGTCCTGGACTGCAACCGCCGGCTCCTGGAGTCGCTGCAGCCCGGGATCGCCGGCGAGGTCGACGCGCACTGCCGGATCGACGGCGCGGTCGTCGTCGAGGCCGGGGCGCGGGTCGTGCGCTCCCGCATCGAGGGCCCCGTGATCGTCGGCGCGGGCTCGGTCGTCGAGGACAGCCACATCGGCCCCCGCACCTCGATCGGCCGGGGCTGCGTCCTGCGGCGCGCCGGCGTGGCCGGCTCCATCGTGCTCGACAACGCGTCGGTCTCCGGCTTCGCCGGGCTGCACGACTCGATCATCGGCCGCAACGCCAGCGTGAGCGCCTCGGCCCGGTTCAGCCTGGTCGTCGGCGACGACGCGCGGGTCGAGCTCCCGGCATAGCCCGGCCGGTGCGCGGGCCCCGGGCGGTGCCTCAGGCCCGGGCCGCGGACCGCCGGGCCCTCGCCTCCAGCCAGGCCTCATGGGCGCCCCGGACCTTCGTCCACAGCGCGGTCCGGTCCTGCGGGCCCACGTCCGCCAGCGGCAGGCCGAAGACCTCGGCGAGCGCCCCGTACCACTCGGCGGAGGTGCCGAGCTCCCTGGTCGTCGTGCCGGAGTCGTCGATGTGCCGCAGCATGCATCCGGTGAGGCCGTCGACGCTCGTCGCGTCGCGC
Organism: Actinomadura sp. NPDC048021; assembly: GCF_040653135.1. NCBI lineage: Bacteria > Bacillati > Actinomycetota > Actinomycetes > Streptosporangiales > Thermomonosporaceae > Actinomadura > Actinomadura sp. NPDC048021. The sequence goes on from NZ_JBEZJQ010000048.1 coordinate 28,766, forward strand.
CGCATCACCGCGACCGTCCGCACCAGGCGAGATTCGGGGTCGGTGGCCAGGTAGGGGTGCCATTCGGCGAAGTCCGCCGGGCTCGCGGGCGCCATCGAGAAGTCGAGCCCGGCGATCGCGCCGCCGCGGTCGTGGTCGAAGCGCCAGGCGCCGGGCTCGAACCGCGAGGGGCCGAGGTGGAAGGCGAAGGGTCCCTGGCGGTACGTCCCCGCGCGCAGCGGCAGGGGCTCGTGCAGCCCGTCGCCGAGGCCGACGTCCACCATCCAGTCCTCGCCCTCGACGCTCACGGTGAGCACCAGGTGCGGGGCCGGTTCGGCCGGTCCGACCTGGGGCAGCTTGCGGGCGGCGTGCACGCCGGCCCGGTGCCACGTGACGTCGTATCCGAGGGCGCCCAGCAGAGTGGAGAACGCGCCGTTGAGCTGCACGCAGTACCCGCCGCGTCCCTTCAGCACCTGGCGGGCCGCGTCACGCGGGTCCGCGGTGGTCGGCCGTCCCAGCTGGATCTCCAGCACTTCGTACGGCACCCGCTCCACATGGGCCCGGTGCAGCGCGAAGAGCCCGGAGAGCGAGGGCTCGCCCGGGTCGCCGATGCCGAGGCGCTCCAGGTAGGCGGCGACGTAGCCGGGCCCGCCGGGGACAGGCGCGGTACCCGATGTGTACTGGTCGGCCATGGCCCTCCGTCCGGAACCGGGTGCGGTCGCGCCACCACACGCACTTTACTTTAAAGTAGCACAAGCCGGACTCGCCCCTGGGAGGGCGCGGCGACCGTCCGCCGCTACGCGCGGCCGCGTCGCGAGTACGCGTACGCGGTGAGCGGGGCGAAGACCGCGACGAGGATCGCGCAGGCCAGGAACGCCCGGCCCATCTGGCCCGCGGTCTCGGTGCCCTGCATCAGCCCGCGCACGGCCGTCGCCGCGTGCGTGATCGGGTTGAACCCGATGACGGTCTGGAGCCACGACGGCATGGTCTCGCGCGGCGCGATGATGTTGCTGCCGAACAGCAGGACCGAGTCCAGCGTGATGATGAGCATCTGCGCCGACGCCGCCGTGCGCACCGCCACGCCGATCAGGGCCCAGATCCACGCGAGGCTGAAGGCGAACACCTGGAGGAACAACAGCGCCAGCACGACGCCGCCCGGGCCGCCGTCGGGGCGGAAACCCAGCGCCAGCCCCAGCAGCAGCGGCACCACCGAGGCCACCGCGTACCGGACCACGTCCCCCAGCATCGCCCCGACCAGCACCGACGACTGCCACACCGGCAGCGACCGCACCCGGTCGAACACGCCCTGGTCGATGTCCACGTTCAGCACGAACCCCGTGTTCATGCTCGCGAGCACGATCGCGATGACCGAGACCCCGGGCAGGAAGAAGTCCAGGTACTCGCTCGGCGACCCCGCGATCGCCCCGCCGAAGAGGTAGGTGAACAGCAGGGTGAACATGACCGCCTGCAGCAGGGCGCCGAACAGCCCTTCGGGCGCCCGCTTGATCTTCAGCAGCGAGCGGAACGCGAAGGTCAGCGACGCCGAGAGCACACCCGCCCTCGGCGGGCGCTCGCCGGGCGTCAGCAGGGGTCCGCGCACTCTCTCGCCCGCCACCGGCTGGGACGTCGTCATCTCGCCCGCCTCCCTCACTCCGCGCTGAGCCGTCCAGGCCAAATAATAAACCCGCAGCTTATATAAGACAAGTCTAATGACCCGCCGGCGGAGCCGCCCCGGAGCCGATCAGGCGTGGTCCCGGTGATAGAAGTCCTCGATGTACTTCACGAAGGGGTCCCTGTCGAGATAGCCGTCCCCGTCCTCGTCGAGCCGCTGGAACCCGGCGAGGCTCTCCAGCTGCGGGTAACCCGTCGCCGAATGCGTCGTCATCCACACCTGGAGGGACACCCGCGCGTCGGCGTCCGCGCCCATGTCGAACACCGCGACACCCCAGGGGATGGCGACGTCCTCGATGAATCCCGGCCGCTCGTGCGAGGCGACCCACTGCTCGCGGCTCACCTTCTTGTCCCCCGCCTCGTCGACGCTCCCCTCCAACCGCTGGAACAGCCGGTTGGACGGCCGCGTGATCGCCAGCCACTGCGGGGAGCCGGGCGACACGTGCAGCGCGCGGCACCACCGCTGCACGAGCAGGTCGACGTCGGTCTGCTCGATGACGCCGTCGCCGTCGTGGTCGAACGCCTTGAAGAGGGCTTCGTACTCTTCGGCAGTGGCCATGCGGAACACTCCTCGGGTCGGAACGCGCGGCGCGCGGCGCCGCCGGTCAGGCCTCCGTCCCCCGCAGCACGGGGTCGAGGCGGTTCAGGAGGATCGATCTCCACGCGGTCTCGTGCTCGTCCCTCGTCCGGTCGTCGGGGAAGCCCGCGTGCGTCAGGCGCAGCAGGGAGCCGCCGGGACGGGGCGACAGCTCGACGGTCAGCACCGTCTCGACCCCGCGGGTCCCCGCCTCGTTGAGCCACGTGAGTTCGAGCAGCCGGTCCGGGTCGACCCGGAGGAACCGGCCGTAGTGCGGATGCCGCCGTCCCTCGTGGAACGTCTGGAAGAAGTAGGGCGCGTCGACCTCGGCCTTCATCACGATCTCGCCCGGCTGGGCGAACCACCGGTCGAACCGCTCCGTCCAGGCGCGGAACACCGCGGCGGCCGGCGCGGCCGCGGGGTGCTCCACGATCGCTCGGTACGGCCTGGCCGACAGGTCGGGCGGGCAGATCGGCGGCGTCACGAACCCCTCCAGCTCGCTAGACACTTGAACTATATATAGTAATCTCCTGGAGGAGTAGACCGGAGACCGCCTCGTCGGCGCCCCGGTCCCGCCCCCGGGAGGATTCCACCATGCGCGTGCTGTTCATCTCCGTTCCCGCGGCCGGCCACGTCTTCACGCTCGTGCCCCTGGCCTGGGCCTTCCGCTCCGCGGGCCACGAGGTGCTCGTGGCGCTCGCGGAGCGCCCCGAGTGGGCGGCCGGGGCCGGGCTGCCCGTGGTCGACGTGGCGCCGGGCTACAGCGCCGTGACGATCGCGCAGAAGGTACTCGAGGACGATCCCGGATTCGCGGAGACGTGGTTCCGGAGTGTCGGGCCGGACAGGGACATCTCCCCCCGGGCGCCCATGTTCGCCGGGTTCAACCGGCCGCTGGTCGCCGGGACCATGGAGGTGGTCGACCAGTGGCGCCCGGACCTCGTCGTCTACGAGCAGACGACCACGGTCGGGGCCATGGCGGCGGCCAGGCTCGGCGTCCCGGCCGTCCAGCGGAACCTGGGGCCCTTCACCACCGGGCGGACCCACCAGCTGACGGCCGGGCTGCTGCCGGACCTGTGCGAGGAGTACGGGGTCCCGGCCATCCCGCGGCCCGCGATGATCCTGGAGCGGCTGCCGCCGAGCATGCTGCACGCCAGGCCCGAGGGCGGGTTCATGGGCGGGCACTCCTACGACGGCGGCGGCGTCCTCGGCGGGCTGTGGCGCCAGCGGCCGCAGCGGCCGCGAGTCGTGCTCTCGCTCGGCGGCGGCTTCTCGGCCAAGTTCTTCGGGCTCGGCACCCTGCCGCCGGTCATCGAGGCCGCGTCGAAGGTGGACGCCGACTTCGTGCTCGCGCTCGGCAACGTCGACACCTCGGCCCTGGGCACGCTGCCGCCGAACGTCCGGCCCGCCGACGGCTGGGTCCCCTTCGGCGAGCTGTTCCGGACGTGCTCGGCGGTCGTGCACCACGGCGGCGCCAACACGGTCATGTCCGCGGTGGAGGCCGGCATTCCCCAGATGGTCGCCCTGGACCCGCAGGACGTGGCCTCGGAAGCCATCGGGCAGGACGTGCGCGACCGGGGCATCGGCCTGACGGCGCCCGCCGAGGAGATCACCGCGACGATGCTGGAGCGCCTGCTGGAGGACGAGACGCTGCGGACGGCGACCGCCGAGGTCCACACCGAGGTCGCGGGCCTGCCGTCCCCCGCGGCGGTCGCCGCCGAGCTGGCCGGCCTCGTCGCGCGCCTGTAGCCCGTCCCCCCGTCCGCCCGCCCGTCGCGAGCCGAGGCCCGGGGCGGGCGGCCTGGCGGATCAGGCCTTCCGCGGTGCCCGGTCCCCCGCCGTGCCGCGCGCCTCGCGCCGGCCCCTGGCGACCTCCGTGGCCAGGGCGTCGAGGGGCTGGGCCCAGAACCCGCGGAACTGCTCCAGCCACGTGTCGACCTCGCGCAGGGGCGCGGGGTCGATCGCGTACAGCCGCCTCGTCCCCTCGGCCCGGACCGAGGCGAACCCGTGGTCGCGCAGCACCTTCAGGTGCTGCGACACCGCCGGCTGGGAGATGCCGAACTCCTCCTGGATGACGGCGCAGATCTCCCCGGAGGAGTGTCCGCCGGCGGACAGCAGCTCCAGGATGCGGCGGCGGACCGGATCGCCGAGAACATCGAACGCGTGCACGGGATAATAATAGCAAACTTATATAACTCGGCCTCGAACGCGGGCGGAGGCCGGGCGTGCGCCCGGTGGGGCTACCGGGCGCCGAAGAGGCCGCGGTTCAGGACGGGCTTCGCCGTCTCCTGGAAGTCGATCTCCGGGTCGAGCTCGCGGATGGTCCCCTCGATGACGAGCAGGGACAGCAGCGGGAAGATCAGCTCGGGCGCGGCGTGGATGCCGAACCGGCGCTGCAGGTCGAACATCTCCGTGGCGAAGGCGATCAGGCTGAACTCCTTGGCCGGCAGGCCGTGGCTGCGCTCGACCAGGTCGGCCATCCGCACGATGAAGCCGTCGAGGTCGGCGTCGTCGCGCACCCCCGCCGAGCTCTCGATGACGATCTCGGCGCAGCGGCTGCCCCGGCCGGTGGACATGTTCATGAAGAACTCGGCGAACAGCCGGCGCAGGCGCTCGGTCAGCTGCACGCTGAACCCGGCGTCGAGCACGACGACCTGCCCCTGGCGGGTGAAGTAGAGGTTCCCCGGGTGCATGTCGCAGTGCACGAAACCGTCGACGAACAGCATCTGGTAGATCGCGGTCAGCGCCGACGCCGCGAACCGCCGGCGCACCGCCGGAGGGCACTTCGCCGCGGCGCCCACGTCCAGGTCCGGGATGAACTCCATGACGATGCAGCGCGGCCGCGACTCCGCCTGGTGCACCTGCGGAACCCACACCCGGGGCACGGGCGCCAGGTTGTCGCGCAGCCGCGTCAGGCTGTCAGCCTCGCGGGTGAAGTCCAGCTGCCCGAGGACGGCGGCGCACATGCTGTCCACCACGTCGGTGACCGGAACGCCGCGGAACACCGGCAGGCGGGCGGCCAGCGCGGCGCCCGCCCTCATCAGCGCGAGGTCCTGCCTCATCACCCGGTCGATGCCGGGGCGGCGCAGCTTGATCGCCACCTGGCCTCCGGAAGCGAGCGAGCCCCGGTACACGGAGGCGACGCTCCCGCTGGCGACGGGCCGCTCCTCGACGTGCGCGAAGCGCCCCTCGGCGGCCCGCGGGCCGTAGGCCTCCGCGAAGGCGCGGCGCGTCTCCGCGCGGTTCAGCGGCGCCACCGAGTCCTGGAGGACGGACAGCTCGTCGCAGAGGGCCGCGGGGAGCACGTCCCTGCGGGTGCCGAGCACCTGACCGGCCTTGATGAAGGTGGGGCCGAGCCTCATCAGCAGGACGGCGGTCCGCCGGTAGAGGTACCGGCGTCCCGCCGTGCGGCCGCGCGTCGCCGTCCGGACGAGCCCGGCGGCCACGGCCGGCACCAGGGTCACGGCGACGATCGCCATCACCCGCGCGCCCCGGCCCGCGAGCGCGAGCGGCGCGGGGGCCTCGCGCACGGCGGGGGTCGGCTCCGTGCGCCGCTCAGCGCCTGTCGTCGTCATGGCTCTGCCTGCCTCCGGTGATTCCGGGCACCTCGATCGCCCGCAGCTGGAGGGTCGCGTGGTCGCAGTACCAGATCAGCTGGCCGTCCCAGGCGATCCCGGTGGGACTGCCGTTGACGGTGATCGACGCCACCTCGCGCCCCTGCTTCAGATCGACCAGGTTGATGGAGCATCCGCGGTAGTCGGCGTACGCCAGGTAGTCGTCGGAGACGGTGACCCCGGCGACCGGACGGCGCACCGGGAAGCTGGCGATCAGCCGCAGGTCCTCGACGCTTCGCAGGTCGACGACCTGGAGGTCCTCGTATCCCGTCCACACGCCCTGGCTCGTGGCCTCGAGCCCGCACAGGTGCCGCCCCGGCCGCGGGTTCGGCAGCTCGCCGACGACGTCCCCGGACTCGGGGTCGATGACCCGCAGGGTCCGCCGCTCGCCCACGACCTGGACGAGGCTGCCGCCGATCGTGGTCAGGTCCGTGCGGACGCCGGGGCACGGGATCCTCCGCACCACCTCGCCGGTCCGGGGGTCCATCGCCGCGATCTGGTTCTGCACGGCCTCGGAGTACCAGAGGTACTGCCCGGTCCAGGTCAGCCCGCACAGTTTCAGGCCGCCGCGAACCGGGATGTCGCGCACCGACCCCGCCGCGTAAGGCATCAGCGCCCTCCCTTCCTGCTGAGGCCGCACTCAAGCCGCCAGTCGGTGGCCACCCGCACGTCTTCGGGCCGGTGCATCCGGACGTGCAGCACGTCCCCCGCCGCCACCGCGGTGTGCCGCAGCGGCCAGATCCAGACCGCCCAGTTGCAGCCCGGATACGAGGGGAGGTTGGACAGCGTCACGCCCGGGGCGAGGGTGGCCGTGAAGTATCCGGCGATGGCGTGCAGCCGGCCGGCCCGGTTGATCGTCAGCCGCCGGCTCGGCCGCTGCTGCTCCCCCTTGCCGCCGCGCTGGTCGGCGATGGCCGCCGGCTCGCTGAGCAGCGTGGGCGGGCGCTGGAAGAAGTGCAGCTGGGCGGCGGGGGCTACAGATTCCTGAACCGCGTCCAGCCGGTAGCCGAGGAAGTCCTCGTTCCAGAGACCCCAGCCCTCGCCGTCGAACTCGATGGCGGCCAGCCGGGTGACCAGCCGCTCCGGAACGATCCTGCCGCCGGGGGCGAGGTTGCGCCGCGCGAAGGAGCCGAGGACCTCCATCATCTGCTCCTCCGGCCCGAGGTTGCCCATCATCTCCGAGACCACGACGTCGGCCTTGACCGGCAGCCGTACCCGGCGCGCGTCCGCGTGGACGAGGGTGAGCCTGCCCTTGAGGTCGTTCTGCTCGGCGATCCTGGCCGCGACCTGGGCCATCTCAGGGTCGGCCTCGACGGCGTAGACGTGCTCGGCGCCGCACCGCAGCGCGAGCATGGACAGCGCCAGCGTCCCCGCCCCGACGTCGGCCACGACGCCTCCGGGCGGGATCGCGTCCTCCAGGGCCCGCTCGTAGGCCTCCAGCCGGGGCCGGTCGGCGAGCATCGCCTGGTGCATCAGCAGCAGTCGCTGGTCCACGACGCCTCCCCTTCTCAGGTGCCCGGAACGGCCGGCGGGGCGGGCCGCACGCGCGTCCCGGCGGGACTGGAACTATTGGAATTTCCATCAGATCCAGTCCCGCCGGTCGCGTCAAGAGGCTCGCGGGAAACCTCAGATGTTGACCGCCGCCGTCTCGCCGACGTGGGCGTCGCGCATCGCCAGCCGGACGCCGGTCAGCCGTGCCTTGACCGTGCCGTCGGTGGTGACGAGCGGCGAGTCCGCGCCGACCATGCGCAGCTCACTGCCGGTGGCCTCGAGGTCCCTGAGCTTGCCGGACACGTGGGCGGGCCGGGCCGCGTACAGGTTGCCGTGCGGCGTGACCAGCTCGAACTCGGCGTCGATGTTCAGCTCGCTCGGGAACCTGACCCGGCTGAGGCTGTCCTCGGTGCCGTCGCCCAGCGTGCCGCCCGACGGCCGCGGCCAGCTGGCCCGCAGCATCACGCGGCCGCCGAGGGCCTCGTTGTGGCCGACCATGGCGACCCGGGCCATCTGGGCGAGCACGCCCTGGCCCTCGTCGTGCTTGTCGGGGCCGAACAGGAGGATCTCCGTGCCGGCGGCCTTGCGGTAGTCGCCCTCCAGCTCGATGACCTCGGTCTTGCCGTTGACCTCGACCTCGATCTGCCCCTCCAGGGAGACCTGCATGATCATGGAGGGGTCGACCAGCATCGACATGCAGGGGCCGGCGCTCGCGGCGAAGAACACCGTGGGCGTCAGGCCGACCGGCTCGTTCTGGTCGTTGGCCGGGTACCAGGCCTCGGGCAGGGTGGTCCCGCGGACCACGTTGGGCGCCTGCACCACGTCGAACGGACCGTCACCGCGCGGGCTGCCCAGGTACGGGCCGGTCAGCGGCTTCTTGTACGGCGGGATGCTGTCCACCACGCCGTAGATGTCGATGACGTTGCGGTGGGCCAGCCGCAGGGTGCTGGTCTCCAGGATGCCGAAGCGCCGGATGTAGAACTCGGCCGGGAAGTTCTTGCCCGGGACGATCTGGCGCACGTGGCCGGAGTTGGGGAGGAACGGGTTGGACAGCACCTGGATGCGGTCGTCCAGCTCGTAGCTGTACCCCTTGATGCCGACCTCGGGCGCGCTGATCAGCTCGGTCTCCAGCTCGGCGTGGCCCTTCTCGTCCACCCGGTGCTCGAAGCCCGGCATCGGCCACTTGTTCAGCTGGACGAAGCCGGACAGGTTGATGGTCTCCCGCCGGCCGGCGTAGTAGTCGTCGCCGAAGACGACGGTGGCCGCGGCGAGGATGTGCGGACGAATCGGCTTGGGTTCGAGGTTGAGGGACTCGTACGTCTCACGGAGAGAGCTCAAACCAGACACCTCCAGCGTCTGTCGAGAACGTGTGGTGGGCCACTGCCTGGTCCGCGGATCGATGACGGGGCCCTGTCGCTGAAGTTTTATATAGCGATTCCCCCTCGTCAACCCCTCCTCGGGACGCCTCTCCGCAGCCCGGGACGGCCGAGGATTTCACTGGCCACTTAACTGACCAGCTCAAAGCGAGCGCGACGAGAGGGTGGGGCCGGCGCGCGCGCCTTGGAAATGAGAAGGATGTTGCTACAATTTATTAAAGTTTCTCGGAGAACCGCGGAGGGACCGGGGCCATGTGCGCGCTCAAGACCACGCCGGTGACGGCGGAACTGTACGACTACCTCACGGCGCACAGCCTCCCCCCGGACGACGCGCAGCGCCGCCTCATGGAGCGGACCGCCCGGCTCGGCCCGGTGGCGCGGATGCAGATCGGGCCTGACGAGGGAGCGTTCCTGACGCTGCTGACCAGGCTCATCGGCGCCCGCCAGGCGATCGAGATCGGCACGTTCACCGGGTACTCGTCGCTCTGCATCGCGCGAGGGCTCGCCCCCGGCGGCCACCTGCTGTGCTGCGACGTCGACAAGGAATGGGGCCGCATCGCCCGGGAGGCGTGGGAGCAGGCCGGGGTGGCGGACCGGATCCGGCTGCGGCTCGGCCCCGCGCTCGACACGCTACGGGCGCTCCCCCCAGATCCGGTGTTCGACCTCGCCTTCATCGACGCCGACAAGGAGAACTACGTCGCCTACTACGAGGAGCTGCTTCCGCGCATGCGGCCGGGAGGCGCCGTCCTGGCCGACAACGTCCTGTGGCGCGGCCATGTCGTCGACCCCGTCGACGACACTCCTCCCGAGGAGCTCTCCGCGACCAGGCGCGCGAGGGACGCCGACACCCGGGCGATCCGCGAGTTCAACGCCCATGTCGCCGCGGACGGCCGGGTCGAGGCGGTCATCCTCTCGATCGGGGACGGCGTCACGCTGATCCGCAGACGGGACTGACCGCGCTCGGAACGCTCATGCCCGACGCCCACCCGGGGCCGCGGGAGGACGGAGCCGCGCGGCGGCCCCGTCCGCGGGACGGCCGGGACGCCGCCGGGTGGAGTCCCGGCCGGCGCCGCGGGTACTCGTGCGGGCCGCCGGGCCGTTCGGCGGGACCCGGAGCCAGGGCGTCGACCATGGGATGGTTTTCGAGAGACATGGGTCCCCTCCAGGTCGAGGCCGTCGTGCGGACGGCCGGCCGGGCCCGCGGCCTCCCGGGCTCTTACGCCCATTGCGAACAGCCGCCGATCCTCGCCAAATCACTTTAGAATCTGATAGTAACCGGCACCCCCGGGAGGAGCGAGGAGATGTTCGAGAGGTTCACCGACCGCGCGCGGCGGGTTGTCGTTCTGGCTCAGGAAGAGGCCAGGATGCTCAACCACAACTACATCGGTACCGA
>NZ_JBEZJQ010000049.1:0-37923 GCF_040653135.1 Actinomadura sp. NPDC048021
GCCGGGCGGCGGGCGGGGGGCCGGCGGGCGGCCCGGCCGCGCCCCCGCCCCCGCCCCGCCGGCGGGCGGTGGTCGGCGGCGCGGGGGCGCCCCCCCGCGCGCCCCTCGACACCGACGTCCCGATCGCCGTCGCGGTCCCCGGCCGGCACGGCGGGGTCCTGGTCTCCCGGGGCCTGCTGCGCGACCTGACGTCCGAGGAGCTCCACGTCGTCTTCCAGCACGAGACGTCCCATCTCAGGCACGGGCACCACCGCTACCTCGCCGCCGGCGCGCTCGCCTCGGCCGTCCTGCCGCCGCTGCGGTCCCTGGCCGACCGGCTGCGGCTGGCGACCGAGCGCTGGGCCGACGAGGACGCCGCGGAGGCGACCGGCGACCGCGCCGCCGTCGCCCGGACGATCGCCAAGGTCGCCCTCGCGCAGCCGCGGGACCCGGGGCCGGTGAGCGCGTTCGCCGAGTCCGAGGTCGTCGAGCGCGTCGAGGCGCTGCTGGGCACGCCCCCGGCGAAGAACGCGGTCACCGGCCCGCTGCTGTTCATGGGCAACGGCGTCGTCACCGGATCGCTGACCGCCGCGACCCTCCAGCTCGACCAGATCCTCGGGACGGTCCTCGGGCCGGTGCTGGCGTTCCGGTGACGCGACGCGCCGCCGGTCAGAGCTCGAACTCGGCGGGGTCGAGGCCGACGGCGTAGCACGCCTCGCGGACGACGGCCTTCTCGGCGTCGTCGAAGTGCCCGTCCGCGCCGCCGATCACGATGCCGATCTGGATGACGGCGCGCGCCTCGGCGGGCTTCTTCTTCGTCTTGCCGATGTCCTGCAGGACCGAGACCTTCCCGAAGTCGAAGTCGGCGGTCAGCTTGGACACGTAGTCGTTGAACCGCCGCTGCAGATCGTCGGCGGGGAAGTTCTGCAGCACCTCGTTGGAGGCGATCAGGGACGCGGTCCGCTGCCGTTCGGACGGGTCCACGCTCCCGTCGGCCGCCGCGACCAGTGCGCACATCGCCATGCTCGCGTCACGGAACGCTCCGCTCTTCAGTTCGTTCTTCTTACTGAGCAGCTGCGTCTGCATGCTCTGTGTGGAGTCGCGCAGCTTGTCCCAGAAAGGCATTGTCATCCTCCGCTCGTCGGCCGTCTCTCCCGACCCTAGCCGTCCTGCTACAAATGTAGTAGCAAGGCCGCCCTACGCGCTCGCCGCGGTCACCGCCGCGGTGGCGGCGGCGGTGACCGCGGACGTCCTGCTCGGCGGGCCCCTGCGGCACCTCGACGGCCGGGTGTTCGCCGACGGCCTGCCGGCGCGCAGCGGCGCCTGGCACCTGGGGTGGCGGACGGTCGTGAACGGCGGCCAGTACTGGCTCGTCGGCTCGTTCGCCGCGCTCGCGTCCCTCCTGGCCGCCCGGCGGCGGCGCAGCAAGGCGCTCCTGGTCAAGGCCGGGGTCTGGCTGGTGGCCAGCGAACTCCTGGTGCGCGGGTCGCAGATCGCTCTGGCCCGCACGCCGCCGCGGACCGGGCGAGACGCCCTGTTCGCCGACGGCTTCCTGTCCTACCCGTCGGGGCACGCCGCCAACGCGGCCGCGTGCCTGCTGTTCGCGGCGGCGGTGACCGGCGCCTCCCGCGCCTGGACGGCCGCCGCCCACACCGCGGCGGCGGCCGTCGCGGTCGCCGTCGTCGCGCTCGGCTACCACTGGCCGACGGACGCCGTCGCGGGCTGGGCGCTCGGCGCGTTCCTGGCCTGCCTCGGCCGGATCTGGCTGGCCGCCCCCTACCCTTCGTCCTCGAAGGTCTCCATGGCGTCGTCGTAGGCGTCCTCGTACGCCTGCTCGTAGGCCGCGGCCTGGTAGGCGTCCTGAACGGCCTGTCCGCTCACGTCGGAGAAGGCGTCGCCCACCGACGGCTCGTCCTCCTTCTCCTCGTCGTCGTCCAGCATCTCGCCGACGACGGCGCCCGCCACGAACCCGGCGGCCAGGCCCCCGGCCGCTCCGGCCGCGACCCCGCCCCAGCCCGGCCCGCCGCGGCCTCCGGAATGGTGCCCGTGCGGTTCGTGGTGCCCGGCGACGGCCCGCAGCCAGCCCTCCACCTCGTGCTCCCACGCCATGTGGAGCGCCTGTTCGTGGGAGACGTGGAAGCGGCCGAAGACGTCGTCGCCCTCGGAGAAGACGTTCCCGCGCCGGTCGGCCTCCAGGACCACCACGAGCCCGTGCGGATCGGACACGAAGGTGAGCTCGACCTCGCTGATCCGGCCGTCGTACTGGGGCGGCGCGAAGAACTCGATCTCCTGGTAGAACGGCAGCTCCTGGTGGACGCCCGCGATGTACCCCTCTTCCACGTCGGCGCTCTTGAACATGAATCCCAACGTCCCGAAGGCGTCCAGAACGCGCTGCTGGGACGGCAGCGGGCTCACCGAGACCGGGTCGAGGTCGCCGGCGTCCACGGCGCCGGCGACTTCGAGTTCGGTGCGGACGCCCATGGCCATGCCGTGCAGGTGCTGCCCGTAGACCTCGGTCAGCGGCAGTTCCCAGGGAAGCGGCATCTGGAAGGGGATCGTGTGGAACTGCCCGGCGCCCAGAGAGAAGCCGCCCGTGATCGCTCCCCGGTAGAACTCCCTGCTCCCGGCCCCCTCGTGGTCGCCGTGCTCGTACTCGGCTCTGGTGACCAGGCTCAGCGCCACCTGGTGGACGTGCACGTCGCGGTCTCCGCCCCGCACCCGTACCTCGCCGGTCAGGTGGTCTCCCGGGCGGGCATGGGAGGCGGCGAGAACCGTCTCGACCGACGGTCCGCCCACACCGAAGGCGCCGAGCAGTTGCTTGAAGACCATGGGGCCCTCTCTCCTGTCGTCATCCAGGCGGCCGCACCGCCGGCCGCTTGCTACTACACTTGTAGCAGAAGACGGCGGGCCCCACCCGGCGTACCGCCCGACGCGGAAGCCGTCACCACCGCCGGTTCACGGCCGCCTTCCCGCCGGTCACCAGGGTCGCGGGCGGAACGTCGCCGGCCACCACCGCGCCGGCGGCGACCACGGAGTCGCGGCCGATGCTGACGCCCGGCAGGATCGTGGCGCCGGCGCCGATCCACACGTTCTCGGCCACGTCGATGGGCCCGCCGGTCAGCCACTCCCGCCGCTCCCCGGGGTCGACCGGGTGGCCGACGGTGATGAACGTGGCCTTCGGCCCGATCATCACGCGCTCGCCGAGCCGGATGCCGGCGTAGTCCAGGAACGTGCAGTTCTGGTTGATGAACACGCGCTCCGCGAGGTCCAGCCGGAGCCCGTGGTCGGTGTAGAAGGGCGGATAGATCGTCACCCTCGCCGGCAGCGGCCTGCCGAAGATCTGCTCGAACAGCTCGGCCTTGCCCGCCTCGTCCTCGAAGGGCAGGACGTTCAGGCGCGAGGTGAGCTCGGTGGTCCGCAGGACCCTCTCGGCCATGGACTGGAACTCGGCGCTGTGGATGCGCATGAGACGGTCGCCGGGCATGCCTCGATCCTTTCTGGTGGAACGGTGGACGGGTCGATCCGGTCGGGCGGCCTTCGTCAGGCGCGCGTGCGCGCCCAGGACGGGAGCCAGGCCGTCTCAGGAAGCCTCGGCAGGCTTGCGAGGTAAGCAGTGATCGCGCGGAGTCCCGGATGGGGACTGCTGCTCGGCAGCATCAGCGAGAGCGGGTACGCGAGGACCGGATCCACGATGGGGACGCGGCGCAGGTCGTGGGTCGCGGGCCAGACGTACCGGTCGCGTGCCCCGACGAGGGTGGCCACCTCCGCGGAGTCGGCGAGGACGTCGAGGAGCACGTCGTCTCCGAAATGCGGGCCCGCCGCGTCGATGCGCAGGTCGAACTCGGTGGCGAGCTGATCGTAGAACTCTCCCCACTCGCTCCGCGGCGTGATGCCCGGCACCCAGATCCGGTGCCCGCGCAACCCCGGCGGCGTCAGCTTTCGCGCGGAGGCGAGCGGATGCCTCGGGCCGACGAGGAGTTCCAGCGGGGAGTCGAACGCGCGCACCATCCGCACGCCGGAAGGCAGGACGGCCGGGTCGGTGACGGTACGGAACGAGGCGTCGACGTCGCCCGCCTCGACGGCGGCGACCGCCGCGCGCGGGTCGTCGACCCTGAGGGTCACCAGGTCGAGGTCGGTCCCGGGGCGCGACCGCCAGTACTCGTGGAGGACGACGGCCTGGGCGCTGCGGAAGCCGAGGACGTCGATCCGCAGGGCCCGGGAACCCGGCCTGACCGCGGCGACGGCGCGGTCGACGCCCGCGACGACGCTCCGCGCGTGGGGGAGGAACGCCTGGCCGTCGAGCGTCAGCTCGACTCCCCGGGCGGTCCGCGTGAACAGCCTGACCTCCAGCTCGCGTTCCAGGGCGGCGATCCGCTTGGAGACGCCCTGCTGCGTCACGCCCAGCTCGTCGGCCGCATGCCCCAGCTGCCCGAGCTCGGCCGCCCGGACGAACGATCGCAGCGCCTCGGTGTCCACGAGATCACCCTAGGGCCGCACAACCGACGGTTGTGGCGCGCCGCCGACCGGTTGTCCGGTCGCCCTCCGGCGAGCCGGAGGGCGGGTTCAGCTGTTCAGCACCTGGGCGCTGAGCTGCTTGAGGTGGGCGTTGGCCCAGCGCATCTGCCGGAGGGTGTCGGGGTGGCAGCGCCGGGCCAGCCGCAGGAGCGCGGTGTCGCGGCTGCCCCGGGCGGCCTGCGCGATCATCTCCCAGTCGAGGGAGACTCCGGCGGCCTGGACGTGGATGTGCCGCAGGTCGTGCAGGAGCAGCATGCCGGGCGGGCCGCGGTGCTTGACCAGTTCGCTTCCCTTCCCCCGGAATTTCGCGGCCAGCCCGGTCTCCAGGGCGTGCGCGGCGCCCAGGCGGGCGCCGTACCGGCCGCCGATCTCGGCGAGTTCGCGCAGGTGCCGCTGGGACCAGGCGGACAGGTCCCGGGCCACGTGGTGGATCTCGTGCTCGCCGGCGTGGCGTTCGGAGACGCGCAGCAGATCCTGGGCGAGACCGCGTTCGCCGTGGTGCAGCCCCCGCAGGGCGAGGCCGATCCCGTTCATCGCGTTTCCTCGTCGGTCATCGCGGTCCGGCTCCGGGCCGGTCCGGCCCCGGAGGCCCGATCGGCGGAGGCGGGTCCACCGCCGCGCTCCAGCAGCCGGAGGGTGGCCACGCCGGTCTTGAACAGCGGCTGCTTGGAGGCGGGGTCCCAGTCGGTGATCGTCAGTTCGTTGGCCGCGCGCGTCCTGCCGGCGCCGTCCGGCAGGTCCCAGTAGCCGTAGTGGAACGGCAGGAACAGGACGCCGGAGCGTATGCCGGTGACGCGGACCTTGGCGTGCACGACGCCGCGCGGGCTGGAGATCTCGGCGAGGTCGCCCTCCCGCATGTCGTGGGCCTCGGCGTCGGCGGCGCTCATCTCCACCCACACGTCCGGGGCGGCGTCCCGCAGCTGCGGTGCGCGGGCGGTCTTGGTCCGGGTGTGGAAGTGGTGGACGGTGCGGCCGTTGATCAGGTGGAAGGGGCGGAGCTCGTCCGGCGCCTCGTGCGGCGGCAGGTAGCCGGCCGACTTGATGAGGGCCTTGCCGGACGGGTCGAGGGACCGGTACTCCGCCTCCTCGACGGGGGTGCCGGTGACCAGGTCGCGGCCGAAGCTCTCGCAGTACTCGGGCGCGGACCAGAAACGGCCGTCGGAGTACAGGCGTTCGGTGCCGTCGGGATGCTCCCGGTCGCAGGGCCATTGGACGCCGCCCGCGGCGCGGAGCCTCTCGTAGCTGAGGCCGGTGTAGTCGCAGGGGCGTCCGCGGCTGCACTCCTGCCAGGCGCGGAACGCCGACTCCGGGCCGGTCCATCCGACGAGGGGAGTGCCGTCCCTGCCGGTGAAGCCCATCCGTGCGGCGTAGTCCAGGAAGATCTCCAGGTCGGGGCGCGCCTCGCCGGGCGGCTCGACGGCCTTCTCCGAGAGGTGGACGGTCCGGTCGGCGTTGGTGAAGGTGCCGGTCTTCTCGCCCCAGGTCGCCGCCGGCAGGACCACGTCGGCCAGCTCGGTGGTCTCGGTCGGGAAGATGTCCTGCACCACCAGGAACAGCCGCTCCTGCGCCAGGATGGTCCGGATCCTCGCCAGGTCCGGCATCGACACGGCGGGGTTCGTCCCGCTGACCCACAGGAAGCGGATCGACCCCTGCTCGGCGAACCGGAAGATCTGCATGGCGTGGGTCGGGGGCGCGTAGTGCGGGATGCGCTCGGGCTCGACGTTCCAGATCCGGGCCAGGTCGGCGACGTGGTCGTCGTTGGCCCAGTTCCGGAAGCCCGGGAGGTCTCCGTCGGCGCCGCATTCGCGGGTGTTCTGGGCGGTGGGCTGCCCGTTCATCTGCAGGACCCCGCAGCCGGGGCGGCCGAGCATCCCCCGGATCAGGTGCAGGTTGTTGACCTGCACGGCGGCGGCGGTGGCCTGGTGCGACTGGTAGAAGCCCTGCAGGACGGTCGACACCAGCCGTCCGGCGTCGCCGAGCAGCCCCGCGGCCCGGCGGATCCGCTCCTCGGGCACGTCGCAGACCTCCGCGACACGGGCGGGCGGATACTCCTTGACGCGCTGCTCCAGTTCCTCGTACCCGACCGTGTGGGCGTCGACGTAGTCGCGATCGACCTTGCCCGCCGCGATGATCTCGTGCAGCAGGCCGTTCATCAGCGCCACGTTCGTGCCCGGACGCGGCGCCAGGTGCACGGCCGCCGCGCGCGCCACCGGCGTCGTCCGGGGATCCACGCAGATCACCTGCGGCGGGTTCGGACCGGCCAGCCGGTCGAGCATCCGCATCCACAGCACGGTCTGCGTCTCGGCCACGTTGTGCCCGAACAGTGCGATGACGTCGGCGTGGTCGATGTCGGCGTACGTCCCGGGCTGCCCGTCGCACCCGAACGACTCCTTCAGCGCCGCGGCCGCCGTCGCGGTGCACAGGCGGGTGTTGCCGTCCAGGTGGTTGGTGCCGATCCCGGCGCGGGCGAGGGTCGCCAGCGTGTAGTACTCCTCCAGGAAGAGCTGCCCGCTGGTGTAGAAGCCGAACGCGCTGCTGCCCTGCTCATCCAGCAGTTCCCGGCTCCGGCGGACGACCGCGTCCATCGCGGTGTCCCAGTCGGTCTCCACGAGCCCGCCGTCCCGGCGGACCAGCGGACGGGTCAACCGGTCCGGCGAGGAACCCGACTGCCAGCCGTACAGATCCTTGGGGTCGAGGCGTCCCCGGTTGATCCTGTCTCGGGCCGCGCCGCGGACACCGACCATCCGGCCGTTCCTGACCGCGATGTCCATCCCGTCGCCGTTGGAATGCAGGATCGACGCGGTCGGCACCCACCGGTCCACGTCCTGGGCCGAGACGCCCTCCTCCAGGAAGGAGTCCACCCTGACGGGCCAGTCCTCGCCGGGGCCGTAGGGCGTCCTCGTCCCCCATGGCTCGGCGATCCGATCGATCCGCGCCATCCAAGCCTCCCCACCTCTGGAGAAAGGACTCATCCCTCTGCCCGCCGACGCGAAACATCGGCCCCTGCCGGCCCAGGGCGCAGCGCCGGGTCAGGGCTCGCGGCGCCAGGAACCGCCCGTCGCGCGTTCGAACGCGGCGCGGGTGGGCGCGGTGTCGTAGAAGATGCGCAGCGCCGTGATCAGGCCGTCGCCGTCGAGCTCCAGCATGTCCACGCACTCGAAGCCGGCCTCGGCGCCCGAGGACAGCGTCCAGTCGAAGCGGAACCAGACGCCGACGAG
Source organism: Actinomadura sp. NPDC048021 (assembly GCF_040653135.1). Classification (NCBI taxonomy): domain Bacteria; kingdom Bacillati; phylum Actinomycetota; class Actinomycetes; order Streptosporangiales; family Thermomonosporaceae; genus Actinomadura; species Actinomadura sp. NPDC048021. The sequence goes on from NZ_JBEZJQ010000049.1 coordinate 7,713, forward strand.
ACGCTCGCCCCGGGTGACGCCGCGGAGGCGGAGTTCGGAGCGGCCGGTGTCGGCCAGCAGCCTCGGGTAGAACTCCGCGGCGGGCAGCGGCCCGTACAGCGGGGAGTGGACGACCGCCTCGGGGTGGAAGAGCGCGAGGACGCCCTCCAGGTCGCCGCGCTCCAGGGCGGCGAGGTAGTCCGCGGCCAGCCTTTCCGCGGTCATGACCGCTCCTCGATGAGGGCGGCCAGCCCGTCGAGGAGGCGGGCCAGGCCGAAGGCGCGGGCGTTGTCGTCCAGGACCGGAGTGGGGCCGCTCAACGCCTTGCTGAGCTCGGGGAACAGGTCCGCCCGCCCGCGGATCAGCTCGGCCGTCTCGCTGCCGCCCGACCAGGCCTGGGTGCCGGCCGTGGCCATCGAGTGGGTGGTGCGGATGTGCCCGAAGAGCAGGAACGCGGCCGCCATGCGCTCGTCGCCGGTGAGGCCCGTTCCGGCCAGCGCGGCCATCGCGCTCTCGGTCCACCCGGCCTCGCGGGGGCCCATGACGCGGGTGCCCACGGTGACGGCGGGCAGCCAGGGGTGCCGCCGCCAGACCTCGGCGAGCCGCCGGACGAACTCCTCCAGCCTGGCCCGCCAGTCGCCGGGCACCCCGCTCAGGTCGGGCGGCTCTCCCGCCGCCGTCAGGCCCGACCATGACGAGCAACGTCACCGCCAGCGGCCCCGGCACCGTCCCGGCCCCGGCGACCGCCGCCACGACCGCTCCCCGCGCCGTCCCGATGTGGCGCACCGCCCTGATCGCCTGCGTCGCCGCCGCCGCGGCCACCACCGCCGTCGCCGCCGTCGCCCGGAGCGCGGGAGTGTCCCTGGAGATCGCCGGAGAGCCGATCCCGCTGCTCGGCTTCACCCAGCTCACGCTGCTGTTCAGTGCGATCGGCGTGCTGCTGGCCGTGGCGCTGCGCCGGTGGGCGGCCGCTCCCAGGCGCGCGTTCCTCGCGACCACCGCCGTCCTCACCGCGCTGTCGGTCGTGCCCGACCTGCTCGTCTCGGCGACGGTCGCGACGAGGCTCACCCTGATCGCCGCGCACCTCGTGGCCGCGGCGATCGTCGTCCCGCTCGTCGCGGGCCGCCTGCCCGTCCGCACCCGGTAGCGCCGCGACCAGAACCGCGATGTCCGGGCGGTCCTCATCGGCGTGCACAAGGCGATCGGCCGAGTGCACGCCGATTGGGCGTTTTTGTCCGTATAGTCCTGGAGCGGATTATGGTCGGACCGATTAATGGCTGTAGTTAACCCTTTTCCGGAAAGACCTTGACGGAAGGTGTGGTGCCTCCCATTCTGGAATGTTTCGCTCTCCGGACACCAGAAGGGAACCGCCATGCCCGACCCCCTCATGGCCCGGCCGTCCGCGCCCCCGCCCCGTCCCCTGCCCGTGCTCGTCCTCGCCGACGTCAGCGGGAGCATGGCGGAGGCGGGGAAGATCGACGTGCTCAACCGCAGCATCGCCACGATGATCAGGTCGTTCGCCGACGAGGACACCGTCCGCGGTGAGATCACGGTGGGCGTGGTGACCTTCGGAGGCGGGGGCGCGGCGCTGCACCAGCCCCCGGCCCCGGCCGCCGAGGTCGTCTGGGAGGACATGCTGCCCCGCGGGCGCACACCGCTGGGCGAGGCCCTCGACCTGGTGAACGGGCTCCTGGCGGACGAGAACGTCATCTCCCGGCGGGCCTTCACGCCGACCCTGGTCCTGGTGTCCGACGGACTGCCGAACGACGACTGGCGGGACGCGCTGGAGCGTCTGCTGGCCTCGCCGCGCGGGGGCAAGGCCGTGCGGCTGGCCGTCGGCGTCGGCCAGGACATGGACGAGGAGGCCTTCGACGTCCTGCGGGCCTTCATCGACGATCCCGTCATCCAGCCCGTCCGCGCCGACGAGGCGCACCTGCTGTCCCGGTACTTCTCCTGGGTGACCATGAGCGTCACCGCGAGAGCGCGCAGCGACCGCCCGAACGACACGTCGCATATGTCCTTCGACGAGCTTGAGGACCTGCTGGGCTGAGACGGACGGAGACGTCGGCGAAATGCGCGTGGTGAAGGACGAGCACGGACGTCCGCTCCAGCTGACCCGCCTACTGGGAACCGGTGGGCAGGGCGAGGTCTGGGCGGCCGGCGACCGTGTCGCCGTCAAGGTGCTCCGCGTCCGGACGCGGCGGGCCGCGGAGCGGCTGCGGCAGCGGCTCCGGACCGTGAAACGGCTCGACCTCGACGGGCTCGCCATATCCCGTCCGCTGGCCATGCTCGCGGAGCCGGACGTGGGCTACACGATGGAACTGCTCGGCGACATGACCGCTCTGCGCGTCCTCGCCCATCCGCCGCCGCGCACGGACCTCGTGGACTGGTACGGGGAGACGGGCGGGCTGCGGCGCCGGCTCCGGCTGCTGGCGAGGGCCGCGGACGTCCTGGCGGCGCTGCACGCCCGGGGCATCGTCTACGGCGACCCCTCTCCCGGGAACATGATGGCCTCGGCGTCCGCCGAGCACTCCCAGGTCTGGCTGGTGGACGCCGACAACCTGGAGGTCGAGTCGGTCGTCCCCGACGAGTCGTTCACGACGCCCGGGTACGGCGCGCCCGAGGTGGTCGCGGGCCGCATGGGCATCTCCAGCCTCAGCGACGCCCACGCGTTCGCGGTCATCGCCTTCGAGCTGCTCGCGCTCGTGCACCCGTTCCTCGGCGACGACGTCCAGGACGGCGCGCCCGAGGACGAGGAGCGGGCGTTCGCGGGCGAGCTGCCCTGGATCGACGATCCGGGCGACGACCGCAACCGGTCGAGCTACGGGCTGCCGAGGCGGGCCGTCCTCACCCCCGGCCTCCTGGCGCTGGCGGAGCGGACCTTCGGCGCCGGGCGGTCGCGTCCGGCCGAGCGCGCGACGGTCGCCGAATGGCGCACGAAGCTCCAGACCGCCGCGGACCTCACGCTCACGTGCGCGCACTGCCCGCAGACGTTCATCGTCGGAGCCGCCGCCTGCCCGTGGTGCGGAGCCGGAACGCCCCGCCAGCTGATGGGCCTGATGCACCTCGCCGTCCCCGGCGAGGAGACGTACACCGCGCCCCGCGACGGCCTCGCGGTTCCGCCGCGCGAATGGCTGTGCGTGACCGCGCGCACCGCGCAGCTGGCGCCCGACGCCGACCAGGACCGTCCCGTCGCCTGGCTGTGGTGGGAGCCGGGCAGCAGGCTGGCCGTGCGGAACAGGGGCCGCGAACCGCTGTGGCTCAGCCGCCGCACCGGCGGTTCGCCGCGCGTCGTGGAGCCGGGCGGCGAGCTGACGGTTCCGGTGTACGAGGAGGTTCCCGAGTGGAGCGTCCACTTCGGGCACCGGTCGCAGCTCCACCGGGTGCTGCGGTTCCGCCTGCTCGGAACGGGCCGGGCATGAGCGCGCCGGGCCGCGGCGGCCGTGCGCCCGCGCCCAGGGGAGCGGCCGGCGCCGTCAACGACCCCCTGCCCGGACGTTCGGACTTCGTCTGGCTGCTCTGGGACGGAGCCCCCGACGCTCTCCGGAATCTCGGCGACGGCTGGCACGAGGTGACCCTGGCCAAGCTGCCGAGCGGCCAGGTGGTCGCCGGCGTCGACGGGACCGTCCGAGGCGGGGTCAGACCCGCGGGGGAGCAGGACCGCGAACGCCTGGCGCGGGCCATCTCGAACCGGGCCCGGATCGCGGTCCTGTCGACGCGCAAGGTGGAGGACGAGGGGCAGCGGCGCCGACTCCGGATCGGCCTGGACCTCTACACCTACGAGCAGGCGGATCCGCTGGAACCGCAGTCCGTCGGTGTGGGCGACCGCGTCATGGACACGGTCGGCAAGTGGGACAGGAAGCTCAGGGACAGGCCGGACGAGATCATCCGGTGGCTCGCCGAGCGCCTGCTGATCCCCCCGAGGGCGGGCGCGGGGCCGGAGGCGCCCCATCGCCTGGTCGTGTCCATCGGCCTGAGCGACCCGAGCGCGCCGGCCGGCTACCGGATCCACGGGCGGGGCGTGACCGGGGACGTCCGGACGGAGGGCGACCGGCTGGTGCTGCATCGCCTGCGGCGCACCGGCGGCGAGGACGGGCAGGGGCGGTTGCGGCTGACCGAGTGCCGCCTGGCGTTCACCGACGTCTCGCGGGCGAGCGAGCTGCGCGCCGAGATGAAGCACCAGCTCAACCGGCTGGCCACCGGTCAGGGCTTCCTCGCCATGTGGCACGAGTACAACCGGCTCGAAACCCGCTTCGTCCGCCGGCAGGTGCGCGACATCGGGTTCGGGCGCTACACCGGGCGCGAACCGCTCGGCGACGGCGTGTACCGGTTCCGGCTCGACGGGTCGTCCCACGTCGACGACCAGGAGCTGACGCTGGCGGAACGCGCCCGGCGCGCCCTCGACGCGCGCGAGGCCCTGGAGCTGGAGGCCGCGCAGACCCTCCCCGCCGCCCTGGCGGCGGCGGACGAGGAGGACGACTCGGCATGGGCGCTGATCGGCGACCGGCTCGGCAGGGACGTGGTCAGCGGAACCGTCGTCGCGGCCGACGTCGCGGCGGGCACGATCGACCTGAGGCTCGTGGACCTCGGACGGCGGCGCGTCTCCGGAGTGGGACGGGACCGGACGGTCGCCCCTCCGCCCCAGGGGTTCCTCTACCGCTCGTTCCGCGGCGACCGGCGCCAGATGCAGAGGCGCAAGGACGCCTTCGACCGGATCCTCGCGGACGGGACGAGGATCCCGAACCTGCTGGCGCTGTTCGAGGGCAAGACGGTCAGCGCGGATCCCCCCGGGAGGAGGACCAGGCCGATCTCCGACGCGGTCCGCGACTGCTTCCGGGGCGGCGAGCCCACCCCGATGCAGGAGCGGGCGCTGGAGGTGGCGCTGAACACGCCCGACATCGCGGTGATCCAGGGCCCGCCGGGCACGGGCAAGACCCAGGTGATCACCGCCCTGCAGACGCGCCTCGCCGAGGAGGGGCGCGGCTACGCGCGGCTGCGCGGCAGCATCCTGCTCACCAGCTTCCAGCACGCCGCGGTGGACGAACTGGTGGAGCGCTCGCGGGTGTTCGGCCTCCCGGCCAACAAGGTGGACCGCGCCGGCCGCGGCACGACCGTCCAGACGGACCGGTGGCTCCAGGAGACGGTCGACTGGCTCACCGAGGAGATCAACGCCGACTCCTTCGGGCGGGCGCTCGGCCTGCTGCGGACGGTGACCGCCCGCGCGGCCGCCTACCTGCTCACGCCGACCCCGCCGGAGGAGACCGCGCGCCTGCTCGAAGAGATCGAGGAGCTCGCGGGCGACCTCCTCCCGGCCGACCTCGCCGACCGGTTGCACCGCACGCGGCTGCGGGCGCGGACCGCGTCCCGGCCCGTCCCGTTCGACCTCGACGACGACCGCGAGCTGACGATCCGGGCGCTGCGCGGCGTGCGGACGCTCGCCGAGTCGTTCGCCGACGACGGACCCGCGGCGGCGGCGAAGGCGCTGCGTCGGGTCCGCGCGCTGGACGGGCGGGACGCCGAGCGCGCGGCCGACCTGGACCTGCTGGCCAGGGCGGCCTCCTGGGACGTCGACGAGCCCGTCCCGTTCCTGGCCGAGCTCGCGGAGGCGCGGGACCGGCTGCTGGAGGCGCTCCGGCCGGCGAGCGGGCCCCTGGCCCCCGCCGCCGCCGACCCCGAGGTGGAGGACCTGCTCGCCGAGATCGCCGAAGACCTCGAAGAGCGGGTGCGCGACTCCGGCGAGAGCGGTCCCCAGCTCGCCATGCTGGACTATCTCGAAGGGCTGCGGGGCGACCCGGCCGCCGTCGAGTGGACGCTGCGCGCCTACACCGCCTCCTACGCGGCCACCTGCCAGCAGGCCGCGTCCCCGACGGTCGCGGGGGCCAAGCAGGAGGCGCGGATCGAGGACGTCGTCTTCGACACCGTGATCATCGACGAGGCGGCCCGCGCCAACCCGCTCGACCTCATGATCCCGCTGATCCACGCGGGGCGGCGCATCGTCCTCGTCGGCGACCACAACCAGCTCCCGCACATGCTGGAGCCGGAGGTCGAGCGGCAGGTGGAGCGGCTCGACGCGGGCGCGCGGGGAAGGCTGCGCGAGAGCCTGTTCCAGCGCCTGTTCGAGAACCTGGGGGCTCCCGGCGCCCCGGTGGACCGGGTCGTCACCCTCAACGCCCAGTTCCGGATGCACCGGACGCTCGGGGAGTTCGTCAGCCGCTGCTTCTACGGCGGCATCCTCGAATCTCCGCGTCCGGACGCGGAGTTCGCGCATGCCCTGCCCGGCTACGAGGGCGTGCACGCGGCGTGGATCGACGTCCCGAACTCCCGGGGCGCCGAATCCGGCAAGCGCAGCAAGCGGCGGCGGGCGGAGGCGCGCGCCGTCGCCGACCAGCTGGAGAGGCTGCTGCCCGCGGCTCCGGACCTCACCTTCGGCGTCATCTCGTTCTACTCCGACCAGGTGGACGAGATCTGGCGGGAGCTGGCGGCGCGCGAACTCGCCCGCCGCACCGACCAGGGCTACGAGCCGACCAAGGGCCTCCAGTACGACGCGGGCGGCCGCCGCCTGGACCGCCTGCACGTCGGGAGCGTCGACGCCTTCCAGGGCAAGGAGTTCGATGTGGTGTTCCTGTCCACGACGAGGTCGTCGCCTCCGGCCGACCCGCCGGACGCGGGCACGGCGGCCCACGACCGCTGGGTGCGGCGCCGCTACGGCCACCTCACCCTGCGCAACCGGCTGTGCGTGGCCATGAGCCGGCAGAAGCGCCTGCTCGTGACCGTGGGCGACTCGGCGATGTTCGAAGGGGCCGCGGCTCCCGCGCAGGTGGAGCCGCTGACCGAGTTCCTCCGGCTGTGCCGGTCGGGAGGTGGCCATGGCGCCGTCCTTTCCCCGTAGCGCGAGGATCGTCCAGCTGTGCCCGGCGCCGCCGAGGCGCGACGAGCGGATCTGCGTCGCCTTCCCGGCGTGGGCGCACCGCGTGACCGCCCCGATCCTGCCCCGCAGGGGGCTCGACCTGTTCGAACGCGTCGTGCTGGGGCTCTGCCACGCCGGCGTCCGCGAACCCGACCTGATCGCCGCCCGGATCAACCTGCATGTGCGGCTGTGCGCGCACATCATCGACCAGGCCGTCCGCCAGGGGCTGCTCGACCGGCAGGGGGAGCTGACCGAGGAGGGGAGGCGGGCGCTCCGCACGGGCAGCGTCGCCGAGGAGACGTCCTGGTCGGTGCGCTACGTCTTCCAGTCGCCCGAGGCCGGCGGGGATCTGTGGCCCCGCACCGCCGAGCGGCTCGTCGACGCGCACGTCACCTGGCGGGCGCCGGGCAGGGCCGGGCTCCAGCTCGGCACCACGGGACACCCGGACCCGATCGAGGCCGCGATCGTCGACGTCGCCGACGCGGCGCCGGGGGCCGCCGTCCCCGGCCGGCCCGGCCCCGAACAGGTCGTCGAGGTCGCCCGGCTGGACCGGGACGCGCGGGAGGCCCAGCGGGTGCGCGAGTTCGAACGCGTCCAGGGCCTGGCGCCCGCGGCGCAGCCGGGCGCCCGCCCGGGGCCGGACGAGGGCCGGCCCCCGGACCTGAGCCGGATCGCCTTCATCGACGCCCCCGAGCCCGTCCTGGTCGTCGGCTTCGCCGTGGTCGGCGGAGGCGGGGAGCTGGTCGCGCACGACCCCTTCGGCGTCGGGACCAGCGCCATGTTCGGCGAACTGCTGGAGCGGCGCCTGCATGACGGCGGCGCGCTCGCGGAGCGGATCCGCGGCGTGGCCCGGACCAGGGCGGAGAACGCCGAGCGCACCTACCGCCGGGCGGAGGCGACCGCGCGCGCCCACGTCGAATCCGTGCTCGTCGCCGAGTTCGGCGCGGACGTCCGCGGCGACGAGGACGCGCTGGACCTCATGACCGACGTGGACCTCGCCGTCATGCTGGGCGACCAGGCCGGAGCGCTGGAGCGCGTCGTGCACGCGACGCACCGCCTGTACGAGGAACTCTTCCGCCGCCTGGCGCGCGGCTATCCCGTGCCGGCCGGCTCCGTCCGGGCCGTCTCGTCGACCCAGGCGCTCAGACGGGCCGCCGTCGAGGAGGCCGCACACGGCGTCGGGTTCCAGGCCGTTCCCCAGCTCTTCGTCCAGGATCTCTGCAAGGCCGCCAGGGACGTGGAGGCCGGCAAGAACGTGACCTTGAAGGAGGTCGGCGCCCTGGCCCTCGTGGCGGCGCACAGGAACGCCGAGCATCCCCTGCACCGGCTGGCGGCGCGGCGCCCCGACCTGCTCAGTGCCCTCGCCGCGCTCGGCGCCATGCGCAACCGCGTCTCGCACGGAGGACGCGACCCCTCCGCCGTGCAGGACGCGAAGTGGTGCCGCGAACTCGCCGCCCTCGCCGTCCCAGAACTCATCGCCCTGCAGTAACGACGCATCCGTTCCGCCCCCAGGAAGGACGAGTAGTCCACGATGGCCAAGAAGCGCCCCGCCCAGGCGCGTCGGCAGACGCCCCAGCGCCGGACCAGGCCCTCCGCCGCCGCCAGGCCGGTGAACCAGAAGGCGATCGAGGAGGAGGTCGAAGCGCGCCGCACCGAAGCGGTGGCCGCCGCCGGAGGTGAGGAGTCCCTGCCCGCGCCCGCCGAACCTCCGGCCGGCGGGGTGGACGACAAGGCCGTCGCCGCCCGATGGCAGGAAGCGGCCGAGGCCGTGGCCCTGTTCACGCAGGCCGCCGAGCGCGTGACCGAAACGCGGCAGGCCCTTGATCGCCAGACCGAGGAGGTGGCCGAGCGGCTCGCGGCCCTCGACGAGGACGCCCGGGATCTGAAGGCGCGACGTGACCTCGTCCAGAAACGGAGCGGCGAACTCGACGAGCGGGAGGAACGGCTGATCGACGAGGAGCGGAAGCTCGTCGCCGCCCGGGAACGCGCGAAGGAGACCGCGCTCGCCGAAGCCAGGAAGGCGCTGGAGGGCACCCGGCGGGAGGTCGAGGCCCGGCAGCGGGAGCTGGCGGAGGAACACGCCCGCACCCGCGCCGCGCTCGGCGCCGAACTGGAGGCGCAACGCCGGGAACTGGCCGAGCGGACGGAGAGGCTCACCGAGGAACGGGCGCGCCTCCGGGCGTTCGAGGTCGAGCTCAACGCCCGCGACGAGGACCTGACCGATGCGCGTGCGCTGCTGAGCGAACGCGTGGAGCACGCCGTCGCCGCGGCCGTGGAACGGGCCGAGCTGCGCTCCAGGGAACTGGAGCAGCGCTGCAGGGCGCTCCAGGACCACGCCGCCGACATGGAGAAGGAGCGCGACGAGCGGAACCGCGTCGACCGGGCCTTCGGCCACCGGTCGCCCGACGAGGTGCTGAAGGAGCTTCAGGAGCTACGCGCCCAGAACGCCGAGCTCCGCCTCCAGCGCCAGGTGCCCGAGGACGTGATGGAACGGCTCGCCAGGCTCCAGGAGGCCGAGCGCGGCTGGCGCGAGGAGCGCGCGGTCCTCATCGCCGACAACGAGCGGTTGCAGCGGCAGCTCACCGGCCATCAGATCACCGCTCTGGAACTCGAACGGCTCAAGGTCACCAAGGAGGCCATGGAGGCGTCGGTCGACGCCTACCGCGTCCGCGTCCAGGAACTGCACCAGGACATCCAGAGCCTGACGGCCCGGAAGGAGGGCGAGTCGCCCTTCCCCGAATGCCACGCGATGGACACGCGGTACAACGAGAAGCGCGACGACCTTCTGGGCCGCGTCCCGCCCTTGGACAACTTCGTCTACTGGCTCCGGAACTTCGTCGCCCAGCAATACCGCATGTTCTACGCCGAGGAGGACCTGGTCCTCTTCCTCGGCGGGCTGGCCGCGTCGCGGCTGCACCTCCTCCAGGGGATCAGCGGCATCGGCAAGACGCAGCTTCCGATCGTCTTCGCCAAGGCCCTCCAGGCGGAGACCGCCCTCGTCCCTGTGAGCGCCGACTGGCGAACCCCGCAGGATCTCGTCGGGTACTTCAACGCCTTCGAGCGCAGGTTCTATGAGTCTCCCTTCACCCAGGCGCTCTACCAGGCAGGAAGCCCCGCGCACGCGGACCGTCCGTTCTTCGTCGTGCTGGACGAGATGAACCTGTCGCACCCGGAGCAGTACTTCAGCGAGGTCCTGTACCAGATCGGGCAGACGAGGAAGCCGAACGGCGCCCCGCCCAGCCTGGAGCTGATGACGACCGAGGTCCGGCCGGCCCCCCGCGGGCTGGTGGACGGCCGCAAGCTCGTCATCCCGCCGAACGTGTGGTTCGTCGGCACGGCCAACCACGACGAGACGACGGTGGCCTTCGCCGACAAGACCTACGACCGGTCGCACGTCCTGGAACTGCCCGCCCGTCCCCGGACGTTCGAGCCCGAGCCGGTCCCGCCGCTGCCGGCTCCGCTGGCGCTCGGCGCGCTCGAAGCGGCCTTCGAGCGCGCCCGCCGGACGCATGCGGAGGCCGCGCGGAGCGTGTCCGCCTTCCTGGACGGTGAGCTGCGGGACCGCCTCTTCCGCGACTTCCGGATCGCGTCGGGGTCCCGGACCGCGAAGTACCTGGAGGCCTTCGTCCCGGTCGTGTGCGCGGCGGGCGGCAGCCAGGGGCTGGCGGCCGACCACGCCTTCGCGACCCGCGTCCTCCGCAAGCTCCGCGGCCGGTTCGAGATCCCGTTCGACCTGATCCAGGCGCTCCGCGACGACCTGACCGGGCTCTGGAAGCCGTTCGGCACCGTGCCGTCCAGGTCGCTCGAACGGCTCGACGAGGAGATCCACCTGCGGAGAGGCGTCTGACATGCCGGCGCGGATCTGGGACCGGCTGCTGGGACGCGAGGTGGAGCGGCCGCCCGGCGGGCGCATGCCCCTCGGCAGGCTGTTCTTCGCGCCCGGCGACCGCCCCCTCTTCCTGAACGCGACGGCGGTGCGCCCGGGCCGGTACCTCGCCGCGAACGGGACGTGGACGCTGTGGGACGAGACGCGGCGCCACCGCGACGAGGGCGACTTCGGGCACCACGCCATGCCCGACGACATCACGACGTACATCGTCACGGCCGTCGGCAGGAGGCTCGACTCGCTGGTCGCGCGGGACGTCACCGCTGAGGACTGGCTGTCGGAGACTCCGCTGATGGGCGGGGCCGACATGGACGAGCGGCTGCGGCCCCGCGAGATCGACGAGGTGATCGAGCGCTGCCTCCCGCACCTGCGCGCGGCGTGCCACCTGCCCGTGGCCAGGCTGCGGGCGGTGAACCGGCTGGTCCCGGCCTCGCGGGCACGGCGCGTCACTCCCGCCGCCATCACCCGGCTCACCGCTCGCAGCGAGGACTGGGCGGCGCTGCGTCCCGACGGCATCCGCCCGGCGCGCCTCCTCGACCCCGCGCGCGAGACCGATCTGGACTTCTACGAGAACCGGGTGCTCGCCAGGCTCGTCGACCATCTCTGGGACCACGTGCAGGGACGGCTGGTCGAGGTCGAACAGATCGAGGCCATGCTCGACGACGTGAGCACCTACGCGGAGGACGCGAGCGGCCGCCCGTGGCGGGTGAGCCAGTACATGTTCCTCCTCATCGAGGGGCTCGTCGAGAGCAGCACCCGGCGCACCAGGGCCAGACGGCTGCGTGAGGACCTGGAGAGGCTGCGCAACGCACTGGTCGAACTCCGCGGGCCGACGATCCTGCCGGGGGTCCACCGTCACACCGATGTCGGCACCGTCCTGCGCAGCACCAACGTCTTCACGAACGACGACAGGTACAGGCGGGCCGCGGAACTCTGGCGGGCGTGGGTCGCCGAGAGGAGCGGGAACGGGGCGTCCGGGCCGTCCAACGACCGGATCCAGGAGTGGTGCGAGTCGTTCACCCTGTACACCGGCCTGCTCCTCATGCATGCGCTGGCGCAGTTGGACCTGGTTCCCGAAGGCCCGTTCAAGCCCGGCGGAGAAGTCCGATGCGTCGCCGAGCACCGGGAGGCCGTCGGCCTTCGATGGGAGCGGACGGGAACCTTCGTGCTGCACTGCGGAGGGGAGGCCGTCCTGCGCGTGGTTCCGGTGGCGCACGCCCTCGTCGCCGCGGAGCAGCCGGGCCGGACGGCCGAGGAGATCGACGCGCTCGCCGCCGCGGCCGCGACCGACCCGCGCACGCTGGTCGTCTACCCGGGGCAGCGCGAGAAGCGGGAGAAGCTGCCCCTCCGCATCCGGCTCAGGACGTTCCAGGGCTGCGAGGCGCCCGCTCCCTCCGGCGGCGGCCGGGCGCCGGCGCTCCTCCCGGTGTCGCCGTTGGAGATCGACAGCGTGACCCGGCTGGCCCGCAGCCTGCGCTGGGCCCTCGCCCAGCACCTGTTCGAGAGGTACCCGGCCCGCATCGACTGCCCGAGCCGCGACGCGAACGCCGTCGCGGAAGGGGCGGACTGGATCGCCGCCGCCGCGAACGGCCTCACCATCGTGAGACCGCCCGCCCCCCACGAACTCGCCGCGGTGCTCCGCCGGATCGGGACGCTCGCTCATCGGACCGCCCAGTTCATGCAACGCGGTGACAACGCCGAGCTGGTCGACCGGTTGCGGGACGAGGTGAGGGCCGCCGCGGAGAGCCTGGCGGAACTCGTCCGGTGCCCCCTGTGCCGGAACGCCTCAAGCGACCCCGCGCGAACCTTCCAGGCGCGGGACGGGTCCACGTTCCGCAGCACGTGCGACGTCTGCAAGGCGACCTGGGAACTGAGGCGGTGCGGTTCGTGCGATCGCCGCTACCCCGTCCTGAACGGCAACGGCCGGGCCGAGGGGACGACCGCCGAAACCGACGGGGACGCCATGGACCACAGATTCGGCAGTGAGGCCCTCAGCGCCCAATGCTGGGTCAGGACCACGGTGGCCTACTGCCCGCACTGCGGCGAATGCGGCGAGGCGAGAACCCCCAGGAACCTCCGATGCGAGCGCTGCGCCGGTGACGGTCGGTAAATGCGGGGTCATTCCGGGCCGCCCCGCCGGATGCCCCGGACGAGTCGGGGAACGATGGGGAGAGAGCGCGTTTCCGGGGAGGGACTGTGGCTGCCCAGGAGGACGCAGAGGAATACGAGCTGGTCGTCGAGGCGGCGGGAAGGCTCTTCGTGCAGCTCGGATACGACGGGACCTCGCTGCAGATGATCGGCGAGGTCGCCGGGATGAGCGCGCAGAGGGTCAGCCGCCTGGCGCAGGACAAGCGGCATGTCTACCTGGAGGTGATGACCCGGTACGCCAACGCCGAGGCCGCGCACATGAGGGGCGTGATGGCGCGCGTCCCGCCCGACATATCGGGTCTGGTGGCGCTGGTCGACAGCTACCTGGACTACTCGGTGGCCCATCCGCAGCTGCGGGCCCTGTGGGTGCACCGCTGGCTCAACGACGCGGCCGACGTGCAGGACGTCGAGCAGCTGTACCGGCCGTTGATCGCCGCCGTGGTCGAGATGTTCCGGGGCGCGGTCCGCGCCGACTACGACCTCGAACTCGGCCTCTGGAACATCATCTGGATCGTCAACGGGTTCGTCCACGTGGGCGTCGTCGACGAGGAGGGGATCCGCCGCTTCGCGGATCACCCCCCCACCCTCCGCCGCTTCCGCGCGTACATGCACGACATGCTGGAGCGCAGCGCCCTCTGAGCGCCGGATCGCCGTCGATCCACGCCCCTCACCCGGTCAGGGCATCACGGTGTCGAGGGGCGGCTCTCGCCGTGGGCCCGCCACCACTCGGCCGCCGCGTCCACGGCCAGGCCGGTGGTCCAGAGGTCGGCCGGGTCGTCGGGCAGCAGGCGCTCCCGCACCGCGTCCCGCATGGGGAAGGGAAGCGTGGCGCCGGTCACGGGAATGTCGTCGCCCAGGACGTCCGCCGGGAACCTGCAGACCGCGACGGCGTCCGCCAGGCCGAAGCCCGCGCGTTCCGCCAGAGCGCGGACGGTGGCGGCGGCGTCGATCGGCGCGGGGCCGCGGTCGTCCAGCGACCGCAGGAGCCGGACGACGCGGTCGGCACCGCCCCAGCAGGGGACGGGGGGCCGGGCCGCCTGCCAGCCGGGCGGGCCGGCCGGGTCGAACGTCCCGCCGGGCGCGTACTCCACGGCCGTCGCGATCCGGTCGTTTCGCCGGTAACTCAAGATCAGCATGGCGCCGTGCGGGGTGCGCCAGAGCTCCCCGGGCGCCTCCTTCTCCAGCTGCCTGTCGACCATCTGGCGTTCGGCGTTGGACTGCCCCTCGCCACCCGCCGGAGTGAGGCGAAGTATGCGGCAGGCTCCCGTCCCGTCGCCGATCGGAGCGTTGGCCCAGAGGCGCAGGACGTCGAGGACGCCTTCGCGGTGCGGGTCGGGCGTCCACGGCAGGACGGCCGGGAGCGCGAAACCCGCCAGGGTGTCGAGGTCGGCGCCCACGTGACCGCCGGGCGGCAGGCCGACCGTGCGGACGCGGTAGGGCCTGCCGGCCGCGGGTTCGCCGGTCGCCGCCGACTCCAGCGCGCGGGCCAGGACCCGCTGGCGCACGAGCCACCGCGTCTGCGCCGTTGTGCGCCGGAACGGGAGATCGGCGGCCGGTGAGACCAGCGCGGGCAGTGCCGGCGGCTGGGGACGGCCGGTCCGGTCGCGCAACTCGATGCCCAGGAGGAGGCACTCGACGGCCGCCCGGGTCGCTTCGAGGACGCCGTCGCGCAGCTCCGGCGCGGTCACCTCGGGCAGCACGGCCCGCAGCGCGTCGGCGGCCGCGCTCGGTCCGGTCAGCGCCGCCTCCAGCAGCCGCGCCGCGCCTTCGCGGTCGAGACGCCGCAGCGCCGCCGACCCGTCCGGGTCCGCCGGTTCTCGCCGCGGCCACCAGCCGGGCGGCGGAACGAGCCCGCCCTTCGTGCTCATGACGGGCGAGAAGGGCAGCCGCGCCGTCCGGGTCCCGTCGGGGGCGGTGACCGTGATCGCACCCCGGCTCAGCCGGACCTCGCTCGGCCCGGCGGCGCCGGGGAACGTCACCTCGGAGGTCCCCGGCGCCTGAGGCCGGGCGGTGGCGGTGTCGGGGTCCAGGGTCAGCGCGACGCTCTCGCCCGTCTGCCTTTCGACCCGGAACGTCTGCCAGACGCCGTCCTTGACGCGTGACAGGAGGCCGGTCTTGCCGTCGTACCAGGGCAGCAGCCCGTCGGGCAGTTGGGAGAGCCTCAGCGTCAGGTCGGCGTCGCCGGTGACGTACGCGTAGGCGTTCCAGGACCGTTCCGTGATGGTGAGGTAGCCGAGGTGCTGAAGGATCGTCCGGCCGGATTTCGGAGACTTGTGCGGCCTTCCCGTGCTCGGCACGGCCAGCTCGGCGGGAATGCCACCGCGCAGGGCCGCCAGGAGGGCGTCCACGGGGTCGGCGGGGTCGATCCCCTCGGCGAGGCCCGGCTCCAGGTCGAGGTAGCGGCCGCTGCCGGTCAGCCGGACCAGGCGGTGCAGGGCGGTGTGCAGGAAGGGAAGGTCCGGGCGGGCCGCGTCGGCCTTCCAGCCGTCGACGGCGTCGCGCAGCGCCTCCCGGGTCTCCGGCAGCTCCCAGAGCGCCCTGACGGTGGCCGGGTAGTCGACGTTGCCGTAGTACCCCATGTCGCGGACGAACGCGTCCAGCAGGCTTGCGAAACGCTCGCGTCCTTCTGGCCCGGACGCCGCGTCCGCGGCGTGCGCCGCGGGGTCGAAGTTCGGGCCCCACCAGCGGGGCGAGTCGGTGCCCATCTCCGTCTGGGGAATGATGTGCCGGTGGTCGGGAGGCGGAAGCGCCGGGTCCGTCTCCTCGCCGAACGCCACCTCGGCCTCCGGGAACAGCCGGTCCCCGGCCTGGTCGGCGAGCCTCAGCAGCACGGCGGCCGCGCAGCCGCGCCCCTCGCCGGCGAACCAGTGCGCCGACAGATGCGCCCCCGCCCCGCTCTCGGCCAGGCACTCCAGCCACATCTGCCGGATCTCCTCGGCGACCCCCTCGCCGCTCTCCTCCTCGTGGTGGGCGAGGTCGGGTTCGGCGGCGATCAGCCGCTCCATGAGGGAGACGTCGCGTGCGGCCACCGCGGCGAGCGGCTCACGGGCGGCCGCCCAGACCTGGTGGGACGCGACGGGCATGAGCCCGGCGAGCAGCAGCCGCTCGGCCAGGAACTCCTCCTCGTCCCGCTTCTTGATCTTCGCGCCGCGGGCCAGCGCCCGCAGGTCGGGGAAGATCCGGGCGTACGGGATGACCCCGGCGTCGAACCCCGCGCAGACCAGCTCCCGGAAGCGGGCGTGCGCCTCCTCCCCCGGCAGCTCCGCGGCGAGCGTCTTGGCGTAGTCGCGCATCGCGGCCGGCCCGACGCCGCCCGTCGGCACCAGTTCGAGGAAGACGGCGTGGACCCGGTCGAGGTCGAGCAGCGCGGGATGGTCCTTCTCGACCTTGCGCGCCTGGCCGAACGCCCAGAACGCGAGCTCGTCCTCTCCCGCCCGCACCAGCTCCCGGCAGGCGTCCTCGAAGAACGGTGCCAGCTCGGCGGCGGGGAGCGGGTCCGCGGCCTTGGCCAGCATCTTCTTGGCGCCCTTGGGCCCGGCGGCGGCGAGGTCCGCCGGCGCCGGCAACTGCGGAAACCGAGTCATCTCGTCCCTTCGTCCCTGATCTCCTGAACGCCCACGAACCCTGCGACGATCCGACCGCCTGATCGGTTCCGCGACGCGGGACCCTGCCGCACAGTGTGCGCCGTGAATCGGCACACGCTCTGCGGAGGACCCGCACGGCGACCCGCCCCGGCCGGGGCGGGCTCGGCTCAGTGGACGCGAAGGAGGACGCTCCAGGTGTCGGGCCCGATGACCCCGTCGCTCTCGACCTTCGCCCACTTCTGGACGGCGCGGACGGCCCTGTCCATGGTGGCGTCGAAGTCGCGGTCCATGCGGGTCCCGACCTCGGGATGGCTGCGGGCGAGAAGCAGGCCGCGCGCGGTCTGCACCGCCTCGTTCGAGCCCTTCGCGCCTTTGGAGATCGTGGGCAGGTCCTTCACGGCGTCCTCCATCCAGCCGCTTCCGTAAGCGGGCCGTCCATAGCCGGCGATGACGCCGGCCGCGCGGACGCGGCGCCTCACCGCGTCGCCGGTGTTGGCTTCGATCGTCTGGAGCCGCCCGCCCCCGAGGACCTTCTCCACGACGCCGACATGGTCGACCGCGCCGCCGCGGTTGCTCCCGCCCCAGTCGAAGAAGACGATGTCGCCGGGCCTGGCCCGGTCGACCGCGGAGGCGGTGCCGGCGCGCCAGCGACCGGCCTTCTTGAAGTCGTCGACGTGCCACACGGTGTAGGCGCGGTCTCCGCCCGGGAGCACCGCCGAGGCGTTGCCGGAGTGCCGGGCCCAGTAGGTGACGGCCATGTCGCACCAGGACGCGCGCAGGTACTCCTTCCCGTTCCGGGCCGCGTACTCCCGCGTGATGGGGTTCGGGCGCCCCGACATCCCCAGCGACCTGCGCGCCGCCGCGATGATCTTCGCGGCGCTCATCGGCCCTCCTCGCCGTCGTCGTCCCGCCCGCGGAAGATCCCGTCGGCGTCGGGCTCGCCGTACAGCGCACGCAGGACCTGGACCTCGTCGGTCTCGGTCGCCCTGTGCACTGCGGGGTTCACATCCACCTCGTCCATGCGGTCGGCTTCAGCCATCGGTCTCCTTCGTCCGTCGGGCTGTTTCCTTCGTCGGGGGAACGCACGCTCCGCGGGGGAGAGCGGGCGTCGTGTCGGTCCGGGTCAGTTGCGGTCCTGGGCGATCGTCCATCGGCCTGACAACGCCCGGGGGGCGGGCCGGTCATCGGTCTTTCCGCCGGCGGGGAACGCCGCGACCGAGACGTACACGTGCTGGCCCTTGCGGAGCCCCTTGGGCATGGTGCCGGTGGCGAACTGGTCGCCGCCGGTCGCCTTGGCGTCGGCGCGGACCTCGGTCCACGATCCGGCGGACTTCCCGTCCTTCCAGTCGTGGACCTCGAACTGCAGCTGGTACTCGTCGCCCTCGCCGAGGCCTCCGATGCGGACGACGGTGTCGATGTCCGCCCAGGTCGAGGTGGGAGCCACGTAGCCGGGATAGCCGTCGGGGTGGTCCCTGTCGGGTTCGGAATGGGACTTGGCCGGGTCGGCGTGGGTGACGTCCCAGTTGAGGCGGGTGAACCGCCCCCATGCGAGAGTCTGGGGCCTGGATTTGCCGTAGCTGCTGCGGATGGGCACTTCGTCCTCCTGGTGCGGCCCGAGGGCCAGCTTCCTCAGTCCCGCGAGCGAGCCGCGGAAGGCGTTGACGTCGCAGCGGCCCGGAATGCTCGGCACCGCGCCGCTGGACGAGTACTGAAGGATCGAGATGGGCTCCCCGCCGAACTGCACCCACCACGAGGAGGGGACCTTCTTGTAGAGGACGGCCGGGGTGCCGGAGCCGGAGACGTACCGCGACTGCCAGATCGTGTCGAAGAAGCTGAGATCGGGCCTGCCGTGGGCCTCCCAGTACCAGCGCGGGAAGTAGCCGATGACGGGATGGCCGCCGGTGCGGTCCTTGAACTCGGCCACCCATTCCCTGGCCGTGGTCGCGTTGGCGCCGGACGCCTCGATGTCGAGCGCGACCGCGAGACGGGAGACATCGCCGGCTCTGGCGAGGAAATAGCGGGCCTGCGCGGCGCCCCTCTCCCCGTGCAGGAAGTGGTACGCCCCCGGCACGAAGCCGGCCCCCAGGGCGAGCATTCCCGATCGGTTGTGCCCCCAGGTGGGGTTGGTGTAGTTGGTGTTCTCGGTGACCTTCGAGAATCCGAAGCGGATTCCTGACCGGTGCACCACCGGCCAGTTGGGAGTGCCCTGATAGCTGGCCACATCGACCCCGTACAGCAACACTGCCTCCTTTCTGGACGGGCGGCATGCCGACGCCGCCCTGCGGGCATGTGCGAATCGCGAGGATGGGAGTGCGCTCGAATGCATGACGCGGCTCGTGGAGATGACCGCGAGTTCGGCCGCCTCGACGAGGAGTGCGTGGTCGCTCGCCGGCGAAGTCACGCGTGAACGTCAGCAGGCGCTCATCCGGGTAAAAAGCTGATCGCTCTTGCGAGCGCCGCGCAGAAGCACGGCGTCGCGCGCTGCGGTAGCGGGCGCTGGAATCCGCGCGTGGATGACGGCATCAGCGTCCCATCTCGATCAGAGCGCAAAGTCGGTGTAATCGCTGTAGTAGGTCTGCGACGCGTCTTTGGCCGCCGCGATCCATCTCGAGACGTTTCCGGGCGTCGGGGACGAGATGGGGCCGGCGGTGTCGAACCAGCAGGCGAACGCACACCTCGTGTGCTCGCCGCCGCCCGGCGTCGTCGTCAGGTAGGCGACCTGGTCCTTCAACCAGGTCACGCTCTTCGTGCCGGTTCTGCCGTAGCCGATCTCGGGGACCGCCCACGGGATGCCCTTGGACCGGGCGAACTTCACGGCCGGCCCCCACAGGGTGGGGCCGCTTCCGAGGTGGGAGTAACCGTCCACGCCGAGGACGTCCACGAGCCCGTCGCCCGGCCAGGTGTCGGCATAGGTGCTGCCCGCCCTGGGGGATGTGCCCGACCAGGTGGTGAGGATCTGGACCGTGTGCAGGTGCGTCCAGCCCTCCGACTGCACCTGCCGCACCAGTTCGCAGAAGCGCTTCAGAGCCGCCGTGTACGTCGCGAGGCGGAAGGCCCCGTTACGGATCTTGCCGTCGCCCTCATGCCAGATCGACACGAACGCGAGGTGGCTCTTGGGGATGGACCGCAGGAACTTCAGCGTCGGCGCGTCCAGGCGCCCGCCGGCCATCGCGGTGATCGACGGTTTCGCGCTCCAGCAGCTGGCCCGCTTTCCCACGTCCACGCCGCCGGTACTCCGGGCCCAGGAGACGGGCATGCCCGCGGCAGCGGGCTGGTAGGAGCGGCGAATGGTCAGCGGCCCGTAGGAGGCGTCCTTCGCGGCGAAGTCGGAACCGGACAGGTTCTGGGGGCACGTCCCCCACAGGATCGCGTTCCGGTTCTTCGCCATGGGACTGCCTCCGCCTTCGATCGGCCCACCGGTGGGCGGGCCCGAAAATTGATCACACCGGGGTCGCCGGTGAACGGGGAACCGGTGCTGCGGGAGGCACTCCGGTTTCACGTGCTCGACCTTCAGCGCCGCGTCCGGGATTGCCCTAGTCGTTCCCTAACGTAATGCTCGCAGTGGTCGGCGGAGATGAAATAGAGGTGGCTCCGAGAGTATTCCGGCCTGTCGAGCAAGGGATATGTATCGATTAAATGCCCGGGTCAAACGCCGATGGCGGCGGGGGGCGGCAGGGGAAATATCTGAAGCGTTCTCAAGGGCGATCCTGAAGGTGATGGCGAGGCTAATGGGGCGGCTTTCAGGTCGAGCAATATCCGCTTTTAGAATGAAATACAGCCTTTTTCTGGCGGGAGGGGTGCCAGGGTGACCGGCACGACACGTCACGTCACATGACCGGCTGGTCGTCAAGGATGAGCTGCGCTGATACGTGAATCAGTATCAATCGCTGATCGATATCCATATTGGACAGATCGCATCGTCCGGTGATCGAGTAAGCCGCATGATCAAGCCCTCTTCCCGCACTGCGCGCTTCCGGCTGGGCGCCACCGCGCTCGCCGCGCTCACCCTCTTCGGCACCGCCGCGTGCGGCGCGACCGCCCATGACACCGCCCCGCGCGCCGCCGCCGCCGTCGCCGCGGCCGATCAGATCCGTCCCGGCGTCGTCGAGCGCGACGATCTGCGGGCCGTCTTCGACGCGGCGGGCGTGCACGGCTCGTTCGCCCTGCTGGACGTGGAGACCCGCTCCACGACGGTGGTGGACCGGCGGCTCGCCGAGACGCCGCTGGTGCCCGCTTCCAGCTTCAAGGTCCCGCACGCCCTGGTCGCCCTGGAGACCGGGGTGGTCAAGAGCCCCGACGAGGTGATCCCCTGGGACGGGACGCCGCAGCCGTTCCCCGAGTGGGAGCACGACATGACGATGCGGGAGGCCGTCCGCATCTCCAACGCCGCGGCGTTCCAGGTGATCGCCCGTCGTGTCGGGCTCCAGCGCGAGGGGCAGTGGCTGCACCGGCTCGGCTACGGCAACCGCCGGACCGGGACCGTGGTGGACCGGTTCTGGCTGGACGGCCCGCTGAAGATCTCCGCCGTGGAGCAGACCCGGTTCCTGGAGCGGCTCGCGGCCGAGCGCCTGCCCGCCTCGCGTGCGAACCAGCGCACCGTCCGCGACATCATCAAGCAGGAGGAGAAGGACGGGTACACCCTGTACGCCAAGTCGGGCTGGCAGAACGCCCCCAACCCCGGCACCGGCTGGTGGGTCGGATGGGTCGACCGCGGCGGGCGCGTGACCACGTTCGCGCTGAACATCGACATCGTCAAGGACGGCGACGCGGGCAAGCGCGCCACGGTCGCGCGCGAGTTGCTGCAGCGTCTGAACGTGCTGCCCGACGCGTGAGGGGCCGGCCCGCGGACCGCGGTGACCGCTGCGCCGAACCCCGTCCGCCGGTACAAGCCGCGCTGATGGGTAAGGAGGCGGCAGGGGAGGCTTAGGGGGAGCCGTGCGTGTAGCGGGTGTGCAGACCGTCCTGCCGGACCATCACTACGAGCAGCGAGACATCACCGAGGCCGTCGTCGGGGCGACCGGGGCCGACCGGCGGGTGGTGGAGCGTTTCCACGCCGCCACCCGGGTGACGGGCCGGTACCTGGCCCTGCCGATCGAGAAGTACGCGAACCTCGACGGCTTCACCACCGCGAACGGCGCCTATGTCGACGCCGCGCTGTCCCTCGGGGAAAGAGCCGTCCGGGGGGCGCTGGAGGCGTCCGGGATCGAGGCGTCGGAGGTCGACCATCTGGTCTTCTGCTCCTCGACCGGAGTCGCCACCCCCTCGCTGGACGCGACCCTGGCCCAGCGTCTGGGCCTGCGGGACGACATCAAGCGGGTGCCGATCTTCGGTCTGGGGTGCGCGGCCGGCGCCGCGGGACTGTCGCGGCTGCACGACTACCTCCGCGCGTGGCCTGACCAGGTGGCGGCGCTGGTCTGCGTCGAGCTGTGTTCGCTGACGGCGCAGCGCGACGACGAGTCGCTGGCCAACCTGGTGGCCAGCGGACTGTTCGGGGACGGCGCCGCGGCCGTCGTGGCGGTCGGAGGCGACCGGAGCACCGGTGCCGGGGGCCCGAGCCGCTGGGGGCCGCGCGTCGTCGCGACCCGCAGCAAGCTCTACCCCGGCACCGGGAGGCTCATGGGATGGGACGTCGGCGAGCACGGCTTCCGGATCGTCCTCGCCGCCGACCTGGTGGACCACGTGGAGGCGACGCTGGCGGGCGACGTCGCCGCCTTCCTCGGCGAGCACGGTCTGTCGCCCGGCGAGGTGACCTCCTGGGTCTGCCACCCCGGCGGGCCGAAGGTGATCGAGACGATCGCCGAGGCCTTCTCCCTCGTCCACGGCGAACTCGACCTGACATGGGACTCCCTGCGGGAGTTCGGCAACCTGTCCTCGGTCTCGGTGCTCAACGTGCTGCAGGAGACGATCGAGCGCCGCCGCCCGCCCGAGGGCGAACCCGGGCTGCTGATGGCGCTCGGGCCGGGGTTCTCCGCCGAACTGCTCCTGCTGCGCTGGTGAACCCGTGACCGGCTTCACGCTGCTCGTCGCGCTCGTCGGGGCCGAGCGGCTCGCCGAGCTGGTCGTGGCCCGCCGCAACCGGGCCTGGGCCCGGAGGAGGGGCGGCGTCGAGTACGGACGCGGGCACTACCCGGCGATCGTCGCCGCCCACGTCGGCCTGCTCGGCGGCGCGCTGCTGGAGGCGCGGTTCCTCGACCGTCCCTTCATCCCGGCGCTGGGCTGGCCGATGCTGGGCCTCGCCGTCCTGGCCCAGGGGCTGCGCTGGTGGTGCATCGCCACGCTCGGCGTCCGGTGGAACACCCGGGTGATCATCGTTCCGGACCTGCCGCTGGTGGCGGAGGGCCCCTACCGCCGGCTGCGCCACCCCAACTACGTCGCGGTCGTCGCCGAGGGCGTCGCCCTGCCGCTGGTGCACACCTGCTGGCTCACCGCCCTGCTGTTCACCGTCGTGAACCTGGGCCTCCTGAGGACCCGCATCAGAACCGAGAACGCCGCCCTCCAACAAGCCGCCGACACCAGCCCCGCACCCCCGTGACGTCCCACACCACCGCGGCGGTTGACCCTGACGCAGGGTCAACCTCCCAGCATGGTCGCCATGAACAGGACGACCAGTGCGCCGGACCACGGCGAATGGGCTGAACCCGGCGGCAGGACGATGCGGAAATTCACGATCCGGCACGGGGGCATCACGATCCCGGTGTCCCGTGGCGGCAGGGGACGGCCGCTCGTCCTGTGCCCCGGGCTGAACTCGACGCAGGCCGACCTGCACGAGCTGGCCGGGCTGCTGCGGCGCGACCACGACGTGGTGACCTTCGACCTGCGAGGCCACGGCCTCGCTTCGGCCGCCGACCGGTACTCCTTCGAGGCGTTCCTGAGCGATCTGGACGCCGTGATGGCGGAGCCGGACCGCCTCGGCCTGGACGAGGCCCCCGTGCTCGTGGGCTACTCGATGGGCGCTGACCTGGCCGTGCACTTCGCCTCCGAGCATCCCGGCGCCGTGGCCGGGCTCGTCCTCGTCGACGGGGCGAACCCGGTGCCCGAACCCTTCGTCACCGAGGCCCTCCTGCCGGAACTCCGCGCGATGTGGGAGGACATGGCGGCTCGGCAGGAGGCCGCACGGGGCACCGCGCGCCAGGTGCTGCTCACCGGCCAGGACATCCTCGACCTGAACGTCGAGATCGACGCGGTCCGGTCCGGGATCCTCGACCGCTACCGGAAGATCGACCGGCCGGTCCGCATGATCATGTCGAGCTCGATGGCCGGTGAGGGCGGGGGAGAGCATGCGCCCCGGCTCAACCGGAACTGGCGTGCCGGAATCGACCGGCTCGTTCGCGAGCAGCCGCACATCCCCGCCTTCTGGCTCGAAGCCGACCACCGACTGGTCTTCACCCATGCCCCGGAGATAGCCCGCATCATCCGGAGCACGCCCGGCCGGGCCGGCTCGACGCCCGTCCCGTAGGAGACTGGTCGGATGCTGACCATCGGCGAGCTGGCGTCCTACGCCGGAGTGACGGTGCGCACGGTGCGGCACTACCACGCCAAGGGACTGCTGCCGGAGCCGGAGCGGGACCGCTCCGGGTACCGCCGGTACGACGCGGGCGCCGTGATCGAGCTGATCAGGATCCGGACGCTCGCCCAGGCGGGGGTCCCGCTGGCACGGGTGCGGCAGCTCCTGCGGGCCGGCGAGGAAGAGTTCGCCGCGGCGGTCGCGGACATCGACAGGCGGTTGTGCGCCGAGATCCGGCAGCGACGGCTCCACCGCGCGCAGATCGCCCGGCTGGCCTCGGGAGACCACCTGGCGCTGCCGCCGGAGGTGGTCGAGTATCTCGACCGGCTGCGGGCGCTCGGCATCGACGAGCGGATCGTCCGGGTCGAGCGCGACGGCTGGATCCTGCTGGCCGCGCACTCGCCCGAGCGCGTCGCGGAGTGGACGGCGCGCAAGCGCCGGCAGATCGACGACCCGCGGCTCGTCGCCTTCTACCGCTCGCTCGGCCAGGCCCTCGACCAGAGCGGCGACGACCCGCGGCTGGTCGAGGCGACCGACGAGCTGGCCGACTACATCACGCAGATGGCCGACGAACAGGGCGAGGACTACGTCGACGACACCGACCTCGATCCACCGCTGGTCGAGCTGATGGACGCACGGGTGTTCGACACCGTGCCGCAGGCCCGCCGCCTGATCGAGCTGCTGAGGCGGAGAGGCTGGACCGGCTGGACCAAGCTGGAGCGCATCCCCCTCACCGATGACCGGCGATGCCCCGGCTCGCGAACGCACCGGCGGGCGCCGGCCGTCGTCACCGCGACTCCCTCGATCAGCTTGGCGGGTCATCGTCCAGGAGGTCCTGCATCCGCTGCACCAGCTGTTCGAGTTGGGCATGGACGTCTGGCCCCTCGTGGTGCGCCGACCGATCGATGGGCCCGGGATCCGGCTGGGGCGGCAGCGATGCGTAGGCGACGCGGACCGGTTTCTCGTCCTTCCCGTTCGGCCCGGGCCGCCCAGGGTTGGTCAGCTCGACCGGAAGTGGCGTGAAGTCCCTACGTTCGATCATCGCGATGTCCCACTCGATCACACGCTCGTAGACGTCGTCGGACACGATCAGGGCGAAGTCGCCCTGCTCGAAACGCGCTCGGAGGGCGGGCGCGTTGAGCAGCCGGAACAGAAGGTTCAGGTCGGGACTGACCACACCGTGATCATCGTGAGTGAGCTCTCCGCGTGGACCGCCATGCGCAGGCGCAGTCGCTGCTTCGCGGGCAGCCCCTTGTTGATCTGGCGCAGCCGTGTGCTGATCTCGGGGGCCAGAGAGATGATCAGACTGTGGACGCTGTAGCCGGGGGGCGCCAGGAGGAAGAACCCGTCGCCGCGGTCCTCGCGTTCGCAGTCCGTCCAGCTCAACTCGGCGGCACCGGCGGCCTCCTGGATCACCTGGTACATGGTGTAGCGCTTGTGCAGCATCAGGTGCGGGGCTCCGCTGCTGAAATCGCAGATATCGAATGCGGCCATTGCCCGGTACTGCGGCGGGTGCGCGGGGGTCGGCCGGTGAGGGCCCCCGAGTCTGTGGCGGCCAGGGAAGGGCAGGGGAAGACGCCTGACGCCGGGCGTCCCCGCACATGCCGTATGCGGGTCGCCTTCCGGGGCCCGCGGAAGATCGGGAGAAGACCCGGTGTCCGGGTGGGGTGCGCCCGCGTCCGAGGCGGCCTGAGGTCCCGAAGATCTCCTGTCAGAACGGACTCCGCACTACGAGGAGGTCAACCGAAGCGAGAACGGGTCTGCTCATGCCACCATTACGGTGATTCGTGAGGAGTCTCGTTGCATCGTCTGATCGTGTCCCTGACCTCCCCCGGGGCGTTTCGAACGGTACTGGAGGCGCTGAAGGCGCCGCTCCCGGCGAACGCGCCGCCCGGACGGCACATCTTGATCGAGCCGGGTTCGTACCCGAACACGGGGTTCCACAGTAAGAGCGACTTCGTGATGACGGCCGTCGAGGGGCTGGGCTCCGTGACGCTCGACGGCCGCACCGTCGGCACGGTCGAGGTCAGCGGACAGGTGACGCTGCAGGGGCTCATCGTCCGGAACTGGAGCGACGAAGGCCTCGCGCTGGAGGTCGCCCGAGGCACCATCGTGGCGGAGCGGTGCGAGTTCATGACCCGGGGCCGGCTCGCCGTGCGGGCGTCGAGGGGCGCCAACCTCACCCTGCGCAACTGCGAGGTGCAGGAGGGCGCGGTCGTGTACAGCGCCTCGTCCGGGCTCATGGAGGCCACCTCGGTCACCGGGACGGGCGGCAACGCGGTGGCGGTCCGCAGCGGCAGCACGGTGACCCTGCGGTCGTGCCAGATCAGCGAGGCGGGCGGGCACGCCGTCTGGGCGACCGAGGGATCCAAGCCGGTGCTCGAGCGGTGCACGATCAGCGACCCGGCCAGCTCGGCGCTCCGGATCGAGGAGCGCGCGGAGGTCGTGCTCCGCGACTGCGAGATCCGCGGCACCGGCAAGACGGCCGTCGCCGTGGTCGACAAGGGCGGCCTCACCGCGGACGACTGCCTGGTCACGGGCGCGGGGACCGACGGGATCTGGGTGGCGACCGGCGGCTCGCTGACCGCGCGGCGGGTCAGGACGGAGGCGCCGCACCGGGCAGGCGTGGTCATCGAGAAGGGCACCGCCCTCCTGGAGGACTGCGAGGTCGCCGACACGCCCGGAAACGCCATGTTCCTCGCCCGGGACTCGAACGTCACGATCGTCCGGGGACGGGTCACCGACTCGGGGCGGGTCGGCGTCGAGATAGACGGGGGCGCGAGCGTCCGGATGGAGGGGACGACGGTCACCGGCAGCAAGCTCGGCGGCGTGAGCGTCGAACCGGGGGGCACGCTCACCATCCGCGGCTGCACCCTGGCGGACAACATCGGCCGGGGCATCCTCACCTGCCTCGGGACAAGCGTGCGTGTCGATGATCTGACGAGCGTCCGCAACGGGAGGCCGGATCTGTTCGACTTCGACCTGGCCGCCGCGCAGGCCAAGAAGCGCGCGCCGGCCGAGCCGGTCGAGGACGCGCCGGCCGAGCCCGGGAGCCAGGCGCCGGCCGCACCCGAGACCGCGCCGCCCGTGGCGAAGGAACCGGTTGACGGGTCGGCGGACGCGCTGCTGGGCCGGTTGGAGGCGATGGTGGGTCTCGCGGGGGTGAAGCGTGAGATCCGGAAGGTGCCGAGTCTGCAGAAGATGGCCGAGCAGCGGCGGCTTGCGGGGTTGCCGCCCGGTCCGGCGATCGTTCGGCACATGGTGTTCGCGGGTCCACCGGGGACGGGCAAGACGACGGTTGCGCGGCTTTACGGCGGGATTCTCGCGGCGTTGGGTGTGGTGGAGAAGGGCCAGGTGGTGGAGGTCAGCCGGGCCGATCTGGTGTCGGAGAACGTCGGCGGGACGGCGCTGCGGACCACGGAGGTGTTCCGGCGGGCGCTGGGCGGGGTGTTGTTCATCGATGAGGCCTACACGTTGTCGCGTAAGGCGACGGGGACCGATTTCGGGCAGGAGGCCATCGACACCCTGGTGAAGCTGATGGAGGATCACCGCGACGAGGTCGTGGTGATCGCGGCGGGGTATTCGGCGGAGATGCGCGACTTCCTGGCCGCCAACCCAGGGTTGAAGTCGCGGTTCACGCGCACGGTGGAGTTCGAGAACTACAGCCCCGCCGAACTCGTCCAGATCGTGGAGTCGCACGCGACCAGGGACGGGTACCGGCTGGCCGACGACGCGCGCGCGGCGATCCTGGCGCATTTCGCGGGGCAGCGGAGGGACGCGACGTTCGGGAACGGGCGAGCGGCACGGCAGGTGTTCGAGGCCGCGGTGGAGCGGCAGGCGCAGCGCCTGGCAGACCTGCCCGAACTGCCCTCAGGTGAGGAACTGAGCCTGCTCGTCGCCGAGGACCTCGACGTGGACGCGGGGTTGGCGGCGCGGTTCGGGGAGGCGCGCGACGCCGGTCAGGTCACCGATGTCCTGGCGCGCCTTTCGGGGATGACGGGGCTGGAGGAGGTCAAGCGGGAGATCAAGGACCTGCTCGACCTGCTGGCCTCGGCGCGGCGGCGCCGGGCGGCGGGGTTGGAGGCCGAACCGTTCACCGGGCATCTGATCTTCGCCGGTCCGCCGGGCACGGGCAAGACGACCGTCGCACGCCTGTACGGCGAACTCCTCACCGCTCTGGGCGTCCTTGCCCAAGGGCAGGTGGTGGAGGCGGCGCGGGTGGATCTGGTCGGGCAGTACGTGGGGCACACCGCGCACAAGACCACCGAGGTGTTCCAGCGCGCCCGGGGCGGGGTCCTGTTCATCGACGAGGCGTACACCCTGTCCCGCTCGGGCGGGTCGGGTCACGATTTCGGGCAGGAGGCCATCGACACGCTGGTCAAGCTGATGGAGGACCACCGCGACGAGGTCATCGTGATCGCCGCCGGATACACCGACGAGATGGAGGGGTTCCTGGCCACCAACCCCGGCCTGGCGTCCCGGTTCGCGCGCACGCTGACCTTCCAGCCCTACCCCGTCGACGGTCTGGCCTCCATCTTCGTCAAGAAAGCGGAGGCAGCGGACTACCGCGTCCCCGAGGCCACTCGCGAGGCTCTGACCGTCTACCTGACCGCCAACCGGGATCGGTTCCGCGAAGGCAACGGCCGTGAAGTCGACAAGCTGGTCCGGTCGGCCATCACCGCGCACGCCCGCCGCACCGAACAACTCGCCAACACCGGGGTCGAACTCACCACCGAACAACTCGCCACCCTCCTCCCCGAGGACATCACCTAGTCCTCCGAGGATTCTCGACGGCGAGGTCGGGGACAGCACGTCGTTGTCCCTCCACCAGTAAGGAACCACGCTATGACCACCTCGAACGCCTTCCCCTTGGAACCGACGGCGATCCATGTGCCCGACGAGGCCCTCGACGACTTGCGCGCTCGTCTCGCATTGACCCGTCCGCCGCTGGACGAGGGGAACGAGGACTGGTCCTACGGCGTCCCGGCCGATTACCTCCGCGGGCTGGTCGATTACTGGCGGGACGGCTACGACTGGCGCAAGGCCGAGGCCGCCATCAACGCCTACGAGCACTACCAGGTGAGCGTCTCCGGTGTGCCGGTGCACTTCATGCGCAAGCCGGGCCGCGGCCCCCGTCCGGTCCCGCTGATCCTCACCCACGGCTGGCCGTGGACGTTCTGGCACTGGTCGAAGGTGATCGACCCGCTCGCCGACCCGGCCGCGTTCGGCGGTGACCCCGGCGACGTGTTCGACGTCATCGTGCCGTCCCTGCCCGGCTTCGGTTTCCCCGGCCCGCTCACCGGCTTCCCGGACGTCAACTTCTGGAAGGTCTCCGATCTCTGGCACACGCTGATGACGGAGACCCTGGGGTACGAGAAGTACGCCGCCGGGGGCTGCGACATCGGCGGGATCGTCACCAGCCAGCTCGGCCACAAGTACGCCGACGAGCTGTACGGCATCCACATCGGCTCCGGGCTGCCGCTCGACTTCTTCAACGGCCCCCGCGCCTGGGACTTCGCCCGGAACCGGCCCCTCACCGACGACCAGCCCGCCGACGTCCGCGCCCGCATCATCGAGATGGACCATCGCTCGGCGTCCCACCTCACCGTGCACATGCTCGACGGCGCGACCCTGGCCCACGGCCTGAGCGACTCGCCCGCCGGACTGCTCGCCTGGCTGCTGGAGCGCTGGAACGCCTGGAGCGACAGCGGCGGCGACGTCGAGTCCGTCTTCAGCAAGGACGACCTGCTCACCCACGCCACGATCTACTGGGTGAACAACTCCATCGCCACGTCGATGCGGTACTACGCCAACGCCAACCGCTACCCCTGGACGCCCGCCCACGACCGCACCCCGGTCGTGCAGGCCCCGGTCGGCCTCACCTTCGTCACGTACGAGAACCCGCCCGGCGTCCACACCGCCGAAGAGCGCGTCCGTGCGTTCGAGACGGGCCCGCAGAGCGCCTGGTTCAACCACGTCAACGTCAACGCCCACGACCACGGCGGCCACTTCATCCCCTGGGAGAACCCCGAC
Source organism: Actinomadura sp. NPDC048021 (assembly GCF_040653135.1). Lineage (NCBI taxonomy): Bacteria > Bacillati > Actinomycetota > Actinomycetes > Streptosporangiales > Thermomonosporaceae > Actinomadura > Actinomadura sp. NPDC048021. The sequence continues at coordinate 37,754 of NZ_JBEZJQ010000049.1, forward strand.
GCCTGGGTGAGCGACCTGCGCCGCACCTTCCGAGGCCGCAGGCCCTGAGTCGACGGCGCCGGGGCCGGGGGGACACGGTGCACGACGTTCAGCCCGCCCTCGTCCGACCACCACTTGGCGACCAGGACGGCGCTCTCGGCGTCCTCCCCGGCGTCGATCAGCGACAGGGC
>NZ_JBEZJQ010000050.1:0-30260 GCF_040653135.1 Actinomadura sp. NPDC048021
TGCGAATCCGGCGGCCCTGCGGGCGGCTCCTCGGGATGCGACACCAGGATTCGTACGGCCAAGACACCGGTCGGCATCGACGTCGGCAAGCGCGCAGCAGCGCCCACGCCGGCTCCAGCACCAGCAGCTGGGTGAGGGCGGCGCCGCCCATCAGGCCGATCAGCCCGGCCGCGGCGAGCCCCGCCAGCCGCGGGACGACCAGCCCGATCGCGCCTGCGGCCTCCACGGTCCCGGTCAGGTACCGCAGCCACTGGCCCCAGCCGATCTCCTCGAAGGTCCTGACGGCGTCGGCCTGGCCGGCGAACTTCGGCAGCGCCGAGGCGAAGAACAGGAACGCGGCGAGCAGGATCTGCGCGCCCCACAGCACCTTGCGCAGCGTGCGGCGCTCCCCGGTCGTGCGGGTGGTGGTGACGCGGGCGGCGGTGTGGGCGGCGGTGTGGGTCTGGGCGCTCATGGCGGCGGTCCTTCCGTGCGGTGTCTCATCGGCCTTTCACTGACGCGTCGCACGGCCGGCCGCCGGATCGACATCCCGCCCCGGATTTCTTCGAAGAATTTTCCGCGGCGGTGTCAGCGCAGGTGAGAGGTGGTGGACGTCACCGCGGTGGAGGCGTCAGGCGTCGCGCGGGTAGCGGGCGCGCACCGCGTCGACGCACCGGTCCCGCGACACTGGTCCCGCGAACCGCAGCCGGTCGTAGGCGGTGAACGGAGGCTCCAGCGCGTCGAGCTCGTCGACCAGGGCGTGCAGCCGCCGCGTCCACGCCGGCGTCCCGGCGTCCGGCTCCGCCGGCGCCGCCTCGATCGCGCTGACCAGGGCGTCCTTGTACTGGATGTTCTGCGGCGTCACCGAGCGCAGGCATACGTACTGCCCGTCGAGGTAGGCGGCCCATTCCGCCTCGGCGGTGGCCGGGTCGTCCCAGTGCGAGAGGAACCAGCCCTTCAGCGCGTCGATGCCTCCCGCCTGCCCGGCGAGGTCGAACAGGTCCGGTGGCACCATCTGCGCGCCGTCGGAGCGCAGGTAGCCGGGCAGGGGCAGCCTGCCCGCCAGCATCAGCCGCCGCACCTCGTCGGCGTCGCGGCCGGTGTCGCGGCACAGGTCGTCCAGGTCGGTGAACCAGGCGGTGACGTAGGCGTCGTCGGCGGCGGTCATCGGGTGGTCGCCGTTGACCTCCCGGAACCGCGCCGCCAGCCGCGCCTTCAACTCGGGGTCGCTCATACGCGGACGCTAGCCCGCGGTCGGTTCGCCGAGCACCGAAGCATCACCGCGCGGCGTTCACCAGGGCGACAGCACGAGCGCCTGGACGGCCAGCGCGGTCACCGCCTGCGCCGCCAGCCACGCCCGCACCCGGGAGCGGTCGACGGCCGCCGCGACCGTGAGCCAGGCGGCGAACGGCACCCAGATCCGCTCGACCTCGCCGCGCGTGACACCGGACACGTCCAGCACCAGCACCCCTAGCAGCGCCGCACCCGCCAGCGCCGCCACCGCCGCCGCCGGTGCGACCGCCCGCGACCGCGGCCCCCGTCCCAGCACGCCCCGCCACAGCACGTCCCTCCATAGGGCGCCCCGGCACAGTTCGGTCAGCGTGCGCGGCAGCGCGTGCGCCACCGCCGGACCGGTCAGCAGGCCCAGCACCGCCAGGTTCGCGAACAGGAAGTAGGCGTAGGAGCGCTGCGCCGATCCGCGGCTGACCAGGTAGGTGTCCAGGGTGGCGCGGACGCCGTCGGGCCACCAGAACCCCAGCAGCGTGAACGCGGCCGGGACCACCGCCAGCCCGGCGCCGGCGGCCGCGAGAGCCCGCGCCCGCGGACGGCCCAGCACCACGACCGCGAGCGGCACCGCCAGCAGCGGCAGCAGCCCGTAGCTCAGATACGGCAGGCACCCCAGCAGCAGGCCGCCCGCCGCGGCCGGGACCAGCGCCCGGTTCCGCCCGCCGCGCGCGGCGAGCGCGAGCAGCGCCGTGCCCCAGGCAGCGACGGCCAGGAAGAACGCGTCCATCGCCGTCGCGATCCACACCGCCAGCGGCGCCAGCGCCAGGAACGGCACCGCCGCCCGCGCCGCGCGCTCCCCCGCCAGGCACCGCACCGTCACCGCGATCGCCGCCGCCGCCGACGTCCCGGCCGCGATGATGAGCGCCGCCGCCCAGCCGGTGCCGCCGAGACCGGCCTTCTCCAGTCCCCACAGCACCAGCATCGGCAGCGGCGGATGCCCCCGCACGTGCGTGGTGTAGCCGCCGAGCCGCTCGGTGAAGGTCCGCAGCCATTCCAGCGGGTCGGGGCGCAGCTGGACCAGGCCCGCCGGATACTCGGTCGGGGCGTCCAGCGGCCGGGCGAGCGCGCCCCACCCGTCGCAGACGGCCAGAGCCACCGTCCACGCGGCGGAGGCCGCCCACACGAGCGGCGGCAGCGCACGCCACGGCAGCCGGGCCGCGAGCGCGGGCAGCGCCGCCACCGCCAGGGCCGCGACGGCGGCGGCGGGCAGCAGCCGCCACGGCGGCGGCCACCCCCGCGCCCGCGCGTGCAGCGGAGGCAGCGGGTCCTCGGTGGCCAGGCCCGCGCGCCGCAGGTACCAGCCCACGGCGAACGCCGCCGCGATCCCGGCCGCCCACACCGCGACGGCCGCCCACCCCGGCCATCCGCGCCCCGCCGGCCTCTCGGCGGCCTCCGCCCGGCCGTGCGCCTCGGTGAGCGTCATCGCCGCCTCTCCTTCCGGGACGGTCGCGGGACGCGGGTCGCTCCGCCGCGCCCCGACGAGCGCCCGGCCCCGCGCCGGGCGGTGATCTCCCGGGCCGCGAGCACGCAGGCCGCCACCACGGCGATCGCGCCCAGCACGATCGCCAGGTTGCGGCCGTAGGGCAGAGGGAGGCGGGACGGCTCGTCGGCGCGGCGCCCGTAGCCCAGCACGACGGGGATCGCGACCACGGTGACGCAGCCGCCGATGACCAGCGCGGCGCGCACGACGCGCCGCCGGCCGGCGGGCACCAGGCCGGTGAGCGCCCCCGCGGCGAGCACCGCCGGGACCAGGACGGCGTCGTGCAGGACGGCCGCCCCGGCGAACCACTTCGCCCACGCGGCCAGGGGGACCTCGTCCACGATCCCGCGCAGCCCGACGGCGATGAGCGCCAGGCCCGCCGCGTACGCCGCCGCCTTCGAGACGATCCGCGCGTTCACGACACCACCAGCCGGTGGACCCATTTGGTCTGCATGACCCCGGGCCGGTTCGGGGCGATGAGACGGCACGGGTGGCCGTGGTCGAGGGCGAGGGGGGCGCCGTTCATGCCGAGGGCCAGCAGCGTCAGCGGGTCGCGCCAGTGCGGCGGGGCGACCAGCGAGGTGCGGTAGAGGCCGTGCCGCTGCAGCGACTCCACCAGGACCTGCGCGTCGTCGGCGACGCCGGCCAGGCGCAGGACGTCGCGCAGCCGCACGCCCCGCCAGTCCGCCTCCACGCTCCAGCCCTCCACGCAGGAGATGGGCAGTCGCGCGGTGTGCTGCGGCAGCGCGCGCAGGTCGGCCAGGGACAGGGTGACCTCCCGCGCGACCCGGCCGGTGACGGTGAGGCGCCAGCGGGGGTCGCGGGCCTGGGCGGTGACGCCGGTCGCGGCGGCCGACTTGTTGACCGGGACGTCCTGCGGCCCGGTGCCGGGGCGGCGCGGCGCCAGCACCGCCAGCGGCGCCAGCGGGGTGACCGCCTCCCCCACCGTGGTGAGCGCGACGACGCCGCTCGCGCCGGCGACGGTGAGCAGGAAGCCGCGGCGCCCGACGCCGTCCTCGGGGCGGGTCATGACGGTGCGGCGCGTCTTGGCCCACTGGTCGGCGATGTGGATGACCAGCGCGCCGACGAGGATGTAGGCCGTCCAGTAGTGCGCGGTGGTGAAGTAGAACCGGAACGCGTACCAGTAGGCGACGTTCAGCACCCCGGTGACGAACTGGAACAGCGCCGCGCCGACCAGGACGAACACCAGCAGCCGCTGCGCGCCGTGGACGAGGGAGCGCACCGGCGGCCACTGCCACAGCCGCGGGTAGACCGTCCACAGCTTGGCCAGCAGCAGCGGGACGGTCGCCAGGCCGCCGATGACGTGCACGCCCTGGGTGACCCGGTACAGGTTCACCGGCCGCGACGGCCACAGCATCCACCCGGCGGGATGCTGCATGAAGTGGCTGACCAGCCCGGTCCCGAAGGAGACCAGGACGCTGACGCCGAGGGCGATGCCGAGCCAGGAGGCGACCCGCTCGTCGTGGAGGCGGCTGGTGAACCGTCCCGGGACGCCGCGCAGCACGGCGGTCGGCGCGGGCGGCCTGCGCCGTCCGGGCGCGGAACTCATTAGCGCACCTCCCCGGTGCGCAGGGCGACGAACCACCGGTCCGCTTCCTGCCAGGACTCGGTCACGGTCGCGGCGCACAGGGCGGCCAGCCCGGTGACGGCGTCGGCGGACACGTGCGCCCAGGGGAACCATTCGCCGACCGAGCGGTCCGAGCGCAGCCGCAGCGGCTCGACCCGGGAGGCCGAGCCGGGCGGGCCGACCTCCGCCAGCGCCCGGCCGCCGGGCGCCAGCAGCGCCAGGACGCGGCGCAGCAGCGCGGCGGGGTCGCCGCCGATGCCGATGTTGCCGTCGGCGAGCAGCACGGTGCGCCAGCGTCCGGCGCCGGGCACGCGGCCGAACACGTCGCGGCACAGGGCCGGGCCGCCCGCCGCGACGGTCAGCGCGACCGCGGAGGGGGCCAGGTCGATGCCCAGCACCGGCAGGCCGCGGCGGGCCAGCGCCACCGTCAGCCGGCCCGGTCCCGACCCGACGTCCAGGGTGGCGCCCTCGCAGCGGTCCAGGAGCCCGCCGTCGCCGTCGCGCACGGCCAGCCAGTCGTGCAGCGGCAGCGGCCGGCGGCGCCCGTCGGCGTGCTCGATCTCCACCGGGGCGCGGCTTCGCAGCGCCTCCTCGTACAGTTCGCCGATCATGCCGGGACGGTCCGGTCGCCGAGGGCCCGCACGGCGGCGGCGAAGCGGCCGTCCGGCGCGGCGGCGGCGACCGCGGCGGCGTCGGCGGGGGTGTCGACGTCGGTGAGCTCGGGCAGCACCGCGGTCCGCAGGCCGGCGGCGCGCAGCCGCGCGAGCTGGACCGCGCCGGTGTCGGGGCGCGACATCGGGACGCCGCGCAGCAGCGCCGCCGCGGGGCGGCGCAGCCCGAGCAGCCAGAACCCGCCGTCGCGGGCGGGTCCGAACACCGCGTCGGCGCGGCCGAGCGCGCTTCGGGCGCGGTCGAGGAGTTCGGGGGTGACCTGCGGGGTGTCCATGCCGATCAGGACCATCGGGCGGCCGGTGTGGGCGTCGGCGAAGGCGTGGGCGAGGCGCTCGTCCAGGCCGCCGCCGCGCTGGGCGATGACGGTGAAGCCGTCCGGCAGCCACGGCCCGGGGTCGCCGGCGAGCGCGAGGACCCGCCGGCCGGCGGGTGCGGCGGCGACGGCGGCGAGGGTGTCGCGCAGGGACGCCTCGGCGAGCGCGGCGGCCTCGGCGGGGGTGTAGGCGGGCGTGAGGCGGGTCTTGACCCGGCCCGGGACGGGCTCCTTGGCGATGACGATGAGGTCGGCGTCGCCGTGCGCGATTCCGCCGCGCCCGGTTCCGCCGGGCTCGGGTGCGGGGGTCATCGGGCTACCTCCGCCAGGACGCGGCGCATGTCGCGGACGGCGCGGACCGTCCCGCCGAGCGTCCCGGTCACCTTCGAGGCGCCGGTGCGGGGACGGTAGGGCACGTCGATCTCGGCGATGCGCCACCCGGCGCGGGCGGCGTGCAGCACCATCTCCAGGGGGTAGCCGAAGCGGCGGTCCCGCAGGCCGAGGGCCAGCAGGGCGTCGCGGCGGGCGGCGCGCATCGGCCCGAGGTCGCGCAGCCGGGTCCCGGCGCGCCGGTTCAGCGACCGGGCCAGCACGGCGTTGCCCAGGCGGGCGTGCGGCGGCCACGCGCCCGGCGCGGTCGGCCGCCGCCGCCCTAGCACCAGGCCCGGCGGCGAGGTGGCGTCGCCGCCGCCGGTTTCCAGGGCGCCGAGCGCGGCGACCAGCCGGGGCAGGTCGGCGGGGTCCAGCGAGGCGTCGGCGTCCATCACGCACACCACCTCGGTCTCGGCGGCGCGCAGTCCGGCGTGGCAGGCGGCGCCGAAGCCGCGCTGCGGCGCGGCCACGACGCGGGCGCCGCGGTCGGCGGCCACGCGCGCGGAGTCGTCGGTGGAGGCGTTGTCGACCACCAGGGCCCGGAACCCGTCGGGCATCCGGTCGAGGACCCAGGGCAACGCCTCGGCCTCGTTCAGGCACGGGAGAACCACATCGATCACAGCTCAGACGCTACTTTCGGTGATGGGGCGGCGACCCTTACGAACTGGTGACGTGCGTCCGGGCGAACTCGGCGACGCCCTCGGCGAACGGCACCCGCGGGCGGAAGCCGAGCTCGCGGCGGGCGCGGTCGGGCCGGGCGACGATGTGGCGGACGTCCCCGAGCCGGTAGTCCCCGGTGACGCGGGGGCGGGGGCCGCCGAACACGTCGGCGAGCGCGCCGGCCATGTCGCCGACGGTGCGGGGGTCGCCGCTGGCGATGTTGTAGGCGCGCAGGCCGCCGGGCTCGGGCGGGGCGGCCGCGGTGCGCTCCAGCGCCAGCACGCCGGCGCGGGCGACGTCGCGGACGTGGACGAAGTCGCGGCGCTGCGCGCCGTCCTCGAACACCAGCGGCGCCCGCCCGTCCATCAGCCGCGACCGGAAGATCGCCGCGACGCCGGCGTAGGGGGTGTCGCGCGGCATCCGCGGCCCGTAGACGTTGTGGTAGCGCAGCGCGGCGACGCAGCCGCCGGTCGCGCGCGCCCACGACGCGGCCAGGTGCTCCTGGGCGAGCTTGGTGTCGGCGTAGGCGTTGCGGGGGCCGGGCGGGGTCTCCTCGCCGACGGCGCCGGGCGCGAGCGGCTTCCCGCACGCCGGGCACGGCGGCTCGAACCGTCCGGCGCGCAGGGCGTCCTCCGGGCGGGGCCCGGGGCGGACGGGACCGTGGGCGGCGCAGGCGTAGGCGCCCTCCCCGTAGACGACCATCGAGGACGCCAGCACCAGGACGCCGACGCCGGCGCGGGCCATCTCGGCGAGCAGCACGGCGGTGCCCTGCACGTTGACGGAGGCGTAGTCGGGCAGGTCGGAGACGTCCACGCCGAGGCCGACCTTGGCGGCCTGGTGGCAGACGGCGTCGACGCCCCGCAGCCGCCGCGCGACCGCGGCGGCGTCGCGGACGTCGGCGGGCGGGTCGCCGAGCCCGTCGGGGCGGGTGTCGAGCCCGCGGACGCTGTGGCCGGCGGCGGTCAGGGCCTCGGCGATGTGCGAGCCGATGAAGCCCGCCGACCCGGTGAGCAGTACGTTCATGCGCACGAACGTAGGGCGCGGGACCCGGCCGGGGCGGCTCGGACGGGCCGGTCAAGGCACCTTGTTCGAACCTTGTAAGAACTTCACCCGGCGGCGGGCACGAGCGGGGCGAGCAGTCCGACGGCCTTGTCGACGTCGGCCTCGGTGGTGCTGAGATGGAACGCGCAGCGCAGCCGCCCGGCCCGCACGGAGGCGATGACGCCGTTGCGGCGCAGCAGGTCGGCGGCGCCGTCGGGGACGGGCACCGACACGATCGCCGAGTCGCCCGGCGGGAGGCCGAGGCCGGCGGCGAACCGGCGCGCCAGCGCGACGTCGTGGTCGTGGATCGCCGGGATGCCGACCTGTTCCAGCAGTTCCAGGGCGGGGGCGTGCCCGGCCCAGCACTGCCACGCCGGGGACAGGTCCAGGCGGCGGGCGCCGCCGGCCAGGCGCAGCGGCAGCCCGTAGATGGAGTCCCAGACGTCGGCGCCGGCGTACCAGCCGGCGCCGATGGCGGGCAGGGCGTCCAGGGCGTCGCGGGCGCCGGCCAGGAAGCAGGTCCCGCGCGGGCCGAGCAGCCACTTGTAGCCGCCGGCGACCAGCCAGTCGACGCGGTCGGCGGGCAGCGGCAGCCATCCGGCGGCCTGGGTGGCGTCCAGCAGGACGCGGGCGCCGTGCGCGCGGGCGGCGCCGATGATCTCGTCCATGGGGGCGATGCGGCCGTCGGCGGACTGCACCGCCGACACCGCGACCAGGGCGGTGCCCGCGCCGACGTGCTCGGCGATCCGCTCCAGCGGGACCGACCGGACGCTCAGGTCGGGGCGGGCGGCGAACGGGAACAGCAGCGAGGTGAAGTCGCCGTCGGCGACCAGGACCTCGGCGCCGGCGGGCAGCGACGCCGCGACCAGCCCGGTGAAGTAGGACACCTGCGGGCCGCACGCGACCCGGTCCGCCGGGACGCCCAGGAGCCGCGCGAACGCCTCCCGGGAGCGCGTGACCGCCTCGTCCAGCGCGCCGGGGTCCAGCACCCCGGACGCCCGGTCGCGTTCGGCGGCGAGCATCGCCTCGTGCGCGGCGCGCGGCGGCAGCCCGTAGGTGGCGGTGTTGAGGAAGGCGACGCCGGCGCCGAACTCGCGCCGCGCCTGCGGCAGGGAAAGGGCCATGTCCCGATCGTGGGGCACCGCCGGGCCATAGCACAAAGTACGGTTTTCTTGGCGTCCCATCAGTGGCGTTGATACCTTGCGGCGATGCTGGACCTGCATCGCGGCCGGATCCTGCGCGAGGTGGCGCGGCTCGGGTCGATGACCGCCGCCGCCCGCTCCCTGGCCTACACCCAGCCCGCGGTGTCGCACCACATCGCGCGCCTGGAGGCCGAGGTCGGCACCCCGCTGGTGGTGCGGCACGGCCGGGGCGTGCGGCTGACCGAGGCGGGCCGGGTCCTGGTCGAGCACGTCGAGGACGTGCTGGCCCGCATGGGCGACGCCGAGGAGCGGATCGCCGCGATCGCCGGGCTGCGCGCCGGCCGGGTGCGGGCCGCGGTGTTCCCGACGGCGGCGGGCGGGCTGATGCCCGACGCCCTGGTCCGGCTGCGCGCCCGCGCGCCGGGAGTGTCGGTGACCCTGGTGGACGCCGAGCCGCCCGAGGCGCTGGCGCTGCTGCGCGCCGGGGAGGCCGACGTCGCGGTGGTGTTCCGGCACGCGTCCGTGCCGCCCGAGACCGACGCGCGGTTCCGGGAGGTCGTGCTGTGCGAGGACCCGCTGCGGCTGCTGGTCCCGGCGGCGCATCCGCTGGCGTCGGCGGAGCGGCCGCGGCTGGAGGACCTGGCCGGGGAGACGTGGGCGTCGGGCTGCGCGCGGTGCCGCGACCATCTGCGGTGGGCGTGCGCGCGCGCCGGGTTCACCCCCGACATCGCCTTCGCCACCGAGGACCACGTCGCGGTCCAGCGGCTGGTCGCGCGGGGCCTGGCCGTGACGACGCTGCCGGCGCTGGCGCTCGCCCTGCACACCGAGCCGGGCGTGGCGCTGCCCGACGTGCGCGGCGTCGGGAGCCGCCGCGTCAGCGCGGTCGTCGCCGCGGGCCCGCGGCCGCCCGCGGTGGCGGCGCTGCTGGACGAGCTGGCCGCCGCCTCCGGCGCGACGGGCTAGGGCGCAGCGGTCAGGACGGGTGGGCGGTCAGGACAGATGGCGGTGCAGGTCGGTGAGGCGGCTCGCGGCGGCCTTCACCGCTTCGGCCAGGGCGGGCATCCGGTCGTCGCCGAACCGCACCGAGGGGCCCTGCAGCGCGACGGCGGCGAACACGCGCCCGCCGCCGTCGCGGACCGGCGCGGCCACGGCGCGGACGCCGGCCAGCCGCTCCTCGTCGTTGACGGAGTAGCCGCGTTCGCGGACGCCCCGCAGGTCGGCCTCCAGCTCGGCGCGCGTGGTGAGGGTGGCGGAGGTGTGGCGGGCGTAGGGCTCCTCCATCGCGACGGGGTCGCCGTCGAAGGCCAGCAGCGCCTTGCCCGTCGCGCACGCGTGGATCGGGTCGCGGTCGCCGGGCGGCTGGTCGTAGCGCAGCGGATGGACCGACGGCAGGTGCAGCAGCACCGCGACCTCGTCGCCGGCCCGCACGCCGAGGCTGACCGCCTCGCCCGTCCCGTCGCGCAGCGCGGTCAGCTCGGGCTGCAGCAGGGTCGAGCCCATCCGCTCCAGCGCCAGGCGGCCGAGGATGGCGGTGGTGGGGCCGAGGAAGTACCGCTCGGTCGCGGGGTCCTGCGCGAGCATCCCGGTGGCGTGCAGGGCGCCCACGATGCGGTGCGCGGTGCTGACCGACAGGCCGAGGCGGTGCGCGATCTCGGTGGGGGTCTGCCGGGCGGCGTCCTCGAAGGACCGCAGCACCGCCACGGAGCGGTCCACCGTCTGCGTGCCCGGCCTGGGCTGGGGCGTCCCTTCCGCGCGGTCGTCCGTCACGGGTCCCATCCTCCCACCGCGCCCGGCGCCGGGACGGCGGGGGGCGTGCGATAGTGGGGCGCGTGGCACCCGACACCCCGGTACGCGCGCCCCGTCCCCCCAAGGCCCGCACGGCGGGCGGGAGGGCGCGGGGCCCCTCGCCGTCGCTGACGGTCCGGCACGGGATCGGGTTCACGAGGAACCCGTGCGCGAGCCTGCTGCGCCTGTACGCCGAGGCGGGCCCGGTCGCCGTCGTCGGGACGCGCCGGAGGCCGTTCGTGCACCTGTTCGGCCCCGACGCCAACGCGTTCGTGTTCGCCAACTCCGGCCTGTTCCGCTGGCGGGAGGCGTTCGACCTGCTGGTGCCGGTGAACGGGGAGACCGCGCTGATCGTCAGCGACGGCGCCGACCACCGGCGGCGGCGCAGGCTCGTGCAGCCGGCCTTCCACCACCGGCGCGTCGCCGGGTACGTGGCGCGGATGGCGGCCAACACCGACGCGGCGCTGGAGTCCTGGCGCCCCGGCCGGACGCTGGACGCCTACGCCGAGCTGCGCGCGGTGATCCGCCGCAGCACGGTGGAGGTGCTGTTCGGCGACCGGCTCGCCGCCGACAGCGAGGTGATCGGGCGGCGCCTGCAGGTCGCGCTCGCGGCCGTCGACCGCAACTTCGTGCTGCAGATGGTGCTGCGGTCGGTGCCCAACCCCTACATGCGGCGCGTCGCGGCGTCGCGGGCGCTGGTCGCCCGGCGGGTGGACGAGGAGATCGAGCGGCGGCTGCGCGAGGGCGGCGAGTACGACGACGTGCTGGGCATGCTGCTGTCCTCGCGCGACGAGGACGGCGCGAGCCTGACCCGCCAGGAGCTCCAGGACCAGGTCATCAGCCTGATCTCGGCCGGGTACGACACCACCAGCGCGGCGATGGCGTGGGCGGTGCACGCGCTGCTGGCCCATCCGCGGGCCGAGGAGCGGGCGCGGCGGGAGGTGGCCGAAGTGGTCGGCGACCGGCCGGTCGAGGCCGACGACCTGCCCGCGCTGGAGTACCTGGACGGGGTGGTGAACGAGACGCTGCGGCTGTTCCCGCCCGCCGTGCTCAGCGCCCGCGTCCCGGTCGAGGACTTCTCCTACGGCGGGCACCGGGTCCCGGCGGGGGCGATGGTGTTCTACTCGCCGTTCGTCACCCACCGGATGCCGGAGGTGTGGCCGCAGGCGGGGCGGTTCCTGCCCGAGCGATGGGACCGGTCCTCGGAGCTGTACCGCCCCACCACCCCCGCGACGTACCTTCCGTTCGGCGGCGGCCCGCACCGCTGCATCGGCTCGACGCTGGCGACGGTGGAGATCAAGACGATGCTGGCGTGCCTGCTGCGCCGCACGCGGCTGTCCCTGGTCTCCCCCGCCGCCACGCCGACGAGCGTGACCGCGATGCGCCCGCGCGGCGGCGTGCCGGTGCGGGTGCTCGGCTAGTCCGGGTCTCCGGCTAGTTCTGGCGCAGGCAGACGCAGAAGGGGTGCCCGGCCGGGTCGGTCAGGACGCGCCAGCGGTCGCCGCCGGGCTGGAAGTCGGGCCTGGCCCCGCCGAGGCCGGTGACGGTCTCCTCGGCCTTGTCCAGGTCGTCGACGTAGAAGTCGAGGTGGAACTGCTGGGGCCGCTCCCCCTCGGGCCAGGTGGGCGGCCGGTGCCCGGCGACGCCCTGGAAGTAGACGTCCATGCCGTTGGGCAGCTTGACGGCGGCGGCCTCGGGGGTGTCGTAGGTGATCTCGCCTCCGGTCACCGCGGCGTAGAACGCGGCGAGGGCGGGCGGCTCCGGGCAGTCGAGGCTGACGGCGACGAACTCCGCGATACCGGGCATCTATCGGCTCCTTCGTGATCGGTGTGCCCTCAGACTCCCAGGGGAAGCTGACATCTTCTGTCAGGTACAGCGATCATTCCGAGGCGAAGCCGCCGGGCCGGTGAGGCGCCCCGGCCCGGCGGCGCGGGCCAGTCGCTCGGCCATGGCCGCCACGCGGTCGCGCAACTCGGCCGGTTCGCGGATCTCGAAGTCGATGTCGAGGTAGGCGATGCGCAGCGCCGTCCACTCCAGCGAGTCGGCGGAGGTGCGCAGCACGCAGGTGCGGTCGTCGACCGGCTCGATCTCGTTCTCGGCCACGCGGAACCGGTCGGCCAGTTCCCGCGCGGACGCGCGCACGAGCAGCACCGCCCGCGTCGCCGGATCCGATCCCGCCAAGAAGCGGGTGACGAACTCGCCCGTGTCGGCGGCGGGCAGCTCCCGCGGCGCGACGCGCACGCCGGTCGGCAGCGGGGAGGACGCGCGGTCGACGCGGAAGACCCGCCAGTCGTCGCGGACGGTGTCGAACGCGACCAGGTACCAGCGCCGTCCCGCCGACACCAGGCCGTGCGGCTCGACCAGGCGCCGGGTCTCCCGCCCGTCGGCGCCGCGGTAGGCGAAGCGGACGCGCTCGTGGTCGCGGCACGCCGCGGCCAGCACCGTCAGGGTCTCGGGGGCCGCGACCGGCCCGGCGGGCGGGGAGCCCAGGGTGGTGGTGGCGGCGTGCAGGGCGGTGACGCGGCGCCGCAGCCGCGCGGGCAGGACCTGTTCGAGCTTGGCCAGGGCGCGCACGGACGCCTCGGCGATGCCCTCGACCGCTCCCCCGGTGGCGGCGCGCAGCCCGACGGCGATCGCGACGGCCTCCTCGTCGTCCAGCAGCAGCGGCGGCATCGCGGCCCCGGCCTCCAGGACGTAGCCGCCGGCCGCGCCGAGCGTGGCGTGCACGGGGTACCCGAGGCCGCGCAGCCGCTCGATGTCGCGGCGGACGGTGCGGGGGCTGACGGACAGGCGCTCGCACAGCTCCGGGCCGCTCCACTCGCGGCGGGTCTGCAGCAGCGACAGCAGCCGCAGCAGGCGTTCGGACGACATGACCCCAGTATGCGGCGAATGCGGTCAGAATCTGGCCTCTTTGCCTCCTAGCGTTCCGGTCATGAACGGGGACCACATCGTCATCGCCGGCGCCAGGAACAACAACCTCAAGGACGTCTCGCTGCGCATCCCCAAGAACCGGCTCGTGGTGTTCACCGGGGTGTCGGGCTCGGGCAAGTCGTCGATCGTGTTCGGGACGGTCGCGGCGGAGTCGCAGCGGCAGCTGAACGAGACGCTCAGTTGGTTCGCCCGCGACCGGATGCCCCGCCGCGAGCGGCCCGACGCCGACGTCATCGACCGCCTCGCGCCGGCGGTCGTGGTCGACCAGCGGCCGATCGGCGGCAACGCCCGCTCCACGGTCGGCACCATCACCGACATCTCCCCCGTCCTGCGCGTCCTGTTCTCCCGGCACGGCACGCCGAGCGCCGGCGAGGCCGCCGCCTACTCCTTCAACGACCCGCGCGGCATGTGCCCCGAATGCGACGGCCTCGGGCACGTCGCGCGGGTCGACCTGGACCGGTTCCTGGACACCGGGCGGTCGCTGAACGAGGGCGCCGTCGACTTCCCGCCGTTCGGCGTGGGGACGTTCGTGTGGCAGCTCTACGCCGAGTCGGGCCTGTTCGACCCCGACAAGCCGCTGCGGGACTTCACCCCCGAGGAGTGGGACCTGCTCCTGCACGGCAAGGGGTTCCGGGTGCCGCGCCGCAACCGGACCGGGTCGATGGGCCACAACGCCTACGAGGGCGTGATCGAGCGGTTCCAGCGCCTCTACCTCAAGCGGGACCTGGCGTCCCTGCCGCCCAAGGTGCGCGACGCGGCCCGCCGCGTGGTGCGCGAGCAGACCTGCCCGGCCTGCGGCGGAGCGCGGCTCAACGCGGCGGCGCTGGCCTCGCGCGTCGGCGGCCGCACCATCGCCGAGATGTCGCGAATGGAGGTCGGGGACCTGGTCGCCGCGCTCGGCGAGATCACCGACCCGGTCGCCGCGCGGGTCGCCGGGGAGGCCGCCGCGCGGCTGCGGCGGCTGACCGACATCGGCCTGTCCTACCTGTCCCTGGACCGGCCGACCCGCACGCTGTCGGGCGGGGAGGCGCAGCGGCTCAAGGTCGTCCGGCACCTGGGGTCCAGCCTGACCGGGATGACCTACATCTTCGACGAGCCGAGCGCGGGCCTGCACCCGCGCGACGTCGACCGGCTGAACGCGCTGCTGCTGCGGCTGCGCGACAAGGGCAACACCGTGCTGGTGGTCGAGCACGACCCGGCGGTGATCGCCGTCGCCGACCACGTGGTCGACATGGGGCCCGGTGCGGGCGTGCACGGCGGCGAGGTCGTGTTCACCGGCACGGTCGCGGGGCTGCGCGCGGCCGCGACCCCGACCGGGCGGGCGCTGGGCCGCGCGGTGCGGGTGAAGGACGCGTTCCGGGAGCCGGGCGGATGGCTGGAGGTGACCGGCGCCCGCACCCACAACCTCAAGGACGTGACGGTGCGGTTCCCCGCCGGCGTGCTCACGGCGGTCACCGGCGTGGCCGGGTCGGGCAAGAGCACCCTGGTCATGGACGAGTTCGCCGCGCGGCACCCCGGCGCCGTCGTGGTGGACCAGTCGGCGATCGCGGCGTCCCGCCGGTCCAGCCCCGCCACGTTCGTCGGCGTGATGGACCCGCTGCGCCGCCTGTTCGCGCGGGCGAGCGGCGCCGACGCGGCGCTGTTCAGCCACAACTCCAAGGGCGCGTGCCCCGAGTGCGACGGCAACGGCGTCATCGTCACCGACCTGGCGTTCATGGACCCGGTCACCACCACGTGCCGGGCGTGCCGGGGCGGCCGGTACCGCCCCGAGGTCCTCGCGCACACGCTGCGCGGCCGCACGATCGTGGACGTCCTGGCGATGACCGCCGAGGAGGCACTGCCGTTCTTCACCGGGGACGCCGCCGGAGACGCCGACCCGTCCGAACGCGCGATCGCCGCGCGGCTGCGCGCTCTCAACGAGGTGGGGCTCGGCTACATGACGCTCGGGCGGCCGCTGGGGTCGCTGTCGGGCGGCGAGCGCCAGCGCATCAAGCTGGCGACCCGGCTGCACCGCCCCGGGACGGTCTACGTGCTGGACGAGCCCACGACGGGCCTGCACATGTCCGACGTCGGGGCGCTGCTGGCGCTGCTGGACCGGCTGGTGGACGGCGGCGGGACCGTCATCGTCGTCGAGCACGACCTCCAGGTGGTCGCGCACGCCGACTGGGTGGTCGACCTCGGGCCCGGCGGGGGCCGGCACGGCGGCGAGGTCGTGTTCGCCGGCACCCCCGCCGCGCTGCTGGAGGAGCCGTCCTCGGTCACGGCGGAGTTCCTGCGCCGCGGCCTGCCCGGGCGGGCCGCGGCGCGCCGCTAGTTGTCGGGGACCAGGCGTGCCGGGAAGCCGCCGGTCGCGATCGGCCCCCACCGCTCGATGGTGACGCGGATCAGGGACTTGTCCTGGCGGCGCATCGCCTCCCGGTACTCGTCCCAGTCGGGGTGCTCCCCGGCGATGCAGCGGTAGTAGTCGACGAGCGCGTCGGCGGCCTCGGGCATGTCGATGACCTCGGCGGTGCCGTCGACCTGCACGTAGGGGCCGTTGAAGTCGTCGGACAGCACGCACACCGACACGCGCGGGTCGCGGCGGGCGTTGCGGGCCTTGGCCCGCTCGGGATAGGTGGACACGACGATGCGGTCCTGGTCGTCGACGCCGCACGTCACCGGCGACATCTGGGGCCGGCCGTCGGCGCGGGCGGTGGACAGCAGCGCGTGGTGGCGGGGACGCAGGAACTCCAGCAGTTCGGAGCGGTCGACGCGGTTCGCGGTGGCGATCGAAGGAGCCATGCCCGCAACTCTAGGAAGCGGGCGCCGATGAGTTCGCGACCGCCCCGCCGTCTTCGCGGCTCGGGGGCCGGTCCGTGGCGTTGTTCGCGGTCTGTCGGCTGTGCGCCGGGTGACCGGGGCGCCTGGGTCTGGTCAGCGGACGAGGCGGAAGAACGCGCGGAGCTCCTCGACGAAGAGCCGGGGTTGCTCGAACGCCGCGAAGTGACCGCCCTTCTCGGGCTCGTTCCAGTGCCGGATGTCGGTGAAACGCTTCTCGGCCCACCGCCGGGAGGGGCGGGGGTTCTCCTTCGGGAACACCGAGCACCCGGTCGGCACGGTCACCAGGTCCGTCGCGCCGGCGGTGAAGACCCGCTGCACCTGCCTGAAGCTCTCCCAGTAGAGACGGGCGGCGGACGCCCCGGTCCCGGGCAGCCAGTAGAACATGAGGTTGTCGAGCAGTTCGTCGCGGGTGAGCGCGTTCTCCGGGTGGCCGTCGCAGTCGGTCCAGAAGCGGAACTTCTCGATGATCCAGGCGCACAGCAGCGCCGGGGAGTCGACGAGCCCGTAGCCGACGGTCTGCGGCCGGGTGGACTGTTCCAGCGAGTAGCCGTCCTCCCGGCGCTGGGCCTCCTCCAGCGAGGCCAGGGCGGCCCGCTCCCCGGCGGTGAGGTCGTCGAACGTCGCCGGGTCCGGGGCCGCGAGGGGCGGGGTGAGGTGGATGCCGGCCAGGTGCTCCGCATCCTGGCGGCCGATCAGTGTGGTGATGGTGGTGCCCCAGTCGGAGCCCTGCGCGCCGTACCGGTCGTAGCCGAGGCGAGCCATCAGGCGGATCCAGGCGGCGGCGATCCGCTCGACGCCCCAGCCGGGGTCGCCCGGCTTGTCGCTGAAGCCGTAGCCGGGCAGCGACGGGCAGACGACGTGGAACGCGTCGCGGGCGTCGCCGCCGTGGGCCGCCGGGTCGGTGAGCGGTCCGATCACCTTGAGGAACTCCACGACCGAGCCCGGCCAGCCGTGGGTGAGGACGAGCGGCAGCGCGTCCTCGTGCGGCGAGCGGACGTGGAGGAAGTGGATCCCGAGCCCGTCGACGGAGGTCCGGAACTGCGGCAACGCGTTGAGGCGCGCCTCGGTGGCCCGCCAGTCGTACTCCTCGGCCCAGTACCGGCACAGTTCGCGCAGATAGTCCAGGGGCACGCCCTGTGACCAGTCGTCGACCGTCTCCTCATCCGGCCACCGCGTGCGGTTCAACCGTTCCCGCAGGTCGTCGAGTACGGACTCGGGGACGTCGAGATGGAAGGGGATCACATCGTCGGCCATGCCGCCCTCCTCGTCGGAGTGTGGGGGGTGAGCGCGGGTGGTGTGCATCGGTGGTGTGAATGGCCGGGGGGCGTCGCGTTCGGCGTGCGCGTTGTCGTGCCGGTCATCCTTCGGCGAGGAGGAGCGCCTGCTGGGGCGCGAGCCGGACGCGGCCGGCCCTGGGCCGGTCGAGCGTGACGGAGGGGTCGTCGGTGTCGAACACCGCCGGCGCGGGCAGGTCGACATCGGCCACGGGGGTGTCGCGCAGGTTCACCACGGCCCAGAGCGCTCCCCTGCGGTAGGCGGTCACCGGTGCGGCGAGCACGGCCCTGGTCACCTCGTCGGTGGCGGCCAGCCGGCGGGTGAGCCGGCGTCGGGTGGCCAGCAGCCGGCCCACGGTGTTCAGGTGGGATGCCGGGTCGTCTCGCTGCCTCGCCACGGTGTCGCCGTCATCGCGTGCGCCGTCGGGCAGCCACGGACGCCCCGTGGTGAATCCCAGTCCCGGACCCGGCCGCCACGGCATGGGGGTGCGCGCGGCGTCGCGGCTCTCCTCCGGCTGGGCGGCGCCCAGCGGGTCGGCGCCGAGGCCGGGCGGGACCCGCCCGTCGCCCAGGCCGAGTTCCTCGCCCTGGTAGAGCCAGAAGGTTCCGGGCAGCAGCGCCATCAGGACGTGGAGCGCGAGTGACCGGCGCCGACCGCGGAGCCCGTCCCCGAACCGGGTGGCGGCGCGGGAGCGGTCGTGGTTGCCCTGGACCCACGAGAGTCGCGGCGACGCCGCCACGGCGGCCTCGATCATGGTGTCGATCCGGTCGGCGTCCCAGCCGGTCTCGACCAGCCCGAACCAGAACGACGAGTGCAGCCGCTCGCCCTCGACGAAACGGGCCAGCGCCCGCGGGTCGAGTTCGTAGACTTCGCCGACGAGGAGAGCGTCGTGCCGGTCGGCGATGCGCCGCCACCGCTCGTGGACGGCGTGCACATCGGGCTGGTGGATGTCATGACGGTGCTCCTGGCGGCGCCAGTCCATCGTCACGCCCCGCGCCGGGAGGAGCCGGCCGGCGGGAAGCGGCGGATTGTCCCGCAGCTCCGCGTCCTTGACGAGGTAGGCGGCCGTGTCGACGCGGAAGCCGTCCAGTCCCCGCGCGAGCCAGTACTCGATGATCGCGTCGACCTCGGCCGCGAGCGCGGGGTCGCGCCAGTTGAGGTCGGGCTGTTCAGGGCGGAACAGGTGCAGGTAGTACTGACCGGTCGCCGGGCTGAACGTCCACGCCGGCCCGCCGAAATGGGACGGCCAGTTGTTGGGCGGGCCGCCGCCGGGGGCCGGGTCCCGCCAGATGTAGTAATCGCGGTGCGGGTCCGTCCGCGAAGAGGAGGCGGCGGCGAACCAGGGGTGGGCGTCGCTGGTGTGGTTGACGACCAGGTCGCCGATCACCCGCATGCCGTGGCGGTGCGCCTCCGCCAGCAGCACGTCCAGCGCGGCCTCCCCACCGAACAGGGGATCGACGGCCCGGTAGTCGGCGACGTCGTATCCGTGGTCGCGCATCGGCGAGCGGAAGAAGGGGGTCAGCCACACCACGTCCACCCCGAGGCGCGCCAGGTGGTCCAGGTGCGCGCTCGCCCCCGTCAGGTCGCCCCAGCCGTCGTCGTCGCCGTCCGCGAACGACGGAAGGTACACCTGGTAGCCGACGGCGTCGCGCCACCACGGCCGGAGCCGCGACCGCTCCAGCAGATCGGCCAGCCGCCCCAGGTCGGGCAGGGACAGCCCGCCAGGCAGCCCCCGCAGCGCCGCGGTCGGCATGCCCGCCGCCCGGCCGGCGGCCAGGCCCGGCTCGGAGTCCTCCACCACGAGGCAGGCGGCCGGAGGGATCCCCAGGCGGGCCGCGGCCTCCAGGTAGCCCTCGGGGTCGGGTTTGCCCACCGCCACGTCGTCGATGGTGAGGAGGAGGGGCGGATCGATCCCCGCCGCCTGCAGGCGTGCCTCGGCCAGCCTCCCGTCGGCGCTGGTCACCACGGCCCACGGCAGTCCGAGCCGGCCGAGCGCGGCGATCAGGTCATGCGCGCCGGGCGTCGCGGTGACCTCCGCCAGGTCCTCGTGCTGCAGGGCGTGCTGCCGCTGCGCCGCCGCGGCGGCGCCGTCCTCGCCGAGGCCGGGGAGCAGCCGCCGAACCGTATGTGCCGCCGGGCTCCCGTGGGCGATGGCGAGCACCGCGCCGGGGTCGACGCCGTGCTCCGCGGCCCAGATCGACCAGGCGCGCTCGACCGAGGCGTCGGAGTCGACGAGAGTGCCGTCCATGTCCAGCAGGACCGCTTCGATCGCTGCGAGATCGATCCGTTGCCGCCGCACGAGGCCCTCCTCGATTAAACTCGTGGAGCGAGCATAAAGCCCTCGAGGGCGGCCCTGGCAAGAGCCTGAACGCGCTCGCTACTCTTTGAGGTCGAGCGGTGGCTCAATGGAAGTGCTCGGGGCCGCGTTCGGGTGTTGTGCGGCCCGGTGGGCCCGGTCGGCGGGTGGGGTCGCGGTTGAACAGCTGCATCGACCAGAGGAAGCCGACCAGGGTGATGCCCACCGACCAGGAGGTGGTCTGGCAGCCGCTGTCGCCACGGGTGGTCAGGGGCCCGAGCGCCCGTCTCGGCTCACCCGTTGCAGAGCTCCGCCGGTACCGGCCGGGCGCTACTTCCCGGCCGGGCCGGGTTCCCCGCTCCTGGATTCCTGGTAGATCTCCGCGTAGGTGGGAGAGTCCTTGATCAGGTCGTCGCAGAACGCGGCGACGTCGTCGCCGGTGAGTTCCAGGACTCCCCTGCCCGCGGCGGCGCCCTCCTCGAAGAAGTCGACGATCCCCGGGAGCAGAGGCCCGTCGGGCAGGTCCACCGGCCCGACCTTGAACAGGTACCTCTGCATCTCCTTGTAGACGATCCGATAGTCCGGCGGGAGCGCCTTGACCCGCGCCATGTGCGCCCGCCACTGCCGCTTGCCCTCGATGACGTCCTGAATGCCCACGTCAGCCTCCCAGCCGGCTCAGTTTCCTCGCGACGTTCCTGTTCAGCTGCTCGCGCCACCGGTCGCGGTAGGTGCGGGCGCCCTCTCCGCCGGCCAGCGCCGCGCAGAAGCCTCGGACGTCGTCGCCGAGCACCTCCTGGACGCTCTGCCCGTCCGCCGAGGTTTCCTCCAGCAGCCCCAGGGCGGCGTCGAGGATCGGCATCAGGTTGCGGCCGGTGAAGTCCGAGTGGGGGGAGAGGTGCGCCTTGATCTGTTCCCATGCCGCCCGGTGGTCCTCCGGCAGGGCCGCGGCCCTGACTTCGAACGCTTTCCATTCTCTGGTGAGATCACTGCCTGTGACGGTCTCCCAGAAACTCATCTCCCGCCCTCCTTGAGGCTGTCGATGCGTGATGAGACGTACTGCCATTTCGCCCAGAACTTCGCGAGTTCCTCGCGTCCGGCGTCGTTGAGCGCATAGAACTTGCGCGGCGGACCGACCCCGGAGGGTCGTTTCGTCACCTGGACGAGCCCGTTCCTCTCCAGCCGCAGCAGGATGGTGTAGACCGTCCCTTCGACGACGTCGGTGAAGCCGAGATCGTTCAGCCGGCGCGTGATGGCGTACCCGTAGGTCTCCTCGCCCCCGATGATCTCCAGCACGCAGCCTTCGAGCGTGCCCTTCAACATCTCCGTCAGGTCGTCCATCGCCGGCCTTCGATCTCCAGGTACCTTGTAGTACTGAGTACCACTATACAGTACCACTTAGTAGTGGCGCGGGGGTGCCCATCCCGGCAGGGCCGCCCTTCCGGCGACTTCGGGGACGGGCGCCGATGAGTTCGCCGCCGCCCCGCCGTCTACCTTTCGAGGGCGGTTTCACGAGGGAGGACGACGATGAGCGACCGCGAACCCGTCGAGGCGCGCGACCTCGACATCTACGGGGCCGGAGAGCTGGCGTGGGACGGCGTGCGCGACGCGCTGAAGGCGGCGCTGCCGAAGCCCGAGACGCCGGTGTTCCTCGGCACGGCCGGCCCGGACGGGCGCCCGCACTCGGCGGGCGTCGGCGCGCTGTGGCACGACGGTGACCTGTACGTCGTCAGCGGGCCCGGCACGCGCAAGTCGCGGAACCTGGCGGCGAACCCGGCGTGCACGGTCTCGGTCCGCACGCCGGTCGGGGACGTGGTGCTGGAGGGCGAGGCCCGGCGCGTCACCGACCCGGAGGTCCTGGAGGCGGTCGCGGCCGGGTACCGGGACGGCGGGTGGCCGGCGCGGGTGGAGGGCGAGGCGTTCACCGCGCCCTACAGCGCGCAGAGCGCGGGGCCGCCGCCGTGGTGGGTCTACCGGATCACCTTCCACACGGTGTTCGCGGTGGGGACGGTGGAGCCCTACGGCGCGATGCGGTGGAAGTTCGCGCGCTGAGCGGTGCGCGCGGCGCGGGCGGTCAGCCGCTCAGCAGGGCGAACAGGCCGGCGCAGGTGAGCGCGACCATGACGGCGGCGATGGGCAGCTGCCCGCGCGTGGCCGGGCCGGGGCCGCGCAGGGCGAGGTCGTGCGCGGCGATCGTCCCGGCGATGTGGCCGAGGACGATGGCGTTGACCTGGACCTGCGCGACGAGGGTGGGTCCGGCGAGGTCGTAGTCGACGCGGTTGCCGGTGGAGCCGAGCAGGTCCAGTCCCGTCCCGAAGGGGTCGCTGGCGAGGATGAACGTGGTCTGGCCCTCCAGGACGAAGAACGAGAAGTAGTGGGCGAGGGTGTAGCCGAGGGCGATCGGCAGCAGGGTCGCGGCGAACCGGGCGGGCCCGGACCGGTCGTGCGGGAGGGCCGGGTCCTGGCGGGTCAACCGTGCGCTGAGCCGCAGCGCCGCCACGTACAGCAGCGCGACGGCGCCGACGGCGGCGGCCAGGCCGAGGGTTCCGGCGCGGACGCTCGCGGGGTCGACGTTGTCGCGCCAGTAGGTGGTGCGGGTGACGCCGTCGAATCCGGTCGAGCCGATCAGCACGCAGGCGGTCGCGGTCAGTCCGGGTTCGGGGTCGCCCTTCATCAGGCCGGTGAGCGGGGTGCGCAGGACGAGGGCGCCGTCGCCGCGCCGCCCGACGGGGCACAGGCGGGCCAGCAGGCTGGAGTAGGCCTCGAACCCGTCCGCGCGGGTGAACCAGTCGCGGCCGAACCACCAGGCGGGGGCCAGGTTGGCGGCGGCGTAGGCGAGGATGAGGGCGCCGACCAGGCGCGGGTCGGAGCGGTGCGGGGCGACGAGTTCCAGCCAGACGAATCCGGTGAGCCACGCGGCGGCGGGCCAGTAGCCGAGCCGGGCGGGCAGGGGGCGCCGCCCCGCCGCCGGGGTGCGGGTGGCGCGGCAGAGCGCGGAGTGCAGAGTCCGCAGCGGGTTGACGCGGCGCCACACGGGTCCGAGCAGGACGCTGGCGGGCACCAGGCCCACCCAGAACGTCACGAACAGTGCCCACGGGGCGAGGTTGCGGGCGTCGGAGGCGGGTCCGGCGAACGCGACGGCGACGACCAGGGCGGACGCGGCCAGTGCGAGGGCGCGCCCGGCCGCGGTGAGGGCGGGCGCGTCCAGCGCGCGGGCGAGGGCGGGGGGCAGCGGGCGCCCGGCGTCGGGGTGGAGGCGGGGCCGTTTCCACGCGGCGGTGAGGGCGAGGAAGGTGGCCGCGACGGCCAGGCCGCCGCCGGTGATGGCGGCGACGGCGTCCAGCGGCAGGTCGGTGCGGCCGCCGAGCCCGTGGGCGAGCACGTGCACGGGTCACCTGACCTGGAGTTCGAGGACGCGGGCGCCGGAGTGGTGCAGTTCGGCCTCGAACACGCCGGGGGTGTCGGCGGTGAAGCGCAGGACGGCCGTCGCTCCGGGGCGCAGCAGAAGCTCGCGGTCGTAGCCGTGCAGGTGGAACTCGTCGGCGGTGTCGCCGGTGACGGTGATCTCGACGGCGGCGCCGCGGGGGACCTTCACGCGGCGCTGCGCGGTGCGGGGCTTCCCGCCGGTCACGGTCACGGCGATCCGGACGGCCGGCCGCCCGGACGCGGCCGGGGCGCCGCCCGTCGCGGCGGGCGGCGTACCGGTCCGCGCGCCTGACGGCGGTGACGCGGGCTCTCCGCAGGCGGCCACCGCCGTCAGCGCGGCCGTGGCCGTGACCAGCACCGCGGTCGCTCTCGCTCGTGTCCGCCGCATGTCTCCCCTTTCGTTCCGGTGTCGCACACCACAAAGTGTGACACTAGACAATGACACATTGGAAAGTGGCATACTCCGCTTGGGAGTTCGCCCCGATCAGTACGGGGCCGTCCTGGTTCGCGCGTCAAGGGAGCAGCGGTGGTGGAGCACGTGACGGGCATGAGCGCGACGATCGGCGGCGCGGGCGTCGCGGCGCGGCTCGCCGCGGCGCCGGCCAAACCGGCGGGCGGCGCGGCACTCGACCAGATCCTCATCGCCTCGACCGCCGCGGCCGCCCTGACGGCGGTGCTGCTGGTGCTCGGCTGGGGCCATCGCAGCGGCCGCGTCACCGTCCTGGCGCGGGCGGCGGACCTGGCGACCCGCGGCCCGGGCCGCGGCACCCCGGGGTGGGCGGCGCTGCCGATCCCGGTCGCGATGGTGTCGCTGCTGGTCGCGCTGCTCGGAATGTACTGGGACATCTCCCTGCACATCTCGCACGGCCGGGACGAGGGGCCGCTGGCCAACATCGCCCACTACCCCATCCTGATCGGGCTGTTCGGCATCTTCACCGCCGGGGTGCTGGCCGTCGTGCTGCCCAGGGGCGAGCGCCCCGGCGCGGCCTCGGTGCGGATCACCCGGGACTGGCACGCCCCCGCGGGCGGCGTGCTGCTGGCCGGCGCCGGCTTCTACGCGCTGCTGGGGTTCCCGCTCGACGACGTCTGGCACCGCATCTTCGGGCAGGACGTGACGCTGTGGGGGCCGACGCACCTGATGCTGATCGGCGGGGCGGGGCTGTCGCTGGTGGCGATGATGGTGCTGGAGCGGGAGGGCCGCCGCGCCTGCGGGGACGCCGGCCAGCCGCCGGGGCGGCTGCGGTACGTGCGGCGCTGCATGCACGCGGGCGGGCTGCTGATCGGGCTGTCGGTGTTCCAGGCCGAGTACGACTTCGGGGTGCCGCAGTTCCGGCTCGTCCACCAGCCGCTGCTGATCGCGCTGGCGGCGGGCTGCGCGCTGGTCGCGGCGCGGCTGTGGGCCGGGCGCGGCGGCGCGGTCTTCGCCGTGGTGTTCTACATGCTGGTGCGCGGCGGGGTGTCGGTCCTGGTCGGCGGCGTGATCGGGGAGCTGTGGGCGGCGGTGCCGCTGTACTTCGCCGAAGCGGTGTGCGTGGAGGTCGCGGCGCTGGCGCTGGCGCGGCGGCCGCTGGCGCTGGGCGCGGTGTCGGGCGTGCTGATCGGCACGGCCGGGTTCGGCGCCGAGTACGCCTACGGGCAGGTGGCGTTCCGGCTGCCGTGGACGCCGGACATCGTGGCCGAGGGCATGGCGATGGCCGTGGTGGGCGGTGTGGCGGGCGGGCTGTGCGGGGCGCTGCTGGCCGAGGGGCTGCACGGGCGGGCGCCGCGCCCGGCGGTGGCGCGCGGGCTCTTCGCGGCGGCGATCCTGGCGGTCGCGGCGGCGGTCGCCAACGGGCTGGTCGTCTCGGTCCCGCAGGGCAGAACGGCCACCGTCACCCTCACCGGCGTCCGCGGCGACGCCGCGCACCGCACCGCCGACGCGCGCGTCGAGTTCTCCCCCGCGGACGCCGTCGACGGCCCGGCCTGGGTGACGGTCACGGGCTGGCAGGGGCAGGGCCTGCACGTCGACCGCCTGGTCAGGGTGCGCGAGGGCGTCTACCGCACGAGCGAGCCGATGCCGCTGCACGGCGAGTGGAAGACGCTGGTGCGCGTCCACGACGGGCGGACGCTGGCGGGCGTCCCGGTCTACCTGCCCGACGACCCGGCGATCGGCGCGAAGGAGCTGCCCGCGCCGCCGCGCTTCACCCGGGACCTGCAGGGCGAGCGGACCATCCTGCAGCGGGAGCTGAAGACCGACGTGCCGGGCTGGCTGTGGGCGGCGTGCTCGGCGGTGGTGCTGCTGTGCACCCTGGCGCTGGTGCTGTCGCTCGGCTGGGGCGTGGCGCGGATCGCGCGGCGGCTGCCGGAGCGTCCCGGGCCCGCCGGGGCGGCCCGGGACGGGGCGGCCGCGAAGGCGGGCGCATGACGGCGCAGGGGGTGCTGGCGTCCCATCCGATCATCACGGCGGTGCCGTTCTTCGTGCCGACCTTCGTGGTGGTCGCGGTGATCGTCTTCGTGGTGTGGCGGGACCGCCGCCGCGGCGAGGACCCGCCGGACGACCCGCCGCCCTCCCCCTAGACTCTGCGCTCATGAGCGATCATCCTTCCTCCCTCCCGTACCTGGCCGAGCTGTTCTCGCTGGAAGGCAGGGTCGCGGTGGTGACGGGAGGCAGCTCGGGGATCGGCAGGGCGATCGCCGGGGCGCTCGCGCGGGCCGGGGCCTCGGTGGTGGTCGTGGCGCGGCGGGAGGCCGAGCTCGCGGCGACCGTCCGCGAGCTGGAGGGGCACGGCTGCCGGGCCGCGGCGGTGAGCGCCGACCTGGGGTCGCGTGAGGCGGTCGCCGACGCCGCCGAGGCCGCCGCGTCGGCGTTCGGCGAGCCCGACATCCTGGTCAACGCGGCGGGGGTGAACCTGCGGCCGCCGATGGACGAGCTCGGCGCCGACGTGTGGGACGCCACGATGGCGGTGAACCTGGAGGCGCCGTTCCTGCTGGGGCAGCGGTTCGGGCCGGGGATGGCCGAGCGCGGCTTCGGGCGGCTGATCCACATCGCCTCGCAGCAGGCGTTCCGGGCGTCGGTGACCAGCGGCGCCTACGGGGTGTCCAAGGCGGGGCTGGTGGCGCTGGCCCGGTCGCAGGCCGAGGCGTGGTCGAGCCGCGGCGTCACCGCCAACGCCCTGGTGCCGGGTTTCGTGATGACGCCGCTGAACGCGCGCCTGTCGTCGGACCCGGCGAAGGTGCGGGCGCTCGCCGAGCGGACCCTGGCCGGCCGCAACGGCCTGGCGGAGGACTTCGCCGGAGCCGCGGTGTTCCTGGCGTCGCCGTCCTCGGCCTACGTCACCGGCCAGTCGATCTTCGTGGACGGCGGCTTCTCCGCCCACTAGGCCCCCGCCCGGCGGGATCGAGGTGTGGCCTTCGGCCTTCGCCCGCGCACGGTCAAGACCAGCCCTGGTCGTCCAGGGCTGCTCCGGTGCGTCCGGAGCTCGGAACGAAAGACCGAAGGTCGTGATCATATGTGCAGGATCGAGAACACCGTGGACCGCCCGGCGGAGGACGGGAACGCCGTCGAGGCCCTTGGCGCGTTCGTCGCGTTCGTCGCCGCCGGGTGCCCCTGGGGCGCCTTCTTCGACATGGTGAACGGCGGCCTCGACGATCCCATCGGGGACGGTGCGCTGAAGGGCGCCATCGTCGGCGCCGGCTGCTTCGTCGCCATCGCCATCGTCGTCGCCGTCGCCGGTGCCGTACGGGACCGCAGGGCCGCGGCCAGACGCCGGAAACGGGATCGGCGGGCCCGCCAGGGCCCGGAAGCGTGAGCTCTGGCGACAGGCCCACTGATCTTCCAGCAGAACCCGGGGCGTAGCCCCGCAACAAGGAGCGGCCCCCTGGGGCCGCTCCTTCGTGTGAGCCATCGGATACCGGACTCCCGCGTCCACGCCGCCGATCAGAGCGGGGGCCGGGGCCGGGGGTTCGACTGCGGGTTGAGAGTTGTCGGCCGCCTGGCCCTGTTGAACGGGCCGCGAGCGGCGAGAAGTCTCCGGGACGCCTTCAACGGAACGCTGGAGGTCATGGATGTCGGAGACAGCACGACTCAGGTGACGGCGAGTGCCGTCGAGGCGCCCGGTGACGGGCGGGGACGCGTGTCCGGGCGGCGGTGGTGGACGCTGGCGGTGGTGAGCGCGGCGCAGCTGCTGGTGGTCCTGGACGGGACGATCGTGAACATCGCGCTGCCGTCGGCGCAGCACGCGCTCGGGATGTCGGACGGGAACCGGCAATGGGCGATCACCGCCTATGCGCTGGCCTTCGGTGGGCTGCTGCTCATCGGCGGCAGGGTCAGCGGCGTGCTCGGCCACCGGCGCGCCTTCCTCGTCGGGCTGGCGGGGTTCGCCGCGTCGTCCGCGCTGGGCGGCGCGGCGGTGAACCCGCTGATGCTGTTCGGGGCGCGGGCGCTGCAGGGCGTCTTCGCCGCCCTGCTCGCGCCGGCCGGGCTGTCGCTGCTGGCGACCACCTTCACCGAGGCACGCGAACGCGGCCGGGCGTTCGGGGTCTTCGCCGCGGTCGGCGCGGGTGGCTCGGCGATCGGCCTGATCGCCGGAGGCCTGCTGACCGAGTACGCCGGCTGGCGCTGGTGCCTGTACATCAACGCGCCGATCGCGCTGCTCGCCGCGCTCGGCGTCGCGCTGGTGCCCGCGGACCGGCCGATCCCGGAACGGGGGCGGCTGGACGTCGCCGGAGCGCTGCTCAGCCTCGCGGGATTCACCGCGGTGGTGTACGGGTTCAACCGGGCCGAACCGCTGGGGTGGGACTCGGCCGAGGTGCTGGCGCTCCTGGCCGGCGGGACGGCGCTGCTGGCGGCGTTCGCCGCCGTCGAGATCCGCGCGCCCCGGCCGCTGCTGCCGATGCGGGTCCTGCTGCACCGCGCCCGCGCCGCCGCGTTCTGCGCCATCACCCTGATGTTCGTGGCGATGTTCGGCTTCTACCTGTTCATGAGCTACTACACCCAGACGGTGCTGGGCTACTCACCGGTCCGGGCCGGACTGACCTTGATCATCAACGCGCTGGCCGCGCTGGCCGGGTCCGTGCTCGTCGCCGGGAGGCTCCACGGCCGCGTCCGGCCCGCGGCGGTGATCGTGCCGGGCCTGCTCACCGCAGCCGCCGGGATGCTGGTCCTGACCCGCCTGTCCGCGGCGGGCACGGACGTGTTCGCCTTCGCCCTGCTTCCCGCTCTCGTGCTCACCGGCCTCGGCCTGGGCTGCGTGATGCCCCCCGACCGCCGCCCTGGCCACCGAGGGCATGCGCGGCCACGACATCGGGGCGGCGTCGGCCGCCTACAACGCCGCCCAGCAGCTCGGAGCGGCCCTGGGCACCGCGCTGCTGAACACCCTGGCCGCCGGCGCGACCGCGGCCTACCTGGCCTCCCACCCGCACCCGCGCCCGGACGCGGCCGTGGTGCACGGCTACACGACCGCGCTGACGGTGGCGTGCGTCATCCTGCTGGCGGCCGCGTGCCTCACCCTCGCGCTGTTCATCCTGCGGCGCGCGCGGCCGCGCGCGCCGCGCACCGGGGTGCGGGGCTAGGGCCACAGGCCGGTGGCGTGGACGGCGGCGGCGGGGTCGGCGGCGTGCACGATACCGCCGACCGGCCGTCCGTCCTCGTCGTGGACGCGCCAGCCGCCGAGCTGGACGACGGGGATGCGCCCGGCCCGCATGGCCAGGGCGATCTCCGACAGGGTCCCCCAGGATCCGCCGACGGCGATGACGGCGTCGGCGGCGTTGACGATGACGTTGTTGCGGGCCTGGCCGAGGCCGGTGGGGACGGCGACGGTGAGGTCGGGCCCGGCGGCGGCGCGGTCGGCGGCGGGCAGGATCCCCACCACGACGCCGCCGGCGCTGCGGGCGCCCGCGGCCGCGGCGGCCATCACGCCGCCGTGCCCGCCGCACACGACCACGGCGCCGCGCCCGGCGAGGATCCGGCCGGTCTCGTAGGCGTGGTCCCACTGCAGCTCGGTGCACTCGCCCGGCCCGCACACCGCCACCTGCACGGCCATCGCGGCCCTACCCGGCGCCGTGCCGGGCGGCGATCTCGTCGATCGTCGCGGCGAGGTCGAAGTCCTTGCCGGTGAGGCCGCCGGCGCTGTGGGTGGTCAGGGCGAAGGTCAGGGTGCGCCAGCGGATGTCGATGTCGGGGTGGTGGTCGGCGTCCTCGGCGGCGCGGGCGACGTCGGCGACCACCTCGATCCCGGCGGGGAAGGACGGGGCGGTGACCTGCCTGCGGATCTGGTCGCCGTCGCGGCTCCAGGCGGGCAGGCCGCGCAGGCGGTCGGCGACTTCGTCGGCGTCGAGCGTGTCGGCCATCGGGTCACTCCCTGTTCGCTGGTGCCGTTCTCCTTCCTCCCTTCCCCGCGCGGGACGACCGGTCACCCCGCGCCGGGGGTCAGGTCGTACAGGACGGCGCCGCCGACGGTGGCGGGGGTGTAGTGCGCGGCGACCCATGCGCTGATCTGCTGGGCGGCGTCGCTGCCACCACTGGCACTGCCGGCGCCGCGGGCCGTGGCGCCTCCCGGGCCGCGGTTCTGGCCGCGGTCGCCGCCGACGAAGTAGTGGATCTTTCCTTGGCGGGCGAGGCGCTGGAACTCGGCGAGGGTGGGGGCGGGGTCGGTGCCGTTGAATCCGCCGACGGCCATCACGGGCCGGCCGGTGGCGAGCTGGTAGCCGGCGGCGGTGTTGGATCCGACGGCGGCGGCGACCCAGGTGTAGGAGGCGGCGCCGGCGTTGAGAGCGGCGGTGACGGCGGCGCCGGGGGTCCCGGCGTTCAGGAGCCCGCCCGGTCCCCCGCCCGGACCCGCGCCTCCCGGCCCTCCGCCGCCTCTGGGGCCCGCGGGTCCGCCGGGCAGGCGTCCGGCGGCGCCGGGCCCCTGGGGCGGGGGCGCGCCGGGGCCACGGGCCCAGCCGCCGGGCCCGGCGCGTCCGGGACGCCGGCCCGGGCCGCCGCGTCCGGGACCGGTGGCGGCGGCGGGGCCGGCGGTGACGATGGCGCCGGTGTGCGGGGTGCGGACGGTCTCGGCGGCGTAGGCGGCGGGCCCGGCGAGGCAGGCCAGGACCGCCAGGGCGGCGACCGCGGCGAGGGCGGGGGTGATGGTGTCGCCGTCAACCAGCACGAGGATCTCCGACCGCGCCGCGGCGACGCCCGCGTTGAGCGCGCTCGGCTTGCCCCCGTTCGGCTT
>NZ_JBEZJQ010000051.1:0-28682 GCF_040653135.1 Actinomadura sp. NPDC048021
GGCGCGCCCCGGGCGCGCGCGGCGCCGGCCGGACGCGCGCAGCCAGCGCGGGAGCGTGCGGTCGAGGAACCCGAACGCGGTGTCGCGGTCGCGCAGGTGCACCAGCAGGAGCCCGCCGGGCTTCAGCGCGGCGACGAACCGGTCGAGCACCAGTTCGGCGTGCGGGACGCGCTCGATCAGGTACGAGGCGTGGACGATGTCGAAGGCGCGCGGCGGCAGCGGGACGGTGCGCAGGTCGCCGAGGTGCCAGGCGTCGAGGTCGGGCCGCTCGCAGGTGTAGGCGCGCAGCTCCGGGGAATCCAGGTCGACCCCCGTGACTTCGCGCTCGCGGTCGCCGAGGTCCAGCCCCGTCCCCCAGCCGCAGCCCGCTTCGAGGATGTGGATCCGCTGCAGGGGCTTCTCTAGGGCGTACTGGCGGGCGCGTTCTGAGAAGAGATCGCCGCCGTTGACCGGCGACGTACGCAGATCGGTCACAATCTCGCAGCGTAATCGCTTGGCTGCGCTCCGTCCGCTATTTGCCTTTTCTTGGTGACGGCCGTGTCGCCGTCCTCGCCGGTCAGGGTGCGGACGGCGGGCCGCGTGCCCGGGCGGGCGCCTTCGGCTCCGCCTGAACGAGCGCCGTCCGGGGCGCGTACGCTGGTACGCGGTACCGGGTCCGGCTGGATTCCGGGTTTTCGGCCTGCCCTGTCTCGGGGTGATTGGCCATTTGTGGGCGAATATCGGGCTAATAATGACGCTTTCTGGACTTGTTGACCTTGCGTGCACCGACCCCGGCCTGCGGAGCGCGCTCACGCGGCCGCGCACGGACCGGGAGATCGTCGCACCCGCCGCGCTGTGGCCGATCCTGGCCGCCGCGCTGAGCCGCCGCCTGCGCGCGGACGGCGAGGGCGTCGTGCTCGCGGTGACCGCGACCGGCCGCGAGGCCGAGGACCTGGCCGCCGCCCTGTCGAGCCTGCTCGACCCCGAGCGCGTCGCGCACTTCCCGGCGTGGGAGACGCTGCCGCACGAGAAGCTGTCGCCTCGCTCCGACACGGTCGGGCAGCGGCTGGCGGTGCTGCGCCGCCTCGTCCACCCGGGCGCGGGCGGCCCGCCCGCCGGGGACGGCTCGGCGAAGGGCGGCGCGCTGGACGTCGTGGTGACGCCGGTCCGCGCGGTGCTCCAGCCGATCGTGTCCGGGCTCGCCGACCTGGAGCCGGTGCGGCTGGCCTCCGGCGAGGACGCCGACATGGACGACGCGGTCCGGCGCCTGGTGGAGGCCGGGTACCAGCGCGTGGACCTGGTGGAGAAGCGCGGCGAGATCGCGGTGCGCGGCGGGATCCTCGACGTGTTCCCGCCGACCGAGGAGCACCCGCTGCGGGTGGAGTTCTGGGGCGACACCGTCGAGGAGATCCGCTACTTCAAGGCGGCCGACCAGCGCTCCCTGGAGGTCGCGCAGGGCGGGCTGTGGGCGCCGCCGTGCCGCGAGCTGCCGCTGACGGAGAAGGTGCGCGAGCGCGCGAGGCGGCTCGCGCAGGAGCACCCCGCCCTGGAGGAGATCCTCGGCCGGATCGCCGACGGCGACACCGTCGAGGGCATGGAGGCGTTCTCGCCCGTCCTCGCCGAGAGCATGGAGCTGCTGACCGACCTGCTGCCGGACGGGTCGGCGCTGCTGGTCTGCGAGCCGGAGCGGATCCGCACCCGGTCGGTCGAGATGGTCCGCACGAGCCAGGAGTTCCTGGAGGCGAGCTGGGTCAACGCCGCCGCCGGTGGAGAGGCGCCGATCGACCTCGGGGCGGCGGCGTTCCGCTCGCTGGAGGAGGTCCGCGCCCACAGCGCGGAGCTGGGGCTGCCGCGGTGGAGCGTGACGGCGCTGAGCCCGCTGGCGGCGGGCGGCGCGGACGCCGAGCTCCCGGACGGCGGGTCCCTCGGCGGCGGCGCGGAGACGCTGAGCCTCGGGGTGCAGCCGGCGGAGGCGTACCGCGGCGACACCTCCCGCGTCGTCGGCGACCTCAAGGGCTGGACGGACGGCGGCTGGCGCGTCGTGCTGGTCACCGCCGGGCACGGACCGGCCGAGCGGCTCGTCCAGCTCGCCCGGGAGGAGGGCGTCGGCGCGCGGCTCGCCGACGTGGCCGGCGCGCCCGAGCCGTCGGTGGTCACCGTCACGACCGGGCTGCTGGAGAACGGGTTCACCTGGGAGTCGGTCAAGCTCGCGGTGCTGACCGAGACCGACCTGTCGGGGCAGAAGTCCTCCACGCGCGACGCGCGGCGCATGCCGTCGCGGCGGCGCGGCGGCATCGACCCGCTCCAGCTCAAGCCGGGCGACTACGTGGTGCACGAGCAGCACGGCGTCGGGCGGTACGTGGAGATGGTCAGCCGCACGGTCCAGGGCGCCACCCGCGAGTACCTGATCCTGGAGTACGCCAAGAGCGACCGGCTGTTCGTCCCGACCGACCAGCTGGAGGAGCTCACCCGCTACGTCGGCGGCGAGGCGCCCAGCCTGCACCGGCTCGGCGGCGCCGACTGGCAGAAGGCCAAGTCCCGCGCCCGCAAGGCGGTCAAGCAGATCGCCGGGGAGCTGATCCGGCTGTACTCGGCGCGGATGGCGAGCCCCGGCCACGCCTTCGCGCCCGACACCCCGTGGCAGCGGGAGCTGGAGGACGCCTTCCCCTACAACGAGACGCCCGACCAGCTCGCCGCCATCGACGAGGTGAAGGGCGACATGGAGCGGGCCGTCCCGATGGACCGGCTGATCTGCGGCGACGTCGGCTACGGCAAGACCGAGATCGCCGTGCGGGCGGCGTTCAAGGCCGTCCAGGACGGGCGGCAGGTCGCGGTGCTCGTGCCGACGACGCTGCTGGTGCAGCAGCACCTGTCCACGTTCGCCGAGCGGTTCGCGGCGTTCCCCGTCGTGGTGAAGCCGATCAGCCGGTTCCAGTCCGACAGGGAGATCGGGGAGACGCTGAACGGGCTGTCGGAGGGCTCGGTGGACGTCGTGGTCGGCACCCACCGGATCCTGTCGTCGCAGACCCGCTTCAAGAACCTCGGCCTGGTGATCATCGACGAGGAGCAGCGGTTCGGCGTCGAGCACAAGGAGGAGCTGAAGCGGCTGCGGACGCAGGTGGACGTGCTCGCCATGTCGGCGACGCCGATCCCGCGGACGCTGGAGATGGGCCTCACCGGCATCCGGGAGATGTCGACGATCCTCACCCCGCCGGAGGAGCGCCACCCCGTCCTGACGTTCGTCGGCCCCTACGAGGAGAAGCAGATCGCCGCGGCGATCCGCCGCGAGCTGCTGCGCGAGGGCCAGGTGTTCTTCGTGCACAACCGCGTCCGGTCCATCAACAAGGTCGCGGCGACCCTGGCGCGGCTCGTCCCGGAGGCGCGGATCGCGGTCGCGCACGGCCAGATGAACGAGCACGAGCTCGAGAAGGTCATGGTCGACTTCTGGGAGAAGAACTACGACGTCCTGGTCGCGACCACGATCGTGGAGTCCGGCCTGGACGTGCCGAACGCCAACACCCTCATCGTCGACCGCGCCGACATGTACGGGCTGTCGCAGCTCCACCAGCTGCGCGGCCGCGTCGGGCGCGGCCGGGAGCGGGCCTACTCCTACTTCCTCTACCAGCCGGAGCAGCCGCTCACCGAGACCGCGCACGAGCGGCTCGCGACGCTGGCGCAGCACACCGAGATCGGCGCCGGCATGTACGTCGCGATGAAGGACCTGGAGATCCGCGGCGCGGGCAACATCCTCGGCGCCGAGCAGTCCGGCCACGTCGCGGGCGTCGGGTTCGACCTGTACGTCCGGATGGTCGGCGAGGCGGTGCGGGAGCTGAAGGAGGGCGGCGGCGAGCCCGAGGCCGTCGAGACCAAGGTCGAGCTGCCCGTCGACGCGCACCTGCCGCACGAGTACGTGCCGGGCGAGCGGCTCCGGCTGGACGCCTACCGGCGGATCGCCGCGATCACCTCCGAGGACGAGATCGGCGCCGTGCACGACGAGCTGAAGGACCGGTTCGGTCCGCTGCCCGTCCCGGTGCTGAACCTGCTGGAGGTCGCCCGGTTCCGGGCCAAGGCCCGCAGGGCGGGGCTGAGCGACGTCACCCTCCAGGGAACGTTCGTCAAGTTCGCGCCCGTGCACCTGCCCGACTCCAAGCAGGTCAGGCTGCAGCGGCTGTACCCGAAGAGCATCCTGAAGCCGGCGACCGACACCCTGCTCGTGCCCGCGCCGAAGACGGCGGTACTCGGGGGCCGTCCGCTGCGCGACCAGGAGCTGCTGAAGTGGGCGACCGACCTGGTGGACGCCCTGTTCCTGGAGTCCGCGGCGCGGCGCTAGGCTGGCGCCGCCCCGATCGAGCGACGAGACGAGGAATCCGTGCCTGGTAAGTCCGTGAAGGCGGCGGTGGCGGCCGTGCTGGCGGCCGCCGCGCTGGCCGGCTGCGGCGGCTCCCCGAAGGTCGGCACCGCCGCACTCGTCGGCGACGACCGCATCACCGTCAGCACCCTCAGCCAGACCGTCCGCGACTGGCGCGAGCAGTTCCGCTCCGACCCGGCGGCCAACGAGCTGCGCGCCAACCCCGCCAACCCGGCGCCGCAGGTCGCGGGCGACTCCGAGTCCGACCTGCAGGGCGCGCTCACCCTGCTGATCAACTTCCGGGTCGCCGACCGGGTGGCGCGCCGGGCCGGCGTCGAGGTGACCGGAGGGCAGGTCGACGGCGCGCTCCAGGCCCTGGACCGCCAGGGCGGGGCCCAGTCGATCACGCTGGCGAGCGGGCTGCCCCGCGCGCACTCCCGCGACCTCGCCCGGCTGGTGGCGACGCAGCTGGCGGTCATGCAGCGGTTCGGCGCCGACCTGAACAACCGGCTGAACCCGGCGACCGAGCAGGCCGGGCGGCAGTGGAACGAGCTGTTCCAGCGCACCGCCGCCGGCATGCACATCAAGGTCAACCCGCGCTACGGGCACTACGACCCCGCCAAGTTCGAGGTCGCCCCGATCGTCTACCGGCTGTCCAGCCCCGATTCGGGTATCTGAGGCCCATGAGCCTCACCCTGCTGGCGACCACGCACCGGGTCGCGCCGGGCCTGCTGACCTGGCGGGCCTGGGACGCGCTCCGGTCGGCCGACGCCGTCCGCCTCCGGGACGGCCACCCGCTGCTGCCCGCGCTCCTCGACGCCGGCGTCGTCCCCGACCTCGTGGAGGAGCCCGACCCGGCGCTCCTGGTGGCCGACGCGCGGCGCGCGGACGTGCTGTGGGTGGCCGCGCCCGAGGGCGACGAGGCGCTGATGCGCGGGATCGGGGCCCTGGTCGTCGACGACCCGCTGGACGTCGAGGTGCTCCACGGCTCCTACGACCTGCCGGGCGCGCGGCTGCTCGACCTGGTGTCGGTGATGGACACGCTGCGCCGCGAGTGCCCGTGGGACCGCAAGCAGACGCACACGACCCTCGTCCCGTACCTGCTGGAGGAGGCCTACGAGGTCCTCGACACCGTCGAGGCCGGCGACTACGGCGCGCTCCGCGAGGAGCTGGGCGACGTGCTGATGCAGGTGGCGTTCCACTCGGTGGTGGCCGCCGAGCGCGACGACGGGACCGGGTTCACGATCGATGACGTGGCGGGCGCGATCGTCGACAAGCTCGTCCGGCGGCACCCGCACGTGTTCGGGGACGTCACCGTCTCCGGCGCCGACGAGGTCAACGCGAACTGGGAGCAGATCAAGGCGGCCGAGCGCGCGGAGAAGAGCGGCGCGGAGGCCTCGGCGCTCGACGGCGTGCCGATGGGCCAGCCCGCCCTGTCGCTGGCCGCGCAGCTGCAGCGCCGCGCCGCGCGCATGGACGCCCCGTCCGGGCTCGCCGAGGGGCTGGCGGAGGAGGCCGGAGCCGAGCTGGGCGGACGCCTGTTCGCGCTGGTCCGGGAGGCGGGTGAGCGAGGCGTGGACGCGGAGTCGGAGTTGCGCGCCGTTTCCCGGGTATTCCGGGACCGTGTCCGGACCTGGGAGCGGCGCGACGCCTGATTCGGGGGATAACGGGCGGAACCTCACCAATGGGGTGGTCCGCTCGGGAAGGCCCGTCTACTCTGAGCGCGTGCCGACCGAGGCCGGAAATGACGCAGGGGATCCCGGGCCGGGAGCCCCCGCGGCGCGGCGCCGCCGCCCGCGCCGCCTGCTGACCCCGTCGACGACCCGCGCCGAGAAGGTCCGCGCCGTGCGCGGGCTCGGCGCCTTCGGCGGCCTGGCCGGGCTGCTCGTCGCGCTGATGCTGCTGCCGACCGCGTGCACGGCGGGCGTCGGCGCCCGCGACGCCGCCGGCTGGTTCGAGGCCGAGCCGGACGGGCTGACGACCTCCGGCGTCCCCCAGCGCTCGAAGATCCTCGCCGCGGACGGCTCCACCCTCGCCACGTTCTTCTACCAGAACCGCGTCGACGTCCCCTTCAACAAGATCGCCCCGGTGCTGCGCCAGGCGGTGCTGGCGATCGAGGACAGCCGCTTCTACGAGCACGGGGCCATCGACGCGCAGGGCACCCTGCGGGCGCTCGCCAGCAACCTCAGCAGCGGCCAGGTGACGCAGGGCGGCTCCGGCATCACCCAGCAGTACGTGAAGAACCTGCTGCTCACCCAGGCCGACACCGACGCCGAGCGGCAGGAGGCCCGGGAGGTCTCGGCCGCCCGCAAGATCCGCGAGCTGAAGTACGCGGTGGCGCTGGAGAAGCGGTTCACCAAGGACGAGATCCTGCGCCGCTACCTCAACATCGCCTACTACGGCGACGGGGCCTACGGCGTCGAGGCGGCGTCGCGGCACTACTTCTCCAAGCACGCGTCGGAGCTGACGCTGCCCGAGGCGGCGCTGCTCGCCGGCGTCGTCCGCTACCCCTACGCCTACGACCCGATCCGCCATCCCGGCTCGGCCCGGGAGCGCCGCGACACCGTGCTGACCCGGATGGCCGAGCTCGGCTGGCTCGACCCGGCCAAGGCGGCCGCGGCCAGGCGGGCGCCCGTCCGGCTGGACGTCGACAACGTGCGGAGCGGCTGCGTCACCAGCGACGCCCCGTTCTTCTGCGACTACGTCCAGCGCGAGATCCTCACCGACCCCGTGTTCGGCAAGACGGCCGAGGACCGGGAGAAGCTGCTCAAGCGCGGCGGGCTGACGATCCGCACCACCCTGGACCGGCGCGCCCAGAAGGCCGCGCAGCGCGCCGTCGACGGGCACGTCCCGCCGAAGAACTCCGCGCACAAGGCCGCCGCCGAGGCGATGGTGCAGCCGGGCACCGGCGAGATCAAGGCGATGGCCGTGGACCGCGAGCTCGGCCCCGACCGGGACCGCGGCAAGACGTGGATCAACTTCGCCGCCGACGCCAGCCACGGCTCCAGCATCGGCATGCAGGCCGGGTCCACGTTCAAGGCGTTCACGCTGGCCGCGGCGCTGGACGAGGGCATGCCGTTCGGGACCCGGATGATGGCGCCGCGCGCCTACACGCCCGTCGGCTACCGCAACTGCGACGGGGACCGCGTCGGCGACCCGTCCGCCTCCCTGCGCAACTCCGCCGACGGCGAGGGCGGCCGCCAGTTCAGCCTCGTCACCGGGACGCACCACTCGGTCAACACGTTCTTCCTCGCCCTGGAGAAGAAGGTCGGCCTCTGCGACACCGTCAGGATGGCCGAACGGCTCGGGATGAAGCAGGCGAACGGCAAGCCGCTGGAGCAGTACCCGTCGTTCACGCTGGGCTTCAACCCCGTCTCCCCGCTGCGGCTCGCGGCGGCCTACGCGGCGTTCGGGGCCCGCGGCCGGTACTGCGAGCCGATCGCGATCCGGGAGATCCGCGCCGCGTCCGGCCGCAGGCTGAAGGTGCCGGGGCGCCACTGCGAGCGGGCGATGGACGAGGGCGTCGCGGACGCCGTCAACTACGTCCTGCGCGGCGTCCTGACCAAGGGCACCGCGCGCGGCATGGGCCTCGGGCGCGACGCCGCCGGCAAGACCGGGACCGTCGACAACTTCTCCGCCGCCTGGTTCGCCGGGTACACCCCGGACCTTGCCGCGGCCGTGTGGGTCGGCGACCCGCGCGGCGGCTACAGGCACCCGATGGAGAACCTGTGCATGGACGGCCGGTGCTACGGCTCGGTGTTCGGGGCGACGATCCCGGCGCCGATCTGGCGGCAGAGCATGCTCGGGGCGCTGTCGCACACCGAGCCGGGCTCGTTCCACCGGCCGCCGTCGCGCTACTTCAGCAGGGGCTCGGGCGAGGACCGGGCCAGGGTGCCGGACGTGCGCGGCATGAAGCCCGGCGAGGCCGCCGCCCGGCTCCGCGCCGCCGGGTTCAGGGCCCGGATCGGCGCGCCGATGGCCTCCCGCCGGTTCCCGAAGGGCACCGTCGCCGGCATGTCGCCCTCGTCGGCCGAGCCGGGCGGCACCATCACGCTGCATCTCAGCAAGGGCGCCGGGCGCGAACCCGGCGGCGGGCCCGGCGGCGGGCGCAGGGGAGGCGGCCACCCCACCGTGCCGCCCGCCACGCCCACCCCGGAACCCGGCGGGCCGCCCCAGCAGGCCCCCGCGTGACCCGCGTCCCCGCGTGACCTGCGCCGACGTGTGATCGTCCGGTCGCGGGGTAGATCGACACGGGAAGATCGACAGCGGGACGCGACTCCCGCGCTGATCCGTTTCGGGGGACGATCGTCATGCGAGCCATCGCCGTGTCGGAGTACGGCGCCACGCCGGCGCTCATGGACCTGCCGCGCCCGGAGCCGGGGCCCGGCGAGATCCTGGTGCGGGTGATCGCCGCCGGGCTGAACCCGCTGGACTGGAAGATCGCCGAAGGCATGCTCAAGGACTCCGTCGACGTGCCGTTCCCGCTGATCCTCGGCCGGGACGGCGCGGGCGTCGTGGAGGAGGCCGGCGAGGGCGTGACCCGGCTGCGGCACGGCGAGCAGGTCTACGGGGCCTTCGCCATCGTGGAGCGCGGGCTCGGCAGCTACGCCGAGTACGCCCTCGTCCGCGAGGACGGCCCGGTCGCGCGGATGCCGCAGGGGATGATCTACACGCAGGCCGCGGCGGTGCCGACCGCGAGCGCGACCGCGCTCGCCATGGTCGACCAGGCGCGCATCGACACCGGCCAGACCGTTCTCGTGGTGGGCGCGACCGGCGGCGTCGGGCAGAGCGCGGTGCAGCTCGCGTCCCGCGCGGGCGCCAAGGTCATCGCGACCGCGCGCGACGACATGGCGGGCACGATGCGGCGCCTCGGCGCGGACGAGACGGTCGACCACTCCGCGGGCGACCTCAACCGGCAGGTGCTCGCCGTCCACACCGACGGGATCGACGCCGTCCTCGACACGGCCAGCGACACCCGGTCGGCCGAGCACCTCGCGCAGCTGCTGCGTCCCGGCGGGACCTACATCTCCACCACCTGGTCGGTGAACCCCGACTCCCTGGAGGCGAAGGGGCTGCGCGGCGTCAACTTCCAGACGCAGCCGTCCGCCGAACTGCTGGACCGCCTCTCCGACCTCATCGACGCGGGCGCGCTGCGCGTCCGCGTCGAGCGGGAGGTCCCGCTGGAGCGGGCGGCCGACGCCCTGGCCGACAACCGGCTGGGCGGCGCGCGCGGCAAGACCGTCCTGCGCATCTGACGGCCCCGCCGAGGTGAGGACGGCCCGGGCGCGGGCATGCAGAGCCGGAGGAGGAGACACATGAACCAGAGTGAGACCGAGGACGACCGGCGCGCGCGGCTCCGCGACATCGAGGAATCCCTGAAGCGGCTGCGCGCGGACCTTCCCGCACCGTCCGGCGACCCCACGGACATGGTGGACTCCGGTCAGTACCTCGCCCAGCGCGAGGAGCTGCAGGGGCAGATCGACCTGCTGGAGGCCGAGCGCGAGCGGCTCCGCGCCGATCTCGGGATGACCTGAGCGCCCGGGGGCGGCCGGGCCGGGGAACAAAGCCCGGCCGTCCCCGGTTCCGCAGGCATGACCACCTACGAGGAGTTCGAGCGCGCGACGCTGTTCTTCGACGCCCGGGACTACGCGGGCGCTGCGCGCATGCTGGCCCCGATCGTCGACGGCGACCCGGGCAACCGCGCCGCGGTCGAGCTGCTCGGCCGCGCCTACTTCCACAGCGCCCAGCTCGGCCGCGCCGAGGAGACGCTCCGCCGCCTCGTCGAGCTCGACCCGGGCAACGGCTGGGCCTACGAGGCACTGGCCCGCACCCTGGAGCGGCGGAGCCGCCCGGACGAGGCCCGCGCCTTCCGCAAGCTCGCCCGCGCCATGGGTGTCGAGCCCACCGCGGAGATCGAGGTCTCCGTGACCGCCGCCGACCTGGCCTGACGTCCCGTCCCGAGGTAGCCGTCCCCGCGGGGGACGGCTACCTCGGGACGTCGTCGCTGGGGAGGCGCAGGACGAAGCGGGCGCCGGGGACGCCGTCGATGCGGTCGGTGAGGATCAGCGACCCGTGGTGCGCCTCGGCGATGTCGCGGGAGATCGCCAGGCCGAGGCCGGTACCGCCGGCGTCGCGGTGCCGGCCCTCGGCCAGCCGCGCGAACCGCTCGAACACCCGCTCGCGGTCGTCCGGCGGGACGCCCGTGCCGTCGTCGATCACCTCGACCACCGCGGTGGCGGGCTTCTCCGTGCGCAGGATCACCGTCACCTCGCCGGCGGCGTGCCGGTCGGCGTTGTCGATGAGGTTGGTCAGCAGCCGCGCCAGGTCGCTGCGCCCGCCCCGCACCACCACGGGGCCCTCCGCGAGCACCGTCACCTGGACGCGGCGGGGACGGCGCAGCACCTCCTGGTCGGTGATCTCGGTCAGGTCCACCCGCTCCATGGGGGAGGCGGTGCGGTCGGCGTCGAGCCGCGCGAGCGCGAGCAGGTCGTCCACCACCGCCGACAGCCGCTCGGTGTTGACCAGGACGGCGCGCAGCGCGGCGGGGACGTCGGTGTCCTCGGGGGCCGACAGCGCCAGTTCCAGCTCCATGCGCAGCG
Source organism: Actinomadura sp. NPDC048021 (assembly GCF_040653135.1). Taxonomy (NCBI): domain Bacteria; kingdom Bacillati; phylum Actinomycetota; class Actinomycetes; order Streptosporangiales; family Thermomonosporaceae; genus Actinomadura; species Actinomadura sp. NPDC048021. Next base: position 10,927 of record NZ_JBEZJQ010000051.1, read on the forward strand.
CGGTGAGGGGGCTGCGCAGTTCGTGCGACACGTCGGAGACGAACGCGCGCTGCCGCGCGACCGCCTCCTCCAGACGGTCCAGGGTGGCGTTCACGCTCTCGGCGAGCCGCCCCACCTCGTCGCGGCGGTGCGGCTCCGGCACGCGGCGCTCCAGGTCCGTGGCGGTGATCTCGTCCAGCTCGCGGCGGATCCCCTCGACCGGGAGCAGCGCCCGGTTCACCGACAGCCACGTCCCGTAGCCGGCGAGCAGGGTGATGAAGGGGATGCCCAGCAGGATCAGCACCCCCGAGACCGGGCGCGGCAGCGGCCCCGGTGCGGGGGCGAGCGAGTTGATGAACAGCGCGTCCGGTCCGAGCCCCACCCGGCGCTCGACGATCACGAAGCAGTGGGCGCCCGGCGCGTCGATCCCGCAGACGCGGCCCACCCGGCGCTCCTCGAACGGCGGCGGCGGCGGGAACCGGACCCTGGGGCGGCCCCGCATCCGCGGGGTGGCCGCGACCACCTGGCCCTGCTGGTTCACCACCTGCTGGAGGCTGTCGGTGGTGGGGGAGATGTCCAGGGTGAGCTGCCCGGTCTCGATCGCCGTCGCCGTCCGCCGGTTGTCGCGCGCCAGCGCCCGCACGAGATCCTGGTAGGCGTCCTGCTTGAGCTGGACCAGCAGCACCGCGCTCAGCGCCGACGACAGCACGAAGGCCACCAGCGAGGCCGCCACCGTCACTCGGAACCGGATCTCCGGGTGGCGCAGCACGGCTTGCCAGATCCAGCCGCTCGGGGACGGCCGGCGGAGCCGGACGCCTATGACGACCTCCCTGGTGCGCTGCACGTCATGTCAGTACCGGGGAGTTCTTACCTGGGCAGGGCGGATCCCATCCGGGTCGGCGGGTAAAAGATTGTCAGTGTCCCTCGTCGACGCCCCAGCGGCGCCGGATCGCCCCGTCCACCAGCCCGAACAGCTGGTCGATCACGATGCCGAGGACCAGGATCATCAGCATGTAGGAGATCATGTCGGCGGTGTTGTTCAGCTCCCTGGCCTGCGACAGCAGCACCCCGAGCGAGGTCGTGTCGCCGATGACGACCAGCAGCTCGCCCGCCATCAGGCTGCGCCACGCGAACGCCCAGCCCTGCTTCAGCCCCGCCACGAACGAGGGAAGCGAGGCCGGCAGGATCAGGTGCCGGTACAGCGCGATGCCCCGCAGCCCCATCACCTTCCCCGCGCGCAGCAGGATCGGCGGCGTGTAGTCGACGCCCGTGATCAGCCCGTTGGCGATCGACGGGGCCGCGCCGAGGATCACCACGAACAGGATCGCGCTCTCGCTGAGCCGGAACAGCAGGATGGCGAGCGGGAACCAGGCGATCGACGGCATCGTCTGCAGACCGGTGATCAGCGACCCGAACGCCCGGCGCAGCACCCGGAACCGCGCCACCAGCGCGCCGGCCACGACGCCCACGGCCACGGCGAAGGCGAACCCGACGACCGCACGCCGCATCGTCAGGGCGACGGCGTCCCAGAACCGCCCCGAGGTGAGCTGGTCCCAGAACACCGGGAGCGTGTCCCTGGGGCCGGGGAGCACCCACGGCTCCTTCCAGCCGCTCCACACGACCAGCTGCCACGCCGCGAGCGCGATCAGCACGGCCGCGACGATCGGCCACGCCGCCGACCACGCCCGCTGGAGGAGCCGGGTACGCGCCGTCCCGCCGAGCTCCAGCGCGTCCAAGCCCGCCAGCTCGCGGTCGAGCCGCCTCTCGCCCTTCACCGTGTCATGCGCCATGCCGGACGACCTCCTCGCGCAGCCGGTCGGTGATGGTCCCGGCCAGGGAGGCGACCTCGGGGGAGTCGATCCGCCGCGGCCGCTCCATCGGGACGGGGAACTCCTCCACGACCCGGCCGGGCCGGCTGCTGAGCAGCACCACCCGGTCGCCGAGTCGCACCGCCTCCCTGACGTTGTGCGTGACGAACAGCACGGTCAGGGCGCGCTCCCGCCAGATCCGCTCGATCTCGTCGTGCAGCAGGTCGCGGGTCATCGCGTCGAGCGCGCCGAACGGCTCGTCCATCAGCAGGACGGTCCCCTGCCCCTCGCCGGCGTCGTCCTCGGTGAGGGCGAGGGCACGGGCCAGCGCGACCCGCTGCCGCATGCCGCCCGACAGCTGGTGCGGGCGCCTGCCGGCGAACCCGCCGAGGTGCACCGAGTCGAGCAGCCGGCCCGCCCGGCTCCGCCGCTCGCCCCGCGGGACGCCGCGCGTCTTCAGGGCGAGTTCGAGGTTGCCGGTCACCGTCAGCCACGGGAACAGCGCGGGCTCCTGGAACATCAGCGCGACCCGCGCGCCGTCCTTGTCGATCGTCCCGGCGCTCGGGCGTTCGAGGTCGGCGACCAGGTTGAGCAGCGTGCTCTTCCCGCAGCCGGACGCGCCGACCAGGCACACGAACTCGCCGGGGGCCACGTCGAGGGAGACCTTGTCGAGCGCGAGGAGCGCGGATCCGCCGGTCCCGAACGCCTTGGAGACCTCGCTGAGGCGGACCGCCGTGTCCGCGGTCATCGGTCGCTGACCTGTGCCTTCCCGCCCGCCTTGAGCACGTCGTTGAGCGGGGCCAGGTTGTAGATCCCGTCCAGGTCGGTCTTCTCCAGCAGGCCGATCTCCTCGGCGTGCGCCGCGCCCGCGACCAGCGAGGACGCGACCGGGTCGGTGGTGAAGTCGATCTCCTTGAAGGCCGCCGTGAGCACGTCCTGCTTCAGCGGCTTGCCGCTCAGCTTGGCGAGGGCGTCGTTGGTGACCTTCTCGGCGTCCGCCTTGTTCTGGTTGATGTAGTCGGTGGCCTCGACGACGCCCTGGAGCAGCTTCTTGACCTGGTCGGGGTGCTTCTTCTCGTACTCCTGGCTGACGAGCAGGTTGGTGATGACGAACTTGCCGCCGGGCCACAGCGACTTCTCGTCGAGCAGCCGCTCGCCCTTGTTCTCCAGGATCAGCCGCGAGGCGTAGGGCTCGGGCACCCAGGCCCCGTCGATGTCGCCCTGCGCGAACGTCTGCAGCGTCTGGGCGTTCTCCTGCGGGACGACCTTGACGTCCCCGCTGCCGTCCTTGTTCGCGGTGAGGCCGTTCTTCTTCAGCCAGTACCGCAGCGCGACGTCCTGCGTGTTGCCGAGCTGCGGGGTCGCGATCTTCTTGCCGCGCAGGTCCTGGACGCCCTTGATCCCGGGCTTGACCACCAGCGAGACGCCGCCCGAGGCCGCGCCGGAGATGATGTGGACGGCCTTCCCGTGCGACTTGGACCAGGCGTTGATGGACGGGTTGGGCCCGACGAACGTCGCGTCGATCGCGCCGGAGAACAGCGCCTCGACGGCGGCCGGGCCGGCGTTGAACGTCGCGGTCTTCGGCGCGGCGCCGAGGTGCTTGGCGAAGATGCCCTTCTCGACGCCGACCAGGGCGGTCGCGTGGGTGAGGTTCGGGAAGTAGCCGAGCCGGAGCGGGGCCGCGTCCCCGCCGGACTCCTCATCGCCGCCACCGCAGGCGCCGAGCGTGCCCGCTGCGACGAGAACGGTCAGTGCCACGGCGGCGACGCGCCCGCGGAGTCCACGATGCATTGGAAGTTTCCCTATCAATCAAGTCTGTTTGACCTGCTTAGTAGATAAGGCGGGCGTTCTCCGCGTCAAGTCGTCTTCCTGGCACGATGCGGTCGCCGAGGTGGAGTTGTTTCGCCACCGCCGTCCCCTATGTGCGTTTCTCTGAGGGCTACGGCGAGGCGGTTGGGCGGCGGCGGGGCCGCGCGGATAGGCTCGGTGACCGCACCGACCATCCGCACCATCAGGGGGTTCCCCGTGTCGTCGATCGAGGCCGTAATCGCCCGGGAGATCCTTGACTCCCGCGGCAACCCGACCGTCGAGGTCGAGGTGCTGCTCGCCGATGGGACCGAGGCGCACGCGGCGGTCCCGAGCGGCGCCTCCACCGGCCAGTTCGAGGCGGTCGAGCTGCGCGACGGTGGCGAGCGCTACGGCGGCAAGGGCGTCCGGAAGGCCGTCAAGGCCGTCAACGAGACCATCGACGAGAAGCTCGTCGGCTACCCCGCCTCCGACCAGCGCCTGATCGACCAGCTGCTGATCGACCTCGACGGGACCCCCGCCAAGTCCGCGCTCGGCGCCAACGCCATCCTCGGCGTCAGCCTCGCCGTCGCCAAGGCCGCCGCCGACTCCGCCGGCCTGCCGCTGTTCCGCTACGTGGGCGGCCCGAACGCGCACCTGCTGCCCGTCCCGATGATGAACATCCTGAACGGCGGCGCGCACGCCGACACCAACGTCGACATCCAGGAGTTCATGATCGCGCCGATCGGCGCGGCCACCTTCGCCGAGGCGGTGCGCTGGGGCGCCGAGACCTACCACGCGCTGAAGTCGGTGCTGAAGTCCAAGGGCCTGAACACCGGCCTCGGCGACGAGGGCGGCTTCGCCCCCGAGCTGCCGAGCAACCGGGACGCCCTCGACCTCATCCTGGAGGCGATCCGCAAGGCCGGCTTCACCCCCGGCCGCGACATCGCCCTCGCGCTGGACGTCGCCGCCACCGAGTTCCACGCCGACGGCCAGTACGCGTTCGAGGGCACCAAGCGGTCCGCCGACGACATGGCCGCCTACTACGGCGAGCTGCTCGGCAACTACCCCCTCGTCTCCATCGAGGACCCCCTCGACGAGGAGGACTGGGCCGGCTGGGAGGGCCTCACCGCCGCCGTGGGCGACCGCGTCCAGCTCGTCGGCGACGACCTGTTCGTCACCAACCCCGAGCGGCTCGGGCGCGGCATCAAGTCCGGCGCCGCCAACGCGCTGCTGGTCAAGGTCAACCAGATCGGCACGCTCAGCGAGACCCTCGACGCCGTCTCGCTCGCGCAGACCAGCGGCTACCGCTGCATGATGAGCCACCGCTCCGGCGAGACCGAGGACACCACGATCGCCGACCTCGCCGTCGCGACCAACTGCGGCCAGATCAAGACCGGCGCCCCCGCCCGCAGCGACCGGGTCGCCAAGTACAACCAGCTGCTGCGCATCGAGGAGCTGCTGGACGACGCCGCGCGCTACGCCGGCGCCGCCGCGTTCCCGCGCTTCGACGCGCAGGGCTGAGCCGCGCGGCCCGGCGGGGCGGCGTCCCCGTCCCGCCGGGCACCGGTTTCCGGCAGCCGAGCCACAGGCAGGGGACACGATGGCGCAGGGCGACGACCACGAGACCGGCCGCGGGACGCGGGGCGCCCGGGCCCGCCGTTCCAATCCGGCGCTGACGAGCCGCGCCGCGATCCTCGCGGTGGTGATGTGCGCGATCGCGCTGAGCCTCGCCTACCCTGTCCGGGAGTACATCGCCCAGCGCAAGGAGATCGCCGACCTGCGCCGCCAGGAGGCGATGTCCCGCCGCCAGGTCGAGATCCTCGCCCAGCGCAAGCAACAGCTGGGCGACAAGTCGTACATTGAGCGTGAGGCGACGCGGCGGCTCCATTACTGTCGTCCTGACGTGAAGTGCTACATCGTCCTGGACGGCGGCGAAGGCGACGGGCAGCAGTCCCGCAGGGGCGGAACGGAGACCAGACCGCCCTGGTACGAGACGCTGTGGCGGTCGGTGGAGGCCGCCGACAGGCCCCGCTGACGGTCCCTGAGGCGCGGAGGAGAACGGATCCCCGGATCCGCGGGTGGATACATGATCGATGCACGTGACACGGCCGCGGTCGCGGCCCAGCTCGGGCGCGAGCCGCGCGGCGTCCGCCGCGTGGCGGGGCGCTGCCCGTGCGGGCAGCCCGCCGTGATCGAGACGGCGCCGCGGCTCCCGGACGGGACGCCCTTCCCCACGCTGTTCTACCTGACGTGCCCGAAGGCGGCCTCGGCCATCGGGACCCTGGAGGGGAGCGGCGTCATGCGCGACATGCAGGCCAGGCTCGCCGGCGACCCGTCCCTGGCGGCGAAGTACGCCGCCGCCCACGAGGACTACCTCCGCCGCCGCGACGAGGCCGCCCGCGAGGACGGCGTCGAACCGCTTCCCGAGGGCATGCAGAGCGCCGGCGGAATGCCGGAGCGCGTCAAGTGCCTGCACGCCCTCGTCGCGCACGAGCTGGCGGTGCCGGGCGTCAACCCGTTCGGCCGCGAGGCCCTGGACGCGCTGCCCGACTGGTGGCGCTCGGGGCCCTGCGTTCAGGTCGAACCTGGAGAGACCGTCGAACCTGTCGAATCGGAACCTGAACCCGGGGAGGCGCGGTGACGCGCGTCGCGGCCATCGACTGCGGGACCAACTCGGTCCGCCTGCTGATCGCCGACATCGAGGCCGGCGGCGGCGACGGCGAGGCCGGCGCCACGCTGACCGACGTCGAGCGCCGGATGGAGATCGTCCGGCTGGGGGAGGGGGTCGACCAGACCGGGCGGCTGTCGCCCGCCGCGCTGGAGCGCACCTTCACCGCGATGCGCGGGTACGCCGAGCTGATCGAGCGGCACGGCGACGGGCACGGGCCGGTCAAGACCCGGGTGGTCGCGACCAGCGCGACCCGCGACGCCGCCAACCGGGCCGACTTCGTCAGCGGCGTCGTCGACATCTTCGGCGTCGTCCCCGAGGTGATCAGCGGGGACGAGGAGGCCGCGCTGTCGTTCACCGGCGCCACGCGCGAGCTGGCGAAGCTGCGCCCCGCCCGCCCCTACCTGGTCGTCGACATCGGCGGCGGGTCCACCGAGATCGTGCTCGGCAGCTCTTCGGCGGACGCGGCCCGCTCCATCGACATCGGCTGCGTGCGGATGACCGAGCGGCACCTCAAGGACGACCCGCCCTCGCCCGAGCAGATCTCCAACGCGGCCGCCGACATCGACACCGCGCTCGCCGCCGTCCGCGAGACCGTCCCGGTGGACGAGGCGCGCACCCTCGTGGGGCTCGCCGGATCCGTCACCACGGTCGCCGGGATCGCGCTCGACCTGCCGAGCTACGAGCCGGCCCGCATCCACCTGGCGCGGATCACCGCCGGGCAGGTGCACGAGGTGACGCGGCGGCTGCTGCACGCCACCCGCGCCGAGCGCGCCGAGTTCGGCGTCATGCACCCCGGCCGCGTCGACGTGATCGGGGCGGGCGCGCTCATCCTCGACCGGATCATGCGCGAGTACGGATTCGGGGCCGTCGTCGTCAGCGAGCACGACATCCTCGACGGCATCGCCTGGTCGCTGGTCTGACCGCTGTGTTGATCAAGTCCCGGCCCACTTCGCTCGCCTGGCGGCTCGCTGCGTGACCTGGCCTGGGCGAACGCGGCATCGCTTCGCGATCTGCCCGGCTCCGCTCGCCTTCGGCTTCGCTCCACCGGCCAGGTCACGCGTTCGCGTGCGTGGTCGAGGCCAGTTCGGGGCGGCCCGGCCCGGCGCGTGCCCTAGTACTTGAGCCGGGACAGCAGCGCGGGGATCAGCACGGCGTTCGGGTTCTGCTGCGGGACGTAGAGCACCGGCGCGGTGCCGCCGGCCTGCTGGATCCAGACCCGGCCCCGGTCGACGGTCGCGGTGGAGATCGACGACCAGCTCAGCGATACCCGGTCGCCGCGCACGCCGCCCGGATGGACGGTCAGCCCCTGCGCCACGTCGACCGACTCGCCCGCGCGGACGCGGCCGGCCAGCTCCTCGACGAGCCGCGGCTCCGCGTGCTCCTGGCAGAGCTGGATCAACCGCCCCCAGACCCGCTCCGGCTCGCCGCCCGGCCCCGCCGCGCGAGCGGGCGCCGCACCCGGTTCGATCACCACCTCCACGCGGGGCCCGCCGCGGAACGGATGCCGCCCCGCCTGGAAGACCCACTGCGTGCCGGGGGCGTGGCCGGGACCCGCCGGGCGCTCCGCCGCCCAGTACGCCACCCACTCCACGCGCGGCCAGGCGAGCGAGGCGTTCCCGTAGGCGACGCCCTGGTGGTCGGCGTGCAGGTGCAGGCCGCGTACGTTCACGTCCAGGGAGGGGACGGACGGGGCGCGCTCCCAGGTCGGCGCGTGCGGGGCGGTGTAGTGCTCCCCGCCGGCGGACCCGGTGCCGCCCCGCTGCTCGCGGCGCGGGAGCCGGGGCGGGCGGTCGGTCTCGGGGTTCAGCCGCTCGGTCCAGCTCTCCCCGTCCCACCAGCGCAGGCTGCCCGTGCCGTAGGGGTCGGGGTACCAGCCCGGTTGCGACACTCCTGCCTCCCGCTTCGCACAGCGCGCGTGCCGAGACACCCGCCTCCCCGACCGGCGAACGCATCGTACCGACCGGACCCGCCTCCCACCGGTCATGGGCGGAACCCGGCCACCGGCCGTGGCGTGGGACGATCGGTGGTATGCCGCCCGCCAACCCTCCGTTCGTGCCGCCCGGGTCAGGGTGGCCGGAAGACCCCGCCGCCCCCGCGACCCCCGTCGCGCACGGCGCCGGCGACGTCGCCGACCTGGCCGCCGGGGCGCCGGATCTGCACGAGCTGTGCGCCCGCCAGTCGGTGTGCCGGGCCTGCGACCGGCTCGTGGAGTGGCGGGAGAAGGTCGCCGTCCAGCGCCGCCGGGCGTTCGCGGACGAGCGGTACTGGGGCCGCCCCGTCGCCGGATGGGGCGACGAGCGGCCGCGCATCCTGATCGTCGGCCTCGCCCCCGCCGCGCACGGCGGCAACCGCACCGGCCGCATCTTCACCGGCGACCGCTCGGGCGACTGGCTGTTCGCGTCCCTGCACCGGGTCGGGCTGGCGGCCCGGCCGACCAGCGTCCACGCGGGCGACGGGCAGCGGCTCATCGGCGCGCGGATGGCGGCGACCGTCCGGTGCGCCCCGCCCGACAACAAGCCGACGCCCCTGGAGCGGGCGACCTGCCTGCCGTGGCTCGCGCGCGAGGTCGAGCAGGTCGCCCCGAGCGTCCGCTGCGTCGTGTGCCTCGGCGGTTTCGCCTGGCAGGGCGTGTGGCCCGCGCTGAAGCAGGCCGGGTACGCGGTGCCGCGCCCCCGGCCGAAGTTCGGCCACGGCGCCGAGGTCGAGCTGGCTCCGCCGCCGTCGGCGTCCCGGCGCGACCCCGTCCTGCTCCTGGGGTGCTACCACCCGAGCCAGCAGAACACCTTCACCGGCCGCGTCACCGAGGAGATGCTGGACGCGGTGTTCGTCCGCGCCCGCGACTTCCACTAGGCCGGAGGGGTCGCGGCGAGGGGCGGACGCCGGGCCGTCCCCTCGGACGACGCGCGCCCGGCGTTCGAGCCGCTCCCACCGCACCCCGCGAGAGCGGTCAAGGCCGCGACGGCGATGGTGCCCCAGATGATTCGCGGCATCGCTTCCCCCTGAAAGCCGTCCCACGAAGAGTTCGACTGCGAGGCAGGGCCGTGGCCAAGCGGCCGCGGCGCGGCGGACCGGCCCCTGCACCGGTCCGCCGCCCCGCGACCGCTTGGCGCCCCCGTCGGGCCCTGACCTCGCGGTCTCCCTCTTGGTGGTACATCGGATGAGATGTCGGGCGCGCCGAGGAAGTTCGCACCTCCCCCCAAGACGTGAGGCAGCGGCAGAACCGGGTATCGCTCCGGATATGCCAACCCAGCGCACGAAACAGATCGTGATCGTCGGCGGCGGATACGTCGGCATGTACACGGCCCTGCGCCTGCAGAAGAGGCTGCGCGGCGAGATGCGCCGCGGCGAGGTCGCCGTCACCGTCATCGACCCGCAGTCCTACATGACCTACCAGCCGTTCCTGCCCGAGGCCGCCGCGGGGAACCTGGAGCCCCGCCACGTCGTCGCGCCGCTGCGCAAGGTCCTGAACCGCTGCCGCATCGTGAACGGGTTCGTGACGCGGATCGACAACGCCTCCAGACGGCTCACCCTCCGGCCCGCCGGCGCGCACACCTCCGGCGTGCCGGAGCGGGACATCGAGTACGACATGCTCGTCGTCAGCCTCGGCTCCATCTCGCGGACCCTGCCCATCCCGGGCCTCGCCGAGTGCGGGATCGGCTTCAAGACCGTCGAAGAGGCGATCTTCCTGCGCAACCACGTCCTGCACCAGCTCGACATCGCCGCGTCCAACCCGGACAACGAGGCCGTCCGCAAGCGCGCCCTCACGTTCGTGTTCGTCGGCGCCGGGTTCGCGGGCGTCGAGGCCATGGCCGAGCTGGAGGACATGGCCCGCGACGCCTGCAAGTGGTACCCGACGATCGACGAGAAGGAGATGCGCTGGATGATGGTCGAGGCCACCGACCGCATCCTTCCCGAGGTGGGCCCCGAGATGGGCCGCTGGACCGCCGAGGCCCTGCGCCGCCGCGGCATCGAGGTCAAGATGAACACGCTGCTCAAGTCCGCCGAGAAGCGGCGCATCGTGCTGAGCGACGGCGAGGAGTTCGAGGCCGGCACCCTCGTCTGGACCGCCGGCGTCAAACCGCACCCCGTCGTCAGGGAGAGCGACCTCCCCCTCGACGACAAGAGCCGCATCAGGACCACCGCCGAGCTCACCGTCGAAGGGCTCGACGGCGTCTACGCCGCCGGCGACAACGCCGCCGTCCCCGACCTCACCGACACCGGCGACTTCACCGCCCCCAACGCCCAGCACGCCGTCCGGCAGGCCAAGCGCCTCGCCGACAACATCGTGGCGGACCTGCGCGGCAAGCCCCGCAAACCGTACGTGCACGCCTACGTCGGCTCGGTCGCCGGCCTCGGCCTGCACAAGGGCGTCGCCAACGTCTACGGCCTCAAACTGCGCGGCCTGCCCGCGTGGTTCATGCACCGCACCTACCACCTGTCGCGCATGCCGACCGTCAACCGCAAGTTCCGCATCACCATGGACTGGACGCTCTCCGCGTTCTTCCGCCGCGAGATCGTTTCGCTCGGCGAACTCGAATGGCCCCGCCAGGAGTTCGAACTCGCCGCCGGACGCCAGCGCGACATCTGACAACCCGCCTTGACCGGCCGGACCGTTCCACTGGCCGAACCCGGCCGCCAGAGCTCCACAATCACGGCCCTTGGAGACGGCGGCGACAACCACTGACTCGATATGATGACGCCGCCCCTGTAGCCCAACGGCAGAGGCGGGCTCCCTAAAAGAGCCAGTGTGTCGGTTCGAGTCCGACCAGGGGCACGTGCGGCGAACCCTGCTCGCCGATCTTCTACCGGCTTCGCCTTGGCTCGCTGTGTCCGCCCAGGGGGCGACCCCCTAGAACCCCCGATGCTCGGGCTTCGCCCTCGCGCGGGCTCGGCTTCGCCATCGCCTTCTCCTCGGGTCGGGGTCGGCGGTCGTCTGGCCCGTGCTCGGCTTCGCCTTCGCCCGGGTGCTCGGCTTCGCCTTCGCCGGCGGGTGCGCGGGTCGGGGGCTTTTCGGGGGGTGTTGCGGCTGATCAACTGGGGGGTTCGCGGCTTAGACTGGTGGGTCACCTCGGCGGAAGTGGAGACCTGATGGAGAGCAGAAACCCGGCGTTCCGGGGGAGCGCCTTCGACCAGCGGGGCGGAGGGTACGGCGGGGCCGCCTATGCCGCGCCCGGGTACGCGCCGGCCGCCACCAGGACGATGACCATGGACGACGTCGTCGTCCGCGGATTCCTGACGCTCGTGACCCTGGTGGCCACGGCGGCGCTGGCCTGGGCGCTGGTGCCGACCGCGCGCGCCGCGCCCGTGCTGGTCGTGGCGCTCATCGCCGAGATCGGCATCTGGGCGTTCATCGCGTTCGGCCGCAAGGCGAACGCGGCGACGGTGCTGGCGTTCGCCGCCGTCTACGGCGTCGTCGTCGGGATCGTCAGCCACTCCTACAACGACATCTACCACGGAGTGGTCTTCCAGGCGGTGGTCGGGACGGCGCTGGCGTTCGGCGCCACCCTCGCCGTCTACGCGCTGCGCATCGTCCGGGTCACGCCCAAGTTCGCCCGGTTCGTCATGGCCGCCGGGCTCGCGCTGATCGGGCTGATGCTCGTCAACTGGGTCGTGTACCTGTTCGGCGGCGACCACGGCATCGGGATCCGCGACCCCGGCAACCCCCTCGCCTACGTCTTCAGCGTCGTCGCGATCCTCGTCGGCTGCTTCTTCCTGCTGCTCGACTTCGACGCGGTCGAGACCGGGGTGCGGACGGGCGCGCCCGAGAAGTTCGCCTGGTACTGCGCGTTCGGGCTGGTGCTGAGCCTGGTGTGGATCTACCTGGAGATCCTGCGGCTGCTCAGCTACTTCTCCGGGCGCGACTAGGGGTGAGCGTCGGCGTGTTGTGAGCCCGACGCAGTGAGGTCTCCGGTCGGCGCGCTTCGAGAAGAAGGGCCCGGGGTTCCGGGCCCTTCGCCGGAGTTGATATGTCAGGCAGCCAGCGTCCGAGACGCTGTGTGTGCTGGCTCTTCGTCGTAGCGGGTGGTGGCGATCTGCCCGGAGGTCAGTCGCTGACCACCTGGTCGGTCCACGGGAGGTGCAGGTCGTCGCCTGCCCGCCGGGGGACGATGTGGATGTGCAGGTGGAAGATCGTCTGGGTGGCTTCGCCGCCCGCCGAGGTGATCACGTTGCACGGGAACGCCTCGCGGGCGAGCTCGGCCGCCCTGGCCATCGTCGTCGCCGAGACCATCGGGTCCTCGGTGACGTCGTCGACGTGCACGCGGGGCACCACCAGGACGTGGCCCTCCACGACCGGACCGAGCGGCACGAATGCCACCGCGTCCGGCCACTCCCGCACGATCTCGGCAGGAGCCGTACCTTCGACGATCTTGCAGAAAATGCACGAGCCGCGCTCGGTGCTGATCGGCTTGGTCATGGTCATCTCCCCGTTTGTGCGGCGCCCATGCTGGTTTGCAGGACGCGGCTTCGGGGGACGACCGTGCCCGGCCGGGGCCATCTGGCAAGTGTGACGTGCGGCTCCTGGCAGGCGGTCTACGGGCCGTTCAACACCGGCAACGTAACGGCGCTGGGCGCGGGTCCTGGCCGGGGCGGTCCACGCGTTGATCAGCCCCGCGCCGGGCGGCGTGGGGCTGATCTGTGCGGGATCTCTGCGCCAAGGTCGTGGCGAGCAGCGGCACGACGGCGGGGACACCCTCTGGCGGGATCCCGCAACGTTCGGTATGACGTTCGATCGGCGCGCCCTCCCCAGGGGAGGCGCGTGCTCAGTAGTGGCGGGCGCGGCGCGTGCGCTCGTGCTCGCGGACCAGGGCCGCGGCGTAGCCGTGGGAGAGGTTGTGCTCCTCGGCCAGCCAGGTGCTGCGTTCCTCGCAGCGCGTGAACGAGGGCCCGTTCTCGATCGTGGTGAACCACTCGGGGATGTCACGTCCGGTGACTTGCGGAATGCGGGCTATCAGCTTGCTGTGCGTCTCCGGCGAGTGGTTCAGTGACAATTGGCACCTCCAGGTCGCGGGGCTCTTCCTGCCGACTCTGCAACACCTCTCCGCATGTGACAACCCCCTAACGGGGACCTATCCATGACGTTATGTAGATCATCCGTAACGGGGATGATCCCCGGAAACGCGCAGGTGGCCCGCAGGGAGCCGCGTGAGGGCGGTTCCGCGCGGGCCACCGTGCAGGGGTCAGGTTTCCGTTTCCCTGGGTAAGGTTGGTCTTACCTTTAGGAGAGGCGCTCCAGGACCATGGCCATGCCCTGGCCGCCGCCCACGCACATCGTCTCCAGACCGAACTGCTTGTCGTGGAACCTGAGGCCGTTGAGGAGCGTGGAGGTGATCCGGGCGCCGGTCATGCCGAAGGGGTGACCGACCGCGATCGCGCCGCCGTTGACGTTCAGCTTGTCGTGGTCGATGCCGAGCTCCTCGGCGGACGGCAGCACCTGCGCCGCGAACGCCTCGTTGATCTCGACGAGGTCGATGTCGTCGATCGTCATCCCGGCCTTGGCCAGAGCCCGGCGGGACGCCTCCACCGGGCCGAGCCCCATGATCTCGGGGGACAGGCCGGTGACGCCGGTCGACACGATGCGGGCCAGCGGGGTGATGCCGAGCTCGGCGGCCTTGGTGTCGCTCATGACCACGACCGCGGCGGCGCCGTCGTTCAGCGGGCAGCAGTTGCCGGCGGTGACCGTCCCGTCCGGGCGGAAGACCGGCTTGAGCTGCGACACCTTCTCGTAGGTGGTGCCGGGGCGGGGGCCGTCGTCCTTGGCCACGACGGAGCCGTCCGGCAGCGTCACGGGGGTGATGTCCTTCTCCCAGAACCCGTTGGCGAGAGCCTTCTCGGCGAGGTTCTGCGAGCGGACGCCGAACTCGTCCTGCGCCTGGCGGGAAACGCCGCGCAGGGCCGCCACGTTCTCGGCGGTCTGGCCCATCGCGATGTAGATGTCGGGCAGCGCGCCGTCCTCGCGCGGGTCGTGCCACACGGCGGCGCCGCCCTCGCCGGCCTTGGCGGTGCGCTCCTGGGCGTCGGCGAACAGCGGGTTCTGCGTGTCGGGCAGGCCGTCGCTGCTGCCCTTGGCGAACCGGCTGACGGTCTCGACGCCCGCCGAGACGATGACGTCGGCCTCCCCGGCGCGGATCGCGTGCAGCGCCATCCGCGTCGTCTGGAGCGAGGACGAGCAGTACCGGGTGATGGTGGCGCCGGGCACGTTGTCCCAGCCCAGCAGGACCGACACCACGCGGCCCATGTTGTAGCCCTGCTCGCCGCCGGGCAGGCCGCAGCCGAGCAGCAGGTCGTCGATCTGGCTCGGGTCCAGCTGCGGGACCTTCGCCATCGCGGCGGTGACCATCTGGGCGGTGAGGTCGTCGGGCCGGATGTCCTTGAGCGACCCCTTGAAGGCGCGCCCGATCGGCGAGCGCGCGGTTGCGACGATGACTGCCTCGGGCATGTGCGGGTCTCCTTCTCAGCGCCAACGGTGTTACTCACCGGTCACCAGCAATCTAGCCGCTGGCCCCCCGCCCCGTACACGCCGCCCCCCGCGCCTGGTGGACGGAACGTCCAATAAGTACGGGCTTACCTCGTTCACCTGGGCGAGGTCCCGGCGGCGGGGTGACCGCCGCCCCATGTGTCCGGGACGCCGGGCACCGGAGAGTGGGACCGCCGCCACCGGCCGGGCCACCGCCAGCGCGGGCGAAGCCTCGGCCGGCACCCCGGGCCGCCGGGGCCCGCCACCGGTGACCGGGCGGGCTCCGGCTCCGTGAGCGCCGGGCCGTCCTCCCGGGGAAGGTGTCCGGCCGCGTGGCGCCGGGGCAGGTGCCGCAGCGGGTACCGCAGGGTGGCCCAGCGACCCCGGGGGCCGCGGTCGAGCCCGGCGACGGACGCGCCGCTGACCTCCGTGCCGGCCCGCTCGGCGGCCTCGGCGGCGGCGAGGTAGACGGGCAGGACGTCCGCCGCCAGGTGGTCGGACAGATCGTGCCCCAGGCCCAGCGCGGCCGCCATCGACGGCAGCACGGCGGCCGACGCGGCGGCGTAGCCGCGGGCGGACGGGTGGTAGCGGTCCTCGCTGAACATCGCGAGCGGGTCGGCGGCGAACTCGTGGCCGAGCAGGTCGCCGAGCGACACTGAGCGGCCGCCGCGCTCGACGACGGCGATCGTCTGGGCGGCGGCGAGCTGCCGGCTCGCGCGGCGCGCGAACCAGCGCAGCGGCGGCATCAGCGACTTCACGGAGCCGAGGTCGGGGCAGGTGCCGACGACGACCTCGCCGCCGGCGCCGCGCAGCCGCTCCACCGCGCGGGCCAGGTGCCGGACGGACTCGGCGGCCGGGACCCGCCCCGTCACGTCGTTCGCGCCGATCATGATGACGGCGACGTCGGGACGGGTCTGCAGGGCCTGGTCGACCTGGCCGCCGAGCGCCTGCGAGCGGGAACCGGAGCGGGCCACGTTCGTCACCCGGACGGGACGTCCCGCGATCGCGGACAGCCCGGCCGCCAGCAGCGCGGCGGGAGTCTCCTCCGGGGTGCGCACGCCGAGCCCGGCGGCGGTCGAGTCGCCCAGCATGACCAGCGAGAGCGGGTCGCCGCCGCGCGTCCCGCCGTACAGGCCGTCGGCGATCGGCGGGTCGCCGTTCGGCCGTGCGAGGATGGTCCTGCGGGCGAGCCTGGCCTGCATCAGCAGCAGACCGAACGTGATGCCGCCGAGCGCGGTGATGCCTCCGCCGCCATAGGCCGCGGCGGCCGCGATGCGGCGGGCGGTGAATGCTCTCCACATGCTGCGCTGACCCTCCGTGAATTTGTACCTACCCGCACGAAAGGGTCGCGATACCTGCGGTGGCGGATCTCGGCTACCGTCGAGAACGGGAAGCCTTCCGGTCACCGCGCCGGTTTCGGCGCGCGACCGGCGGCCGACCAGGGACGCAACCATAAGATCAACACACTGAACGACAAGGATGTCGCGGTGCACGTACACGACTCGCTCATCGAGCTGATGGGCAACACCCCGCTCGTCCGGCTGCGCAAGGTGACCGCCGGCGTGGGCGGCGGCCGGGCGCCGCAGGTGCTCGCCAAGGTGGAGTACTTCAACCCCGGCGGGTCGGTGAAGGACCGCATCGCGGTCCGCATGATCGACGCCGCCGAGAAGTCGGGCGAGCTGCGCCCCGGAGGGACGATCGTCGAGCCGACGTCCGGCAACACCGGGGTCGGCCTCGCCATCGTCGCGCAGGAGCGCGGCTACCGGTGCGTCTTCGTCTGCCCCGACAAGGTCGGCAAGGACAAGATCGACGTGCTGCGCGCGTACGGCGCCGAGGTGGTCGTCTGCCCGACGGCGGTGAACCCCGAGCACCCCGACTCCTACTACTCGGTCTCGGACCGCCTCGTCACCGAGATCCCCGACGCGTGGAAGCCGAACCAGTACACCAACCCGCAGAACCCCCAGTCGCACTACGAGACGACCGGGCCGGAGCTGTGGGAGCAGACCGAGGGCCGCATCACGCACTTCGTCGCGGGCATCGGCACCGGCGGGACGATCAGCGGCGTCGGCCGGTACCTCAAGGAGGTCTCCGGCGGACGGGTCCGGATCGTCGGCGCGGACCCGGAGGGCTCGGTCTACTCCGGCGGCAGCGGCCGCCCCTACCTCACCGAGGGCGTCGGCGAGGACATCTGGCCCGAGACCTACGACCGCGACATCTGCGACGAGGTCATCGCGGTGTCCGACAAGGACTCCTTCACCATGACCCGCCGCCTCGCCCGCGAGGAGGCGCTGCTCGTCGGCGGGTCCTGCGGGATGGCGGTCGTCGCCGCGCTGCGCGTGGCCGAGCGCGCCGATCCGGACGCGGTGATCGTGGTGCTGCTGCCCGACGGCGGCCGCGGCTACCTCGGCAAGATCTTCAACGACAGCTGGATGGCGGACTACGGCTTCCTCACCCCCTCCACCGAGGAGGCGCGGGTCGGCGAGGTGCTCACCCGCAAGGGCGGCACGCTGCCGGAGTTCGTGCACGTCCACCCGCACGAGACCGTGCAGACCGCGATCGCCATCATGCGCGAGTACGAGGTGTCGCAGCTGCCGGTGATGAAGGAGGAGCCGCCGGTCATGGCGGCCGAGGTGGTCGGATCGGTCGGGGAGACCGACCTGCTCGACATCATGGTCAAGGGCCAGGCCAAGATGACCGAGCCGGTCGAGTCGCACATGTCGGCGCCGCTGCCGACGCTCGGCTCCGGCGAGCCGGTCAGCAAGGCCGTCGGCGTCCTGGAGAAGTCCGGCGCCGCCGTCGTCCTCGTGGACGGCAAGCCCAAGGGCCTCATCACCCGGCAGGACCTTCTGGCCTTCCTGTCCGACTCCACCGGCTGACCCCGGCGGAGCGGAGAACGGCCGAGCGCCTGGAGATCGATGATCTCCAGGCGCTCGGCCGTTCAGGTGTCGGGGGGGGGGGGGGGGCCGCGGGGGGGGGGGGGGGGGGGGGGCCCCCCCCCCCCCGCCGGGGGGGGGGGCCCCCCCCCGGGGGGCGCGGCGGGGGGGGGGGAGCCGCC
>NZ_JBEZJQ010000052.1:0-21148 GCF_040653135.1 Actinomadura sp. NPDC048021
GCGGTGGCCGGGGTCCCCGGCAGGATCGCGGGCCGGGCGCCGGGCGGGCCGTGGTGGCCGCGCGGGCGGGCGGCCGACGCCCTGCTGGCGGCGGCGGTCCTGGTGGCGTCGGTCGCGATGAGCGAGGCGGCGGTCAAGCCCGGGGACCGGCCGCTGTGGCCGGGCGGGCTGGCGCTGATCGCCGCGGCGTCGGCGGCGCTGGCGTGGCGGCGCAGCCACCCGGCGGCGGTCCTGGTGGTCGCCGTGGCGGTGCCGCCGCTGTACTACCCGCTGGGGTACCCGGACGGGCCCGTGGCGGTCGTGCTGTGGCTGGCGCTGTTCAACGCGGCCGTGGAGTGCCGGCTGGCGGTGTCGCTGGGCGCGGTCATCGTCGTCAACGCCGGTTTCCTGGCGGCGGCGTCGGTGCGCGGAAAGGGCGACGACCCCGACGCGGTGACCGACGCCCGCGGCGTGGCGTCGCTGTCGCTGGGACTGCTGATCACGGTGGCGATCGGGCAGTACGTGCGCGGCCGCCGCGCCCTGGCCGAGGCCGCCGAGCGGCGCGCCGCCGCGGCCGAGCGCGACCGCGAGGCCGAGGCGCGGCGCCGCGCGGTCGCCGAGCGGCTGCGCATCGCCCGCGAGCTGCACGACGTGCTCGCCCACCAGATCTCGCTGATCAACGTGCAGGCGGGGGCGGCGCTGCACCGCCGCGACGACCCGGGCCGCGCCTACACGGCGCTGGAGGCGATCAAGGCGGCGAGCAAGGACACCCTGCGGGAGCTGCGCGGGATCCTGGGCGTGCTGCGGCAGGTCGACGCCGAGGACGGCGCGCCCGGCGCGCCGGAGCGGCCGGTGGCGCCGCCGCCGTCGCTGGCGCGGGTCGGGGAGCTGCTGGACCAGACCGCCGCGGCCGGGCTGGCGGTCCGCCGCGCCGGCGACCTGCCCGAGCCCGGTGAGCCGGGGACGGCGGCGCTGGGGGACCTTCCGGCCCCGGTCGGGCTGGCCGGGTACCGCATCGTGCAGGAGGCGCTGACCAACGCCGTCCGGCACTCGGGGGCCGCCGCGGTCACGGTCGAGGTGCGGGTGTTCCCCGGCGAGGTGGTCGTGCGGGTGGACGACGACGGCCCAGGCCCGCCCGCTCCCCCGCACGCGGAGGGTGCGGAGCTTGGTGCGGGCGGCAACGGGGTTCGGGGCATGCGCGAACGGGCCGCCTCGGTCGGCGGGGAGCTGGCCGCCGGGCCCGGCCCGGCGGGCGGGTTCCGGGTGTGGGCGCGGCTGCCGCTGGACGCCGCCGGACCGGCCGCCCCGCGCGAGAAGGACACGAAGGACGATATGAGCGGGCTGGGCGAGACAACAGAGGAGAACGCGTGATCCGGGTGATGCTGGCCGACGACCAGACGCTGGTCAGGGCGGGGTTCCGGTCGATCCTGGAGGGCGAGGACGACATCGAGATCGTCGCCGAGGCCGGCGACGGGGAGCAGGCCGTCGCGCGGGCCCGCGAGCTGCGGCCCGACGTGGTGCTGATGGACATCCGCATGCCCGTCCTGGACGGGCTGGAGGCCACCCGGCGCATCATCGCCGACCCCCGCCTCGCCGACGTCCGCGTGGTGATCTTGACGACGTTCGACCTGGACGACTACGTCTACGGCGCGATCAAGGCCGGGGCCAGCGGGTTCCTGGTCAAGGACACCGAGCCGACCGAGCTGATCCACGGGGTGCGGGTGGTGGCGCGCGGCGACGCGCTGCTGGCGCCCACGGTGACGCGCCGGCTCATCGCCGAGTTCGCCTCCCGGATCACCGCGCCGCCGCCCGCCGCCGAGCTCAACGCGCTGACCGAGCGGGAGAGCGAGGTGCTGCGGCTGGTCGCGGCGGGCCTGTCAAACGAGGAGATCGCCGGGCGGCTGGTGCTGTCGCCCGCCACGGCCAAGACCCACGTCAGCCGTATCCTGGCCAAACTCGGCGCCCGCGACCGCGCCCAGTTGGTGGTGCTGGCCTACGAGACGGGAATGATCCGTCCCGGCTGGCTCGGCTGACCACCCGCCCGGCCCCATCTCACGGCCCGGTCTCGCGGACCCGCTCCGAGGGACCGCAACCGGGCCGGTCACGGCGGTGTTGAACGGATGTGACGGTTACGGACGAAGCTCTCACCCGCGCCCCCGACGCCGCCGCGGGCGGTGGGGACGCCCCGGCAGGCGACACCGCCGGGGCTCGGGTCGCCGCCGCCCTGGCCCGCGACCTCGACGAGGGGTTCGCCGACCTGTACGAGGCCTACCGGGGCGCGGTGTTCTCCACCGCGCTGCGGCTGTGCGGGCGGTGGGCCGAGGCCGAGGATTTGTCCGCCGAGGCGTTCCTGCGCGCCTACCGCGCGCTGGCCGGCTACGAGCCGGCGCGCGTCGCCGGGCTGCGGCCGCGGGCCTGGCTGCTGACGATCCTGACCAACGTGTGGCGCAACAGCCTGCGCACGGCCGCGCGGCGCCCGCCGCCGGGCCCCATCGAGGACGCCCCCGACCCGCCCGACCCGGGCGAGGGCGTCGAGGACGCCGCCGCCCGCCACGAGACCGGCCGCGAGCTGGCCGGCCTGCTGGCCCGGCTCCCCCACCAGCAGCGCGCCGCGGTCGTGCTGCGGCACGTCACCGACCTGCCCGTCGCTGAGATCGCCGCCGTCCTGGACCTGCCCGAGGGCACCGTGAAGTCCCACATCTCCCGCGGCCTGGCCCGCCTGCGCGCCCTGCGCGCCGAACCCGGCGCCACCGGATCCGGCGTCACGGGGCCGGGAACCACCGGGCCGGGCACCGCACCCGACCCCGAGCAGAAAGGGGGCACCCGATGAACCGCACCGACCCCGCCGGCGGCACGCCCGACCCGCTGGCCGGTGAACTGGCGGGCCTGGCCGCCGACGCGCCCCCGGCCCTGCTGGACCGCATCGCCGCCCGCCGCGTCCACGTCCCCGGCCCCCTGGAGGGCCTGCAGGTCGCCTTCACCGACCAGGGCGTCGCCTACTTGCGCGCCGGCATGGACGAGCGGGAGTTCGCCGCGGCGTTCCGCGCCCGGTTCGCCCGGCCGCTGCTGCCCGCCGACCGCCCCCCACCCGGGCTGCTGCCCGCGCTGCGCACCGGCCGGCTCGGCACGCTGCGCCTGGACCTGCGCGGCCTCAGCGACTTCGAGGCCGCCGTCCTGCGCGCCGCCGCGCAGATCCCGCGCGGCCAGATCCGCCCCTACGCGTGGGTGGCCCGGCACGCCGGACGGCCCAAGGCCGTCCGCGCCGTCGGGTCGGCGCTGGGCCGCAACCCCGTCCCGCTGCTGATCCCCTGCCACCGCGTGACCCGCTCGGACGGCTCCCTGGGCGACTACGTGTTCGGCGCCGGCGCCAAGGAACGGCTGCTGCGCGCCGAGGACGTCGACGTCGAGGAGGTGACCGGGCTGGCGCGGCGCGGCGTGCGGCTGGTGGGCTCCGACACCACCGGGATCGTGTGCTACCCGACCTGCGCGGACGCGCGCCGGATCACCCCCGGGCACCGGCGCGGGTTCCGGGACCTGGCCGCCGCGCGCGCCGCGGGGTACCGGCCGTGCCTGCACTGCCGCCCGGGCGAGGCCCTCCCCGCCTGACCCGGCCCCGCCGGCCGCGGGCCCCGGGCGCGGGCCCGGGGCCGGCGGCGCGGCGGGCATACATCGGCGCGGGACGGGAATGGGGCCGTCCACCTGCGGGGACGATCCCGCGGGCGAACCGCCGACGAGGGGGAGATCGCCATGCGCGTCGTCGTCACCGGCGCCACGGGCAACATCGGGACCAGCACCGTCCGCGCGCTCGCCGAGGACCCGGCCGTCACCGAGATCACCGGACTGGCCCGCCGCGACCCCGGCCCCGGGGCCGCCCGCGAGGCCGACCCCGCCGGGACCGGCAAGCTGCGCTGGGCCGAGGCCGACGTCACCGACACCGACCTGGTCCCCCTGATGCGCGGCGCCGACGTCGTCATCCATCTGGCCTGGCTGTTCCAGCCCACCCACCGGCCCGCGGTGACCTGGGACGCCAACGCCGTCGGCAGCGCCCGGGTGTTCGACGCCGCCGCCCGCGCGGGCGTGCCCGCGCTGGTGTACTCCTCCTCGGTCGGGGCCTACTCCCCCGGCCCCAAGGACCGCGCGGTCGACGAGTCCTGGCCCACCCACGGGTGGCCCGAGGCCGCCTACAGCCGCGAGAAGGCCTACGTCGAACGGCTCCTGGACGCCTTCGAGACCGCCAACCCCGACTGCCGCGTCGTGCGGCTGCGGCCCGGGTTCGTCTTCGAACGGCAGAGCGCCAGCGAGCAGCGCCGCCTGTTCGCCGGGCCGCTGCTGCCCGGCCGCCTGGCCCGCCCCGACCTCATCCCGGTCGTGCCGGACCTGCCCGGCCTGCGGCTGCAGGTCCTGCACTCCGCCGACGCCGGGCAGGCGTTCCGGCTCGCCGCCACCGGCGAGGCCCGCGGCGCCTTCAACCTCGCCGCCGAACCCGCCCTGGACGCCGCCGAGCTCGCCGACCTGCTCGGCGCCCGGATCGTGCGGCTGCCCGCGCGGGGCGTGCGGGCCGCGCTCGCCGCCGCCTGGAACCTGCACCTGGTGCCCGCCTCCCCCGCACTGCTCGACCTGGCCCTGCAGATCCCGCTCATGGACACCGCCCGGGCCCGCGACGAGCTCGGCTGGACGCCCCGCCACAGCGCCCGCGAGGCGATCACCGAGTTCCTGGAAGGGCTGCGCACCGGCGCCGGCCGCGACACCCCGCCACTGGCCCACGACACCGGCGGGCGGCTGCGCGGACGCGAGTTCGCCACCGGAGTCGGCCGCAAGCCCTGACCGCACCCACGCCGACTCCGCCACCACGCACCAGACGGCCACCACCCACCACGACCGGCGGCGCGGTCCGGCCCCACGGCCCGGCCCCGCTCCGCCGCCCAACCGATCCGGAGGTCACCCGATGCCGACGATCACAAGCGAGCACCTGCACACCCTGCTGGCCTCCACCGACCGCGGCGCCGCGCTCGTCGTCGTCGGCGGCCGCGCCGCCGTCGTCCCGGCCGACCCGAGCCGCGGCGACGGCCCCGAGGACGCCATGGTGATCACCACCCGGGACGCCGTCATCGCCGAACTCGACACCGGCGCCAACGAGGAGCAGATCGAGGCCCTCGCCCAGCGGCTGGACACCGCCCTGGACAGCCTCGGCGGCTGACCCCCACCCGGCAGCAACGTCGCGGCGGGGGCCGGCCGCCGTCCGGGATCAGTCGCGGCTGCGCCGGCGATGGCTGGTGTCGCAGAACGGGTACGCGCGGCTGCGGCGGCACGCGCACAGCGCCACCAGCCACCGGTCCGACACCGCCGTCGACCCGTCCTCCATCACGATCTCCACCGGGCCCTCCACCAGCACGGGGCCGCCCGGCACCATCCGCACCCGCCGCCGCTCCCGGCCGCCCGGCGTCGCTCCGTCCGGGCCTTCGGCACCATTCGCGGGCACCGGCCGCGACTCCGGCCGGGTCTCGGGCCGAGTCTCAGGCCGCCCGCTGGTCGCGCTCATCGGCCGCCTCCTCCTCCATCCGGTCCGCGCGCACCACCACCAGGTCCTCGTGCCGCTGCCCCTCCACCAGCAGGCCGCGCGCCCGCAGCCCGTCCGCGCGGCGCCGCATCACCGGCCCGAACGGCTCGCGGTGCCGCGCCACCACCGACGCCCGCATCCCCGCGCGGCGCAGCCCCACCAGCGTGGCCGCCACCCCGTTCAGCGCCGAGTGCACCACCAGCAGCGTCCCCGACGGCGACAGATGCCGGGGGGCCTGCGCGCAGATCCGGTCCAGCAGAATCCGGCCGTCCGGGCCCGCCTCCCACGCCCGCGCCCGGCCCCGCACCGACGCCGGGTCGACCTCCCCGGCCACGTACGGGGGGTTCGCGACGATCACGTCGAACTCCTGCCCGGCGACCGGCGCGAACATGTCCCCGCGCAGCACCCGCACCGGCAGCCCCCGCATCCGCGCGTTCACCCGCGCCGCCAGCACCGCCTGCGACGAGGCGTCCACCGCGACGACCTCGCAGCCCGCCCGCGCAGCGGCCAGCGCCACCGCGCCGGTCCCCGTGCCGAGCTCCAGGACCCGTGCCCCCGGCGGCGCCCCCGCCCGCGACAGCGACCTCAGCAGCGCCCGCGTCAGCAGCGAGGTGTCGGCCTGCGGCCGGTACACGCCCGGCGGCCTGAAAAGCATCATCCCGCCCCTCCCCTTCACCCGGCCGCCGGCGCGGCCGCCGGCACGTCACTCACCACACCGGCCCCGGCGCCGGGGCCCGCATCGCCCACCGCATCGCCCACCGTGTCGGCGAGCGGGCGCCGCAGCGCCGAACGGCCCGCCCGCCAGCTCCCCAGCAGATGGCCGCCCAACCGGTCCTCCAGCAGGCCCGTCGCGCGCACGCCCAGCACCACGTCCCCGGCCAGGCCCGGCTCGGCCTCCAGCAGCCCGCCGATCACCTCGTGGCGCAGCACCTGCTCGTGGACGGCGTCGGCCTCGATGTGCTCGGTGTGGAACAGCAGGGCGCGCGGACCGGCGCCCAGCCGCTCCAGCGCCCGCGCCATCCGCCGCGCCGACGGCGCCGTGGTGATCTCCGCCGCCGCGAAATGCCCCACCAGCGCGGCCCGCAGCGACCGGTGCAGCCCGAACAGCGACATCATGTTCACCGTCGCCAGCATCTCCGCGGGCGCCGCGTCCACGTACGCGCCGTAGGACGGGTCCAGCCCCAGGTCGTCCAGCAGATCGGCGTACAGGCCCTGGTGCGTCATCCGCGCGCGGCCGCCGCCGAACTCGTCGTTCTCCACCGCCGCCAGCGCCGCCTTGGCCCGCCCCCGCAGCCGCGGGATCACCCACGCGTGCGGATCGGCCTCCTTCAGGTGGTACACCGACCGCAGCGCCGCGTACTCGCGCATCTGCCCCCAGGTGCCCTCGTCGCGCAGATGGTGGGACACGCCGCGCGCGTCCACCGGCTCCACCAGGAGCTCCTCAAGCGCCCCCTGCACGTCCCCGGCCGCTTCCGGGCCGGCAGCCTGCCACACGTCGCGGCGCAGCGCCGCCAGGAACACCGCCTCCATCGCCCCGCGCAGCCGCAGCAGCCCCGGATCCCACTCCCAGTCCGGGTCCACGCCCGCGAACCCCTGGTAGTGCAGCTCGTAGCAGGTGTGCAGCGCCAGCTGCAGATCCTCCCCGTAGGGGTCGCAGGACCGCGCCTCGGCGACCAGCCCGCCGATCCCGCACGGCCCAGGCGGGTCGTCGCGAAGCGGGCTCGGGGGCGGGCCCGAGGCCAGGACGTCCGCCACGGCCCGCGACAGCGGCCCGCGCGGCTCCGGCAGCACCGGGGCCCGGTCCGCGCGCGCCCGGACGGAACCGAGCGAACCCCCGAATCCGAAGCCGGACGCAGGGCCCGACCCGGGAGCCGATGCAGGGCCTGACGCGGGGGCCTGCCCGCGTCCGGTCCCCGGGCGGGGCTCGGGACCGCGAGAGGGCGGTCGGTCCTGGTGAACGGTCATGTGTCCTCCGTCGTCAAGGGGCGTCCGGCTCCGGTACCCGCTCACCCGCGTCCCATACGCCCGGTTTCTCCCCAGGAGTCTCGTCGGGCGGCTCCCCCGCCCCCTCGGCGGGCCCGCCCGCCACGTCCGGCCCTGCGTCCGAGCCGGCACCGAGGCCGGCGTCCAGGCCGGTGTCCAGGTCGCCGGACTCGGTCTGGCGGACCAGCATGTCCACCACCGCGCGCGGCCCGCCCCGCCGGGCCGCCCGGCGCTGCCGGTCCGCTCCCGTCCCCGCGCGGCGCACGCCCTCCACCAGCCTGGACACCGCGTCCAAGTCGCCGGCCTCCTCCAGCGCCGGGGCCGCGCGGGCGACGAGTCCGTCCAGCAGCCGCCGCACCGGGACGGCACGGTGCGACACCGGGTCCACCATCGCGCCGTCCAGACCGTGCCGGGCCGCGTTCCACAGCGCCGCCGCGCACACCTGCCCGTCCACCCGCGGCGCCTCGCGGCCCGCCGCCAGATCCGCCAGCGCGGCGGCCACCAGGCCCCGCACCAGCGCGGCCTGCAGCACCGCCTCGTCCGCCGTCGCCGCCGCGTCCCCCGCCCGCACCTCCACCGTCGGCCACCGCGGCGACGGCCGCGCCAGCCAGAACGTCATCGCCCCGTCCACCAGCGCGCCCGACTCCACCAGCGCCGCGACCCGCGCGTCGTAGTCGGCCGCCGACGCCGACCACGGCGGCACGCCCGCCCCCGGGAACCGCGCCATCTCCATCATCCGGCGCGCCGCGTAGCGGGTGGGGCGCCCGCGGTCGAACGGCGAGTTGGCCGCCAGCGCCACCAGCACCGGCAGCCACGGCCGCAGATGGTTCACCACCGCCACCGCCGCCTCCCGGTCCGGGACGCCGACGTGCACATGGCAGCCGCACGCCTGGTAGTCCTCGACCACGTCGCCGTAGGCGGACACGATCGCGGCGAACCGCTCGCCCCGCGCCGCCGGCGGCGGGCGGCCGCCCAGCACCGGCGTCCCCGCCGCCACCAGCAGCGCGCCGCGCTCCCGCGCCGCCTCCGCCAGCCGCGCCCGCCCGTACCGCAGCTGCGCGCGCAGGCCCGCCAGGTCGTGGCACACCCCCGTGACCGCCTCCACCTGCGACCCCAGCAACTCGGTGTGGAACGACCCACCCGAGGCCCGCCACCGGTGCGGCCCGGCCCTTTCCAGGACGTCCTCGGCGTGCCCGACGCACTCCCCCGACCCCGGGTCCACCAGCAGGAACTCCTCCTCCACCCCGAGACTGACCCCCGGCGCGTGCCCCCCGACGCCTCCGCCCATGCCGAGTCCCCCTCACTCGTACAGACCCCCTCACCTCGGGGGATTCCCGCCCAGAACGTCCCCTCCCTCCCCCGCCCGAGATCCTTTACGCCGCCGCCGTCCGCCGTGCTGACCGGATCGTTCCGCTTCCCGTCGCGATGACGCCTGTCGGGCGCCGCCGCGCCCGGCCAGGATCGACCCATGAACCGAGCGCTCCTCGTCATCGACGTCCAAGAGTCCTTCCGCCGCCGCCCCAACTGGGCGGCGGTCTCGGCGCCCGACATCGCCGCCCGCGCCGCGCGCCTGGCCGCCGCCGCCCGCGCCGCGGGCGACCTGGTCGTGTGGATCCTGCACGCCGAACCCGGCACCGGGAACCCCTTCGACCCCGCGCTCGGCCACGTGCGCCTCATGGACGGCCTGGCGCCCGAGCCCGGCGAGCCCGTCATGACCAAGACCTCCCGCAACGCCTTCACCACCACCGGCCTGCAGCAGCTGCTCACCGAACGCGGCGTCGGCGAGGTCACCGTCTGCGGCATCCAGACCGAGCAGTGCTGCGAGACCACCGCACGCCTGGCCGCCGACCTCGGCTACCGCGTCGCCTTCGTCACCGACGCCACCGCCACCTTCCCCATCGAGCACCGCGACGCCCCGCCCGGCCGCCCCCTGGCCGAGATCCTCGCCGACCCCGCCACCCTGCCCACCGACCAGATCATCGCCCGCACCGAGTACGCCCTGGCCGGACGGTTCGCCGCGATCGCCTCGCTCGACGACCTCGCACCCGCCCCCGGTAGGCTGACCGGATCGTGACCCGCGTCGTCTTCCTGCTCGTCCCCGGCCTGCACCTGCTCGACCTGGCCGGGCCCGCCCAGGTGTTCGGCACCGCCGCCGACGCCGGCCTGCCCTACCGGCTCGCCTACGTCGCCGACCGCACCGCCCCCGGGGACGAGCCGGAGACCGCGCCCCCCTCCGCCGCCGCGCCCGCGACCGTGCCCACCGCGCAGGGCGTCGCCCTCCAGGCCCCCACCGCATGGCCCGACCTCACCGCGGCCGACATCGTCCTGGTCCCCGGATGGCGCTGGGGCGACGGCGAACCCCACGCCCCGCCCGTCTCCGCCCGCGCCGCCCGCCGCCTGGCCGCCCACCACGCCGCGGGCGGCACCGTCGCCAGCGTCTGCGCCGGAGCCTTCGCCCTCGCCCACGCCGGACTGCTGGACGGGCGCCGCTGCACCACCCACCACGAGCTCCAGGACGCCCTGGCCCGCCGCCACCCGCGCGCCACCGTCGTGCGCGACGTGCTGTACGTCACCGACGGCCGCGTCGTCACCTCCGCCGGCATCGCCTCCGGCATCGACCTCGCCCTGCACCTGGTCGCCTCCCGGCACGGCCCCGGCGCCGCCGCCCGCACCGCCCGCGCCATGGTCGTGTACGCGCGCCGCAACGGCGACGAACCCCAGGCCAGCGCCCTGCTGCGGCACCGCGCCCACGTCAGCGACGCCGTCCACCGCGCCCAGGACCACATCGACGCCCACTACGCCGGCCCCCTGCCCCTGCACGTCCTGGCCGCCGAGGCCGGCGTCAGCGAACGCACCCTCACCCGCCGCTTCACCGCCGCCACCGGCCTGACCCCGCTGCGCTACCAGCAGGAACTGCGGCTCGAACGCGCCGAGCACCTCATCGGGCAGGGCGCCACCACCGACGCCGCCGCCCGCGCCGTCGGATTCACCGACGCCCGCATGCTCCGCCGCCTGCGCGCCCGCACCTGACCGGCGCCCGCCCGCCCGCGCCGCCCGCGAGGCGGCTCAGCCGCGCAGCGCCACGTACGGGGCCAGCGCCAGCAGGCTCACCACCAGCGCCCCCTTCAGCGCCCCCGCCGGCACCGCCCGGGCGATCACCCACCCCGCCAGGACCCCCGCCAGCTCCGGGACGCCCACCAGCGCCGCCAGCGGCCAGTCGACCGCGCCCGCCGCGAGGTACCCGACCGTCCCGGCACCGGCGATCACCACCGACTGGGCCTGCGCCGCGGCCAGCGCCGACAGCACCGGCACCCCCAGCGCCACCAGCAGCGGCACGCACAGCATCGGACCCCCGACCCCGAACATCGCGCCCGCCGCCGCCACCCCCGCACCCGCAGCCGCGGTCACCGCCCGCCCCGGACCGTCCGCCGCAGGCCCCCGGCCTCCGGGACGCCGCACCAGCACCAGCACCGCCGTCACCGCCACCAGCGCCCCCAGCAGCACGCCGAACGCCCGGCCCGTCACCAGCCCGTTCAGCAGCACCCCCACCGGCGCCCCGACCACCGCGCCCCCGCACAGCAGCACCGCCGCCCGACGCGCCTCCGGCTCGCGCAGCTGCCCCGACCGCGTGTACACCGCCGTGCCCAGCACGCCCGTCGCGACGTTGGTGACCAGCGCCGTGCCCGCCACCTGCGCCGGTGACAGCGGCGTCAACGCGAACAGCCCCGCGGTGACCAGCACCCCGCCCGGCCCGACCGCCGTGATCCCGATCCCCGCCGCGACCGCCAGCAGCACCAGCCCCACCACCACGCCCGGCCCCAGCCCCGCGACCGCCCCCGTCACTGGCCCTCCCGCCGCCCGGCGCACGGTCCCCCGTCCCGCGGCGGCGGCGCTCCGCGCAACGCCCTGAGCCGGTGTGAGGTACCCATTCTCGACATTGTGCGAGATCCTGCCCGCCGGTCAACGACCACGCGCAGCGGACCGCGCAAAGGCGGCCACCTGGGAAGGAACCCTTCATGGACATCACGCACTCCAAGGACGGCACCCGCATCGCCATCGACCGGACCGGCGAGGGACCCGCCCTGATCCATGTCGGCGGCGCCCTCAACGACCGCGGCTCCGGCGCGGCGCTCGCCGGGCTGCTGGCACCGCACCGCACCGTCCTCACCTACGACCGCCGGGGGCGCGGCGACAGCGGCGACACCCCGCCCTACGCCGTCGAACGCGAGATCGAGGACCTGGCCGCCGTCATCGAGGCCGCCGGCGGGTCCGCCGCGGTGTACGGGATGTCGTCCGGCGCCGTCCTGGCGCTGCGCGCCGCCGCGCACGGCCTGCCCATCACCCGGCTCGCGCTGTTCGAGCCGCCCTTCAACCCCGCCCACGACGACCGCCTCACCCGCGCCCGCGCCTACAACACCGAGCTGACCGGCATGCTCGCCGACGGGCGCCCCGGGGACGCCCTCGCCCTGTTCATGACCGCCGTCGGCATGCCGGAGGACATGGTCCGCCAGATGCGGGGCGCGCCGATGTGGCCCGCGCTGGAGGAGCTCGCGCCCACCCTCGCCTACGACTCGGCGGTCATGGACGACGCCGCCACGGGCGCCGAGCTGCCGCACGACCTGCTCGCGGGCGTCTCCGTCCCGGCCCTGGTGCTGGACGGCGGCGACAGCCCCGCCTGGATGCGCGACATCGCGCGCCGCACCGCCGCGCTCCTGCCCGCCGGGACGCACCGCACCCTGGACGGCCAGACCCACGACGTCGACCCCGCCGCGCTCGCCCCGGCCCTGGAGGAGTTCCTCGCCGCCTGAGCCGCCCGGGCCCGGTCAGGGGACGGGCACCTCGACGTGGCCGGGCGCGCCGCGCCTCGTCCGGGCGCGCCCGGCGGTGACCTCGGCGGCCCACGCCTCGAACGCCTCCAGGTCCGGGACGGGCACCGCCACGTCGGCCTGCACGTCCGTCCCGTAGCGGACGTCGCCGGGCTGGTGGCCGCGGGCGTGCAGGTCGCCCAGGAACCGCCCCGCCAGCGCGTGGTCCACGCCGACGGTGACCGTCACCACCGGGCGCAGCTCCACGACCCCGACGGCGTCCAGGGCGCCGGCGACCGCCTGCCCGTAGGCGCGCGCCAGACCGCCCGCGCCGAGCTTCACTCCGCCGAAGTGGCGGGTGACGACGGCGGCGGTGCCGGTCAGCCCGCGCCGCACCAGCACCTCCAGCATCGGGATCCCCGCCGTCCCGGCCGGCTCGCCGTCGTCGCCGCTCTTGGTGATCTCGCCGCGCTCGCCGACGACGTAGGCGGTGCAGTTGTGGGTGGCGTCGCGGTGCGCGCGCCGGTGCCCGGCGATGAACGCCGTCGCCTCCGCCTCGTCGGCGACGCGGGCGAGCGTGCAGACGAACCGGGACCTGCGAACCTCCAGCTCCGCCGAGCCGCCCTGTCTGATCGTGCGCATGGCGCCTGCGAGTCTACGTTCCCGCCCGGCCGCGCCGCGGCCGGGCGCGGACGCGGGTCAGACCAGCTCGATGAGGTCGGCGATGGACGCCACGACGCGGTGCGGGCGGAACGGGAACCGGGCGATCTCGTCCTTGCGGGTGACGCCCGTCAGCACCAGGATCGTCTCCAGCCCGGCCTCGACACCGGCGACGATGTCGGTGTCCATCCGGTCGCCGATCATCGCGGTGCTCTCGCTGTGCCCGCCGACCACGTTCAGCGCCGTGCGCATCATCAGCGGGTTCGGCTTGCCGACGAAGTAGGGCTCCACGCCCGTCGCCCGGGTGATCATCGCGGCGACGGCGCCGCACGCCGGCAGCGAGCCCTCCGGGGACGGGCCGATCGGGTCGGGGTTGGTCGCCACGAACCGGGCGCCGCCCTCGATCAGCCGGATCGCGCGGGTGATCTGGGAGAAGCTGTAGGTGCGGGTCTCGCCGAGCACCACGTAGTCGGGGTCGATGTCGGTGAGGACGAAGTCCGCCTCGTGCAGCGCCGTCGTCAGGCCCGCCTCCCCGATCACGTAGGCCGACCCCTCGGGCCGCTGGTCGGCCAGGAACCGGGCGGTGGCCAGCGCCGAGGTCCAGATCGCCTCGGGCGGGACGACCAGCCCGGCCGCCGCCAGGCGGGCCGACAGGTCCCGCCGGGTGTAGATCGAGTTGTTGGTCAGGATGAGGAACGGCTTTCCGGACGCCGCCAGGCGGCGGACGAACTCCTCCGCGCCGGGGACGGGACGGCCCTCGTGCACCAGGACGCCGTCCATGTCCGACAACCAGTACTCGATCGGCTTGCGCTCGGTCATGCCCCCATTGTCGCAGGCAGGGATCTTCCTCGGGACCGTCGGCCCGGACCGGTCTCCTCCGGGCCCGCGGCGCCGGGGCGTTGACCTGTGTGTGACGCGGACCATACATTTTCGGACACGGCGCACCGAATCGTGTTCGGCGGACGGGCCGCCCGGCGGTGCGCCCACCCCGCGGGAGGCGCGACGTGCAGAGCCGGGACGTGCAGGACACCGGGCGGCCGCTGGCGGGCGTCGCCGAGGTCAGGGCGGCGATGACGGCGCCGGGGCAGCCGTTCGAGATGGCCGAGACGCGGATCCGCGGCGTGCGGACCCGCGTGTGGAAGAACGCCCCGCCCACCCTGCGCGACGTCCTGGAGATCTCCCGCCTCCACGGCGACAAGGACTTCCTGGTCTACGGGGACGACCGGCTCACCTTCGCCGAGCACCACGCGCGGGCGGCCGCGTTCGCGCGGGCGCTCGCCGACCGGTACGGGATCGCCAAGGGCGACCGGGTCGCGATCGCCATGCGCAACTACCCCGAGTGGTCGGTGGCGTTCTTCGGCGCCGCCGTCGCCGGGGCCGTCGTGGTCCCGCTCAACGCCTGGTGGAGCGCCGCGGAGCTGGAGTACGGGCTGGCCGACAGCGGCGCCAAGGTCCTGGTCGCCGACGCCGAGCGCGCCGAGCGGCTCGCCGGCGTGCTGCCGGACCTGGGCGTGGCGTGCCTGGTCGCGCGCGCGGACGGCGCCCTGCCCCCGGGAGCGGAGGCGTTCGAGGACGCCGCCGGCGTCCCGGGCACCGTGGCGTCCTCCGAAACGTCCCCGCCCGAGGCACCCCTGCCCGACGTTCCTCTCGACCCCGAGGACGAGGCGACGATCTTCTACACCTCCGGCACCACCGGCCGGCCCAAGGGCGCCCTCGGCACGCACCGCAACATCGCCGGCAACCCCGTCAGCCTCGCCTACGGGGTCATGTCGGCGGGCGTGCGCGCCGGCCGCACGGTCGAGGAGCTCGCGGCGCCGCAGCCGCGCGTGACGCTGCTGAGCGTCCCGTTCTTCCACGCCACCGGCTGCCACTCGGTGCTGGTGTCCAGCGCCCTGCAGGGCGGCACGGTGGTGCTGATGTACAAGTGGGACGTCCGCAGGGCGCTGGAGCTGATCGAGCGGGAGCGGGTCACCGGGTTCGGCGGCGTGCCGACGATGGCCTGGCAGGTCCTGACCTCCCCCGACTTCGCCGAGTTCGACACCTCCAGCCTCACCGGCGTCAGCTACGGCGGCGCGCCGGCCGCGCCCGCCCTCGTCGACAAGATCAGGGAGCGGCTGCCCGAGCGGATGCCCGGCAACGGCTACGGCCTCACCGAGACCTCCTCGGTCACCACCTACAACGGCGGCGTGAACTACCTGGAGCGACCCGACAGCGTCGGCCCGCCCGTCGCGGTCTGCGACGTCAAGGTCGTGGGGCCCGCCGGGGAGGAGCTGCCGGCCGGCGAGGTCGGCGAGCTGCTCATCAAGGGGCCCAACGTCATCAAGGGCTACTGGAACAGGCCCGAGGCGACCGCGGCCGCGTTCACGGACGGCTGGTTCCACAGCGGCGACCTGGCCCGCCTGGACGACGACGGGTTCGTCTACATCGTCGACCGCGCCAAGGACATGCTGATCCGCGGCGGGGAGAACATCTACTGCGCCGAGGTCGAGGCCGCCCTCTACGAGCATCCCGCCGTCGCCGACTGCGCCGTGATCGGCGTCCCGCACCAGGTGCTCGGCGAGGAGGTCGGCGCGGTCGTCGTGCCGCGCCCCGGCGCGGCGGTGTCCGAGCGCGACCTGCGGGAGTTCCTGGGCGGGCGGATCGCCGCGTTCAAGGTGCCCGCGCACGTGTGGTTCCGCGAGCAGGGACTGCCCCGCAACCCCGGCGGCAAGATCCTCAAGACGCGGCTGCGCGAGGAGCTGCTCGGCCGCCCCCCGGTATCGTGATCTTGTGAGGAGCGACGAACCCGGCCCCGCCCACCGCCAGATCGACGCGCCGGGCCTGGCGCCCGGGCCCGGATACAGCCACGCCGTGTCCGTCGACGTGCCCGGCCGGCTCGTGGTGATCAGCGGCCAGATCGCGCTGGACTCGGCGGGGAACCTGGTCGGCCCCGGCGACCTGGAGGCCCAGACCCGGCAGGTGTTCGCCAACCTGGAGACCGCGCTCACCGCCGCCGGCGCCCGCTGGGAGCACGTCGTGCGGCTCGGCTACTTCCTGCGCGACGCCGGCGGCGCCCCGGTCGTGCGGGCCGTGCGCGCCGAGTTCGTCCCCGAGGGCGTCGCGCCCGCCGCGTCGCTGGTCGAGGTGTCGCGCCTGGTCCGCGACGACCTGCTGGTGGAGATCGAGGCCCTCGCCGTCGTCCCCGCCGGCTGACGGGCGCGCACGCGGGCGCCGGCCCCGGACGCGCGACGGGGCGCCCCCGGCCATGGGGGCGCCCCGTCCACGTGCGCTGAGGTCAGACGTTCACCCCGAAGTCGGACGCGATGCCCGACAGGCCCGAGGCGTAGCCCTGGCCCACCGCGCGGAACTTCCACTCGGCGCCGTTGCGGTACAGCTCGCCGAACACCATCGCGGTCTCGGTCGAGGCGTCCTCCGACAGGTCGTAGCGCGCGATCTCGCTGTTGTCGGCCTGGTTCACCACGCGGATGAAGGCGTTGCGGACCTGCCCGAAGCTCTGCTGGCGCTTGTCGGCGTCGTAGATCGAGACCGGGAACACGATCTTGGCGATCTCGGCGGGGACGGCGCTCAGGTTCACCTTGATCGCCTCGTCGTCGCCCTCGCCCTCACCGGTGAGGTTGTCGCCGGTGTGCTCGACCGAACCGTCGGGGCTCTTGAGGTTGTTGAAGAACACGAAGTGCTGGTCCGACAGGACCTTGTTCTCCGCCGAGCACAGCAGGGCGCTGGCGTCCAGGTCGAAGTCGGTGCCGGTCGTGGTCCGCACGTCCCACCCCAGACCAACCACGACGGCGGTCAGTCCGGGGGCCTCCTTGGTCAGCGAGACGTTGCCGCCCTTGCTCAGACTGACTCCCACTGTGTCTACCTCCGTATCGGCTGCGGGTGCCACCACCCGCGTGCGGTATGTCTAACGAGAACGGTAGCCACCTTGCGCCGGTTCCCCCGCCTCCTTGGCGAATTCGCGGCGTGGCGTGCCGTTTCTTCCCGGATGTGCCCCTTCAGGCCAGGAACGCGGCGGGCGCGGTGACCGGGGCGGGCAGGTCGAACGCGGCGGCCAGCTCCGCCGCGCGGGGCGCCAGCTCGTCGCAGGCGCGGCGCCGCGCGGCCCCCAGCTCGTCCAGGATCCCCGGCGGGACGACCCCCTCGTTGAGCAGGACGGCGGCGCGGCGTTCCAGCCGGTCCAGCGCGTGCAGGCGCAGGACGGGCCCGAGCGCCCGCGGCCCGGCGCCGGCGGCCGAGGCGAGGATCTCCAGGATGATCCGGTCGGCGCAGGCGGTGGCGGTCCGCTCGGCCAGAGCCAGGTTGCCGTTCCAGGCGGTGAAGGCGTCCTGCCCGTCGCGCAGGGCGGCCTGGACCCGTCCGGCGAGCCGGTCGCGCAGGCGGCGCTCGGCGTCGCGCGCCAGGAACAGCCACACGCGCGGGGAGTCCAGGTCGCCGTCGTCGGGCGGCCCGAGCTCGGGTTCGGGCGGGACGTAGCGGTCGCGGTCGGCCATCGCGCGCGCGGTGTCGTAGAGGATGAGCTGGTTGTCGCCGCCGGCGTTCTGGTAGGCGTGCGTCAGGCCCCGGTAGGCGTTGAGGCGCTCGACGGCCGCGAACCCGGGGGCGCCGCTGTGCACCCGGCACGCCGACACCGTCTCCTGCGCCTGGACGGTCGCGGCGGCCTTCAGAAGCGCCAGGTCCCGGTCGACCGCCGACCACGGCGCCCACGCGGTCGCCGGCCCCCCGGCCTCGCCCGCGTCCCCCGCCTCGGCCGCCGGGTGGTCCGGAGGCCGCGGGGTGGTGACGTGGGCGGCGACGGCGGTGAGGGCGTAGGCGGACGCCAGCGCCCCCAGCACCGCCTCCTGCTGGTTGCGGTAGTCGGTCAGGGGGCGGCGCGGCGCCAGCCGGCCGAGGGTGGAGCGGCCCGCCGAGTGGGCCAGCAGCATCCCGGCGGCCGCCCGGGTGATCGCGGCGGAGGCCGACACGACCGCCCGCCACACCGGCGGGGCGATGCCCATCGAGCGGGTGAGCCGCGCGGCGGCGGGACCGTGCGGGTCGTGGAAGTCCCCGTCGGGCCCGATGGCCGCGCCGTCGCGCAGCCACGCCCCGTAGGGGACGCGGACGTCCTCCAGCAGGACGGCGGCGTAGTCGATCTGCAGCCCGGTCGTCTCGGGCGCCGGGACGATCCGCACGCCGGGCGGGGCGGCACCGCCGGGTCCGCGCAGCGGCACGGCGAACACGAACACGCCGCGCTCCTGGCCGCCGTGGACGAGGGTGGCGTAGACGGCGGCGGTCTTGGGCAGGTCGGGATGGGCGGTGTTGGTGGGGAACTTGGCGGCCTGCGCGTCGGGGGTGCTGAGGACGAACCCGCCCGTGGCGGAGTCGTGGCGGGCGACGGTGCGGGGCGACAGATGGCTGTTGCTGCGTCCCACCTCGGTCATCAGCAGCGTGCCGAACGAGTCCATCGACTCCAGGGACTCGCGCAGCGGCCGCGTCTCCTCCTGCCCGGCGCCGAACCGCAGGACCGGGCCGAGCGCGAGCGTGTAGTGCAGCAGCATCATGTGGAACAGCGGCGGGTCGGCGATCGCGGCGCGCTCCAGCAGCGCGCACAGGGCCGGCGGGTCGGCCAGCAGCTCGCCGGCGGGCGGCGCGGCCAGCCCGGCGCGGCGCAGCCGCTCGTAGGTGAGCGCGTGCCGGTCGGGCGCGGTGAGCCCGCCGGGGACGGTGAAGAACTCCTCGGGGACGGCCTCCTCCAGCCGCGCGCGCGTCTTGGCGTCGAGGGAGGAGCCGTGCACGAACTGCCGCAGGGCGTCGGCGTCGGAGGTCACGAGGGGTCCTTTCGCTCGCCGGAGGGGGTGACGCCGGGGGCGGCCTTGCCGGTCAGGCCGTGGCGGGGGCGGTCGCGCAGCGGCGCCATCGTCCGCGCGTCCGGCAGGGTCAGCCGCGCGCACTGGCACAGCGCGTTGCCCGCGCCGGCCTCGGTGAACACCGTCGCGCCCGCCGCGTGGACGGCGCGCAGGGAGTCCGGCAGCCGGACGGGTTTGACGATGCAGTCGGCCATGGCGCGGTGCAGGTCGTCGTCGTCGCGGTAGGCGCGGCCGCGGACCGGCGAGTGGACCGTCAGCTCCAGGGGCCGCTGCGGGAAGCCGCGGATCATCGCGTACCACTCCTCGTCGGCGCCGGCCATCGCGGGGTGGTGGGACAGGTAGGGCACCGCGAGCCGCACGGCGTTCACGCCCTGGCCGCGCGCGGTGTCCAGGACGGTGTCCAGGGGCCCGTCGGGTCCCGACACGACCGTGACCTGCGGGGCGTTCAGGCACGCGACGACCACCTCCGGCGCGCCGGCGGCGTCGATGCAGGCGCGGGTGCGGTCCTCCCCGGCCTCCAGGAGCCCCATGCCGCCGCCCCCGCCGTGCCGGGCCAGGACGCCGACGGCGGCCACGCCCATGCGGGCGCCGTCGGCGATGGAGAACGCGCCCGCGCACACCAGCGCGGCGATCTCTCCGAAGCTCTGCCCGACCGCGAAGCGGGGGTGGACGCCGTGGGCGCGCAGGGCGCGGTCGACGGCCACGGACGCGGCGTAGCCGGCGAGCTGGGCGACGCCGGGGGTGCGGGCGGCCTCCCGGTAGCCGCCGGGATCGTCCATGAGGATCTTGCGCAGGAGCGGCCAGCCCTTGGGGGGAAGGCCCTCCTGGACGGCGTCCAGGACGTCGGCGACGGCTCGGGCGGCGCCGGCGCCGGTGCGGGCGAGGGCGGGCAGGTCGGGGACCCCGGCGGAGCCGGTGCCGGGGAACAGGAAGGCGCAGACGTCGTCGGGTTCGAGCAGTTCGGCCGGGCGGAATCGGGGTGCGGGCACGCGGGGTCTCCTTACCTGGAAGGAAGGCTGCCTTTTCCTTTTAGCCAACGGCCGCTTAGCTCTCAGTTATGGACCAAAACCCTGAAATGGGATTATTCACTTATGGGATGGGACTGACAACCGCCAGTCCGGTGATGGGAAGAGGCCCCGCATGACCGTGCCCGACGCGCACCGGCCGGACCGGGCGGACCACAGCGGAGCGGCGCGGGACGGCGGGCGGGGGTGGGCCATCCGCGGAACCGGCGCCCACCTGCCCCGCGACGTCGCTCACAGCGCCGACCTGTCCCGCTCGCTCGGCCTGGAACCGGACTGGATCGAGCGCCGCACCGGGATCAGGCGGCGGCACGTCGTCGCCCCAGGCGAGGCCGCCTCCGACCTCGCCGCGGCCGCCGCCCGCCGGGCGCTGGAGGCCGCCGGGCTGGACGCCGCCGACCTCGGCCTGATCGTGCTCGGCACCTCCACGCCCGACGTGATCGCCCCGTCCACCGCCTGCCGCGTGCAGACGATGCTGGGCGCCCGCCGCGCCGCCGCGTTCGACATCTCCGCCGCCTGCACCGGGTTCGTGTTCGGGCTGCAGACCGCGATCGGCTGGCTGGCCACCCAGCGCGGCGCGCCCCCCTACGCCCTGGTCGTCGGCGTCGAGGTGTACTCGCGGTTCCTCAACCCCGGCGACCGCGCCACCGCCGCGCTGTTCGGCGACGGCGCCGCCGCCGTGGTCGTCGGGCCCGCCCCGGCCGGGCACGGCATCGGCCCCATCACCCTCGGATCGGACGGCTCGGGCGCGGACGACGTGCTCATCCCCGCGGGCGGCAGCCGCCTGCCCGCCACCGCCGAGACCCTCGCCGCGCTCGGCCACACCATCCACATGGACGGCCGCGCCGTCCGCGACTTCATCACCGCGATCTTCCCGCGGCTGGTGGCCGAGGCGACCGAGGCCGCCGGGGTCAAGCCCGCCGACCTGGCCCTGGTCATCCCGCACCAGCCCAACCCGCGACTGGTCGCCGCGCTGGCCCCCGACGCCGGGCTGGACCCGGCGCAGCTGGCGATCGTCGGGGACGAGGTCGGCAACATCGGCGCCGCCAGCATCCCCTTCGCCCTCGACCGCGCCGTGCGGACGCACCGGATCGGCCCCGGCGACCTGGTGCTGCTCGCCGGGTTCGGCGCGGGACTGACCTGGGGGCACACGCTCATCACCTGGCCCCCGCCCTGACCCGCGCCCCGGCCGCGGGCAGGCATGACGGTCGAGGGCCCGGGGGGCGCGGCGGGCGGGCGGCCGCGCCCCCCCCCCGCGCGCGCCCCGCCCCCCCCGCACGACGTGGTACTTCACGTCACGTC
>NZ_JBEZJQ010000053.1:0-14784 GCF_040653135.1 Actinomadura sp. NPDC048021
CTCCCGAGTCCCGCAGGTTCAGCGGGTTCGACGGCGACGACCTGGCGGCAGCGCAGGAGTTGTGTGCGGCCATCGCGCGCTACGACAAGCTCCGCTCGCCCTCGCCGGCGCCCTGCTCGGGCCTCCGGCCGGGGCCACCCTGTACGAGTCGTCCGTGGAGATCGTCGCGGGCCTGGGGTTCGCAGTCCTCCTGTGGACGCTCCCGCACGCCATGACCGAGGAGAGGAGGACGGCCGGATGAGCTTCCAGAACAGCGCGCTCCTGCTGTCATGGGCGGCGATCCTGCTGCTCGCCCTGGTGGTCGCCGGGCTCGTCCGGCAGGTCCACGCGCTCGGCCGGGGGGCCGCCCGGCCCGCCGGGCTCGGCCCCGCGCCCGGCGCGCCCGCCCCCGCCTTCGACCGGCTCGGACCCGGCCTGCTGCTGTTCCTGGACCGCGAGTGCGGCGTGTGCGCGGACGTCCTCGCCGCCGTCCCGGCCGGACGGCCGCTGCACGCGATCTTCGCGGGGCCGCCGCCCGGCGAGCCCGCGCCTCCCGGCGTGACCGTGCTGGCCGGCGAGCAGGACGGCCTGTTCGCCGACTACCGCGTCCCCGCGACCCCGTTCGCCGTGCTGGTCGGCGCGGACGGGCGCGTCCGGGCCGCCGAGCCCGTCGGCTCCCCCGAAGCCCTCCGCGCCCTCACCCTGGAGGCGGCACGATGATCGAACTCGAAGACGTCCCGCCGCTGCGCGGCCCCCGCCCGGCCGGGGCGCAGCGCGTCCGGCGGCGCCCGGCGCCCGCGGACGGGCCGCGGTTCCGGCCGGTGCGGCGCAGCGTCCTCACCGGGCTCGCCGCCGCGGGCGCCACCGCCGGGCTGAAGGCCCTCGGCGTCTTCCCGCCCGCGCGCGAGGCGCTCGCCTCGGGTTTCCAGCTGGTCGGCTACTACGACATCTATCCGCGCTGTCCGTCGTACGCGGCCAACCACAACTGCTCCCCCGGCTGCGGGCCCAGCCTCGTGTGCAGCGTGTGCTGCCGGACGAGCGGGAAGTACAAGGGCTTCCACAAATCGGGAGTCTCGGATCCCGGCCGCTACAAGCTGCGCCCCAACCAGTGCTACGGCGGCGGCTACGACGGCTGGCTCTGGGCCTACGCCAAGAGCTGCGGCAGCTGCAAGAAGGGCGTCACCTGGCGCTGCCATGACGGCTGGAAGAAGTCCAAGAAGGGCAACTGGTACAAGACCATCTGCCGCAAGGCGATGGCGTGCAAGAACTGACCGCGGGGCGGATGCGGCGGGGCACGACCGATCCGCTCCTGCCTGTCGCCGCCCTCGCGCTCCTCTCGGTGGCGGCCGCCGCCCTGGACGCCGCCGTCCTGTGCTGGGCGTCGATCGGCGCGCTCGCCGGATTCTCGCTGTCGGGCAGCGTCTGAACGCGCAACAGCGAATCCGTGCTGTTCTCGCCAGGTTGGCGGGCCCCCGTACGGCAGGGCGAGGTCCTGGCCATCTTCACCCTCGGGCTCCTGCTCGGAGGCACGCTCACCGCGACGGTGATCTGGCTGCTGTCCGGCCTCTCCGCACCGCTTCCGCCGGGCGTCCGCACTGCCGCGATCCTGGCCCTCGCCGCGCTGGGGGCCGCGCGCGAAGCCGGACTGGTCCGCGTCCCGCTCCCCCAGAACGCCCGCCAGATCCCCCAGGACGTGCTGCAGGCCCACCTCCGCAGGGGCGCCCTCCAGTTCGGCTTCGAACTCGGGACCGGCGTCCGCACCTACGTGTCCGCCACGGCCCCCTACATCCTGGCCCTGGGCCTGCTTCTGATCCACGAAGACCCGCTCACGACCGTGCTGACCGGCACGGCCTTCGGTGCCGGGCGTGCGCTGAGCGCCCTCCTCACCTACCTGGCCCGCGACGAGGACCGGGACGCCGCGATGGCCGCCCGCATGCCGCCCGTGAAGACCGCGGCGGCCCTCGCGTCGCTGTCCGCCCTCGCCCTCCTGCTGCTGTGACCGGAAGCCGGTCGATCGTCATCGCGCCGCCGTGGCAGACTGATCGCATCTCGCCGCCGCGCACCGGAAAGAGGCTCGTCGTGCTCTGGTCACTGCTGGTCTTCGCGCTGCTGCGCGGGTTCGCGGTGGCCGAATGGGCCGGGTCGGCGCCGGGGCAGTCGGTGCTGGTCACGCTGGGCGCGCTGACCGTGGCCGGGCTCCTGGTGCTCGCGGCGGTGCGGGTCCGCGCGGCGCACCGGGGCCTGGGAGCGGCGCGGGCGCGGGTGCGGACGACCTTGCGGGACAGGACGCTGCGGACCGCCTTCCTGCCGCAGCGGGACCCGGACGCGGCGGGACGGCCCCGCCCGCGAGCGCCCGGAACGGGGATCGCGGCCGCCTGAGCGCGGCCGGAACGCCACCGATCCCCTCGTTCCGGAAGGTTCTCCTCTCATGTTCGACATTCCCGTCTCCATCGCCGCCTCCCTCGTGGGCGGTCTCGCGGACGCCCTCGACCCGGTGGCCGGCGGCCTGGCCACCGCGCTGGCGATCGTCCTGTTCACCGCCGGGGTGCGGCTGGCGCTCGTCCCGCTGGCGGTCTCGGCCGCCAGGGGCGAGCGGGCGCGCACCCGGCTCATGCCCAAGGTCCAGGCGCTCCAGAAGAAGCACGCGAAGGACCCGCGGCGGCTCCAGCGGGAGTTGGCCGCGCTGTACGAGGCGGAGGGCGCCACACCGGTGGCCGGATGCCTGCCGATGGTCGCGCAGATCCCGTTCTTCATGGTCATGTACCGCCTGTTCGTGTCCGCGACGGTCGCCGGGCACCAGAACCTGCTGCTCGCGCACACGCTGCTCGCGGCGCCGCTCGGGCAGAACTGGATCGGCGTCCTCGGCGGCGGCCTCCTCGCGCCGCCCTCGCTCGTCTTCCTCGGCCTGTTCGCGCTGCTCGCGGTCGTCGCGGTGGTGACGTCGCGGCGGGTCACCGCCGAGGGGCCGATGGGCGCCGTCGCGCGGCTGGCGCCGTTCGGGACGGTCGCCGTGGCGGCGTTCCTGCCGCTGGCGGCGGGGCTGTACCTGCTGACGTCCGGGGCGTGGACGGCCGCGGAGCGGGCCGTCCTGCACCGCCGGACCCCGGCGGCGGCCTGATCGGCCTTGACGGGGGTCCGGAAGGCTGGGTTCGATGGCAACCGAACGGCGTTCTGACTACCGAGGACGGTGCGCGGTGACGACGACGGCACGGGCGACGCGGGACGACCTGTCCGATCTGGCCTTCTGGACCCTCCCCCCGGACCGGCGGGCGGCGGCGTTCGCGCGGCTGCGCGAGCGCGAGCGCCCGGCGTTCTTCCCCGAGCTCAAGCTGCCGTTCATCCGGACCGGACCGGGCTACTACGCCCTCACCCGGCACGCGGACGTGGTGGAGGCCAGCCGGACGCCGGAGGTGTTCAGCAGCGAGCCGTGCTCGAACAGCATCGCCGACCTGCCCCGGTACATGGCCCGCTACTTCGGCTCGATGATCAACATGGACGACCCGCGGCACGCCAAGATCCGCAGGATCGTGTCGCGGGCGTTCACCCCGCGCGTCCTCGCCAAGCTGGAGACCGACCTGCAGGCGACCGCGACGCGGATCGTCGACGACCTGGAGCGCAAGGGGTCGGCCGACTTCGTCACCGACGTCGCGGCGCGGCTGCCCGTGCAGGTCATCTGCGACATGATGGGCATCCCCGAGCAGGTGCGCCCGATGGTGTACGACCGGACGAACACCATCCTCGGGCTCGGCGATCCGGAGTACACCGGCGGCCGGGACGTGACCCGCGAGGGCATCACCCGGATCGGCGTCCTGTACGGGCTGCTCATGGCGATGTCCGCCGGGTACGAGCTGAACCACCTGGCGATGAAGCTCGCCCGCAGGCGCCGCCGGCACCCCGGCGACGACCTCGTGTCGCGGCTGGTCTCGGCCAACGTGGACGGCGAGTCGCTCACCGACCAGGAGATCGGCTCGTTCTTCATCCTGCTCGTCGTGGCCGGCAACGAGACGACCCGCAACGCGATGACGCACGGGCTGAAGCTGTTCACCGACAACCCCGAGCAGCGGGCGCTGCTGATGGAGGACTTCGACGCCCGCATCCCCGGGGCGGTCGAGGAGATCGTCCGGATGGCGACGCCGGTCATCCAGTTCCGCCGGACCGTCACCCGCGACCACGAGATGAACGGCCAGCGGTACCGGGCGGGCGACAAGGTCCTGCTGTTCTACAACTCCGCGAACCGCGACGCGGAGGTGTTCACGGACCCGGACGTCTTCGACATCACCCGCTCCCCCAACCCGCACGTCGGGTTCGGCGGCCCCGGCCCGCACTTCTGCCTGGGCGCGAACCTGGCCCGGCAGGAGATCACGGTGATGTTCCGGGAGCTGTTCACCCGCGTCCCGGGCATCCGGGCGAGCGGGGAGCCCCAGATGCTCTACTCCAACTTCATCAACGGCATCAAGCACCTGCCCTGCACACTGTGAGCGGCCCTGTCAGCGGCCCTGTCAGCGGCCCTGTGAGCGACATGGCTCAGGACACCCGGCCGCCCGCGGCCCGCGCCGCGGGCGACGAGGCGAGGTAGTCGAGCGCCCGCTGCGTCGAGCACGCGCGGGACGGGTGGTAGTCGCGCCGCAGGTAGGCGCGCCCCGCGGAGATCATGAACCGGTTGCTGGGGAACAGCCCGCGCCGCACCGCCCGCCGGTAGTCGCGGATCCGCGGGCGGACGCCCTTCAGCGTCGGATCGGCCCGGCACAGGAACACCGCCCCGGCGTACACCATCAGCGGCAGCGCGAGGACGCCGAGGAAGAACGCGATGAACCGCATCCAGTACCGGCCGGCCACATGCTGGTAGACGTCGAACGCGACGGACCGGTGCTCGACCTCCTCGGCGCCGTGCCAGCGCAGCAGGTCCATCATCGTCGGATCGGCGCCGGCCTCGTCCAGCTCGCGGGCGTCCAGGATCCACTGCCCGAGCACCGCCGTGTAGTGCTCGATGCCCGCGATGACGCCGATCCGGACGAACAGCCAGCGCTTGCGGGGCAGGAACGGGATCCAGCACCGGTCGCCGAGGATCCGCCGGAACACCCACTCGATCCGGTCGGTGAGCGGGCGCGGATCGAGGCCCTGCTCCCGCATCTGCCGGTCCAGGACGCCCTGGTGGGAGTAGGCGTGCACGGCCTCCTGGCCCATGAAGCCCTTGACCTCGCGGTAGAGGCGCTCGTCGTCGCGGACGAGCGGGAGCGCCTCCTTGTAGACGTGCACGAACCACCGCTCCCCCGCGGGCAGCAGCAGGTGCAGGACGTTGATGAAGTGCGTGGCGACCGGCTCGCCCGGGATCCAGTGCAGCGGCGTGTCCGCCCAGTCGAACCGCACCCGGCGCGGGGCGATCACGGGGTGCCGCTCGTCGATCTCGCTCATCCCGTGTCCCTCCCGCGCCGCGCGGACCGTTCGCGCCGTCCCGCGCGGCGGCATCCAATTAGACTGCCGATCTAATATGTGGAGTGCGCCGGATCCGCGTCAAGACCCGGCCGGGGTGATCTACGTCGCGGGGGCCAGCACGACGTCGACGGTGAGCGCGGCGGGGGCGTCCTCCAGGGTCAGGTCGGCGATCCGCCCGGCCGCGGCCAGGTCGGGACGCGCGATCCGCGTCACCTGCGAGCCGCGCACGACCGCGCGGGAGACGTCGGCGCGCATCGACGCCCTGGCCTCCGACTTGGCCTTGCGGACCTGCCGGAGCGCCTCGCCCGTGGCCGCGAGGACGGCCGGGTCGCCGCCCGGCGGCAGCTCGGCGGCGGACGGCCACGGGGCCGTGTGCACCGACCCGCGCCGCCACCACGACCAGACCTCCTCGGTCACGAACGGCAGGACGGGCGCGAACAGGC
Organism: Actinomadura sp. NPDC048021; assembly: GCF_040653135.1. Lineage (NCBI taxonomy): Bacteria > Bacillati > Actinomycetota > Actinomycetes > Streptosporangiales > Thermomonosporaceae > Actinomadura > Actinomadura sp. NPDC048021. The sequence continues at coordinate 5,856 of NZ_JBEZJQ010000053.1, forward strand.
GCAGCAGCACCGACAGCGCGGTGCGCAGCGCCGCCCGCGCGGACAGCGCCTGCGGCCCGTCCCCGTAGGCGCGGGCCTTGACCAGCTCCAGGTAGTCGTCGCAGAACTCCCAGAAGAACCGCTCGGTGCGCTCAAGAGCGCGCGCGTAGTCGTAGCCCTCGAACGCCTCCGTCGCCTCCTCGACGACCCCGGCCAGCGCCGCCAGCATCGCCTTGTCCAGCGGCTCGGTGACGGGCGCGTCCGGGGCCGCCTCGCCGAGCCCGAGCACGAACTTCGACGCGTTGAGGATCTTGATGGCGAGGCGGCGGCCGACCTTGATCTGGCCGGTGTCGAACGCGGTGTCGGTGCCGGGGCGTCCGCTCGCCGCCCAGTACCGGACGGCGTCGGAGCCGTACTCGCGCAGCAGGTCGATCGGCGTGACGACGTTCCCCTTGGACTTCGACATCTTCTTGCGGTCGGGGTCGAGGATCCACCCGGACAACGCGGTGCCCTTCCAGGGCAGCGAGCCGTGCTCCAGGTGCGAGCGCACGACCGTGGAGAACAGCCACGTCCGGATGATGTCGTGCGCCTGCGGCCGCAGGTCGTAGGGGAAGACCCGGGCGAACAGGTCGCCGTCGCGCTCCCAGCCACCCGCGATCTGCGGGGTCAGCGACGAGGTGGCCCAGGTGTCCATCACGTCGGGGTCGCCGGCGAAACCGCCCGGCCGGCCGCGCTGGTCCTCGGTGAACCCCGGCGGGACGTCGGACGAGGGGTCGACCGGCAGCGCGTCCTCGGCCGGCACGATCGGGTCGTCGTACACCGGCTCGCCGGACTCGTCCAGCCGGTACCAGACGGGGATCGGCACGCCGAAGAACCGCTGCCGCGAGATCAGCCAGTCGCCGTTCAGGCCCTCGACCCAGTTCTCGTAGCGGGCCCGCATGTAGCCCGGATGCCACTCCAGCTCGCGCCCGCGGGCGAGCAGCTCCGCGCGGACGCCCTCGTCGCGGCCGCCGTTGCGGATGTACCACTGCCGGGTGGTGACGATCTCCAGGGGCTTGCTGCCCTTCTCGTAGAACTTCACCGGCCGGGTGATCTTGCGGGGCTCGCCGTCCAGGTCGCCGGACTCGCGCAGCAGCTCGACGACGCGCTCCTTGGCCGAGAACACCGTCTTGCCCGCCAGCTCGTCGTACGGCCGGGCGGGGACGCCCAGCGGCGGGTCGGCGGCGAGCCGCCCGTCCCAGTCGATGATCGCGCGGGTCGGCAGGTCCAGCTCGCGCCACCAGGTGACGTCCGTGACGTCGCCGAACGTGCAGATCATCGCGATGCCGGAGCCCTTGCCGGGGTCGGCCAGCCGGTGCGCGACGACCGGGACGTCGACGCCGAACAGCGGCGTGCGCACGGTCGTCCCGACCAGCTCCTGGTACCGCTCGTCGTCCGGGTGCGCGACCAGCGCGACGCAGGCGGGAAGCAGCTCCGGCCGCGTCGTCTCGATGTAGACGGGGCGCTGGTCGCCGTGGAACCGGATCCGGTAGAACGCGCCGGGGTGCTCACGGTCCTCGAGCTCGGCCTGCGCGACGGCGGTGCGGAACGTGACGTCCCACAGCGTCGGCGCCTCGGAGACGTACGCCTCGCCGCGGGCGAGGTTGCGCAGGAACGCGCGCTGGGAAGCCGTCCGGGCGGTGGCGCCGATGGTGGTGTAGAGGTGGCTCCAGTCGACCGACAGGCCGACGCGGCGCCACATCTCCTCGAAGGCCTTCTCGTCGACCTCGGTGAGGCGCTCGCACAGCTCGATGAAATTGCGCCGCGAGACCGGCTGCTGGCGTTTCGGGTCGGGCTTGGCGGGAGGCTCGAAGTCGGGGTCGTAGGGAAGGGACGGATCGCATCGGACGCCGAAATGGTTCTGCACGCGGCGCTCGGTCGGAAGGCCGTTATCGTCCCAGCCCATCGGGTAGAAGACCGCCCGACCGCGCATGCGGTGGTACCGGGCGACGGTGTCGGTGTGGGTGTAGGAGAAGACGTGGCCGACGTGGAGGGATCCGCTCACGGTGGGCGGCGGGGTGTCGATCGAGTAGACCTCGCCGCGCGGCCGGGTGCGGTCGAAGCGGTGGGCTCCCTCGTCCTCCCAGACGCGTGCCCATCTGTCCTCCAGGCCGTCCAGGGATGGCTTCGGAGGGACGTGCGGAGTACGCGGCTGCTCTGTCATGGGGCCAATCGTATTGACATCGGCCCGGGTCGCATGCCGATTACCGGCGCCGACGCGGTGATCGCCTTCCCCTCCGGGGGCGGGCCGTTCCGGTAGCGTCGGAGACGACAGGACGAGAGAGGACCAACATGGCGGACAAGGGCGACATCGGCTGGCGGGTGATGGCCGGAGCGGCCGCATTCGCGGGCGGCTTCGTCGCGAAGAAAGTCATCACGCTGGCCTGGAAGAAGAGCACCGGCAAGGAGCCCCCGACCAACCCCGAGTCCCCCGACGTGGCGCTGGCCGAGGCGATCGGGTGGGCCGTGGTGATGGGCGTCGGCATGGAGGTCGCGCGGCTGCTCGCCACCCGGGCCGCCGCCCACCAGTGGGCCAAGGGCACCGGCCAGCTCCCGCAGAACCTCAAGGCCGACGTCTAGGACGTCCCGCGCCGGGGGCCCGCCCCCGGCCGGAGGCCATGCGCGTCGTGGCCGGCTCCTCCGCTGATCGGAGGGACCGGCCACGACGCGTTCTCGCTGGTCCGGGTCGCCTGAAAGCTCAGGCGCCCCGGGATGTTCAGGCGCACGGAGACGGGCGCGCCACGAGTGACGCGCCGCCTCCTCGACACTCGCGCGTGCCGCCAGGGGGTGGGCGGCCGGCTAGGAGTCCAGGCGACGGGGCTGGTCGCCGGGGAGCGGGGGCAGGGAGCCGGCGATCTCCCGCAGGTCGTTGCGGACCTTGAGGGCCAGCCCCTTGGTCGCGGAGCGGTTGAGAGCGGCGCCGGCCGCGGCGCCGGTGAGCAGGGGGCCCATGGTGGACAGGCTCCGGCCGAAGACGCGGAGCATGCGCCGGCGCAGCGCGCTCTTGGCGGCCGTGCCGAGGGCGCTGGTGAGGGTGCCGCCCTCCAGGGGGTTGATGCCGCGCTGCCGGGCCCAGGACGTCACGAACGCGGCACCGCGCGCGGTGCCGGATCCCTGGACGCTGACGCCGTACACCTCGTGCAACTCGGCGATCATCTTCACCTCGATCGCCGCGACGACGAGCGTCTCGGCGGCGAGCTGGGCGGGCGCGGTCAGCAGCAGCGGCGGGGCGGCGAACTCCACCGCGGCCAGCGCGCCTCCGGCGGCGCCGACGGCGGTCGTGGCGTTGCCCGCCGCCTTGACGATCCGGTCGGCGAGCTCCTCGCCCATCAGCCCGTGGTGGTGGGCCTGCAGGGTCTCCAGATCGCGGATCGGGATGTGCGGCGCCGCCGCGAGCAGCAGGTCGGCGAGCCACCTGCCGCGCGCGACACCCGCGGCCCCCACCTTCCGGGCGCTCTGGCCGAGCAGTCTGGCCAGTCGCCCGAGCAGGCGGCCGCGGGTCTCGCGGTCCATGTCCTCGTCGGAGGCGAGCCGGCCGATCAGCTCGCCCAGCTCCGTGGAGCCGTCGCCGCGCGCCGGCTCCACCTCGCCACCACGCGGTTCGATCTCTCCCGTCACCCGGCCTCTCCCGTCACGCGCCCTCGTCCCGTCACCCCGTGTCCGCCGCCGGTCAGGCGGCGCACTCGCGGCAGACCGGCTGGCCGTTCTTCTCGGTGGCCAGCTGGCTGCGGTGGTGGACCAGGAAGCAGCGCGTGCAGGTGAACTCGTCGGCCTGCCGAGGCACCACCCGGAAGGTGAGCTCCTCGTTCGACAGATCGGCGCCCGGCAGCTCGGCGACCTCGCCGGCGTCCAGGTCCTCGTCGATGATGCTCGCCGCCTTGTCGGCACGGCGTGCCTGGAGCTCCTGGAGGCTGTCCTCGCTCAGGTCGTCGTCTGTCTTGCGTGGGCTGTCGTAGTCGGTCGCCATCTTCTGTCTCCATCCCCCTCAGTGCTTTATGCGCCCCGTCGCGCGGATCTAACGCTCGGGGGGCCGTTCTTGTGCCCGATCCGGGCGGGAAATTCTGTCACGGTTGGTGACCTGCGACACACGAGGCGCGACCGTTCCCACGAGTGACACCCATCACCCGACTCTTCCCTCGCACTGTGTCATCCATCACATACCCGGCGGGAGACACGGCCCCGTTCCGGGGGCCGCGGCGCCTGCCGGGGTTCCCGCGGCGGCGGGATCATATCGGTCCCGGAGGCATTGTGCGCACCGGCCGCCCCGGTGCGCCGGGACGGCCGTACCCGGCAGGCGGAACACCGAACCGGATACATCAGTGAAACGTCAGAACTAACGCGATATCGTGCCCGCCTGAGGTTGGGGGCGGATCCCCTGCGGGGGTCAGCCCGGCGATCGCCGGCACGGGGCCCCGCGAGCGGGTCCGGCGCACAATGTCGCGGACATCACTGCGGGTCACGGGAGGGTCAGATGCCGGATGCCGCTCCGCTGGAGCCGGGCGATCCTAGGGCACTCGGACGGTACGAGGTCATCGGACGGTTGGGCGCCGGAGGCCAGGGCGCCGTCTATTTGGGCAAGGCGCCGAACGGCGAGTACGTCGCCGTCAAACTGCTGCACGCGCAGATGGCCAACGATCCGGCCGCACGCGCACGGTTCACCCGCGAGGTCGCGGCGGCGCAGAAGGTCGAGCCCTTCTGCACGGCCCGGGTCCTGGAGGCCGACGTCCAGGGCGACCAGCCCTACGTCGTCAGCGAGTTCATCGACGGGCCCTCCCTGCACGACGTCGTCGCGCACGACGGCCCGCGCGGCGCGGCGGAACTGGAGCGGCTCGCGATCGGCACGGTGACCGCGCTCGCGGCCATCCACGAGGCCGGGATCGTGCACCGCGACTTCAAGCCGAACAACGTCATGCTGGCCTCCGACGGCCCGCGCGTCGTCGACTTCGGCATCGCGCGGACGGTCAACTCGCAGGAGAGCGCCGTCACCGCGACCGGCATGGTGGTGGGCACGCCCGGCTACCTGGCGCCCGAGCAGCTCACCGGCGCGCCGCTCACCCCGGCGGTGGACATCTTCGCCTGGGCCGCGACCATGGTGTTCGCCGGCACCGGACAGTCGCCGTTCGAGGCCGACACGCTGCCGGTCATCATCAACCGGATCCTCAACGAGGAGCCGGACCTGTCGGCGCTGCCCGCGGGGCCGCTGCGCGACATGATCGGGCGCTGCCTGTCCAAGGACGCGGGCCTGCGCCCCCCGGCGGCGCAGCTGCTGCTGAACCTGCTCGGCCATGTCGGCGCCGCGCCCGCGAACCAGGGCGGCGGCCAGGAGGACCTGCTCAACCAGGGCACCCGGATCGCCTCGCAGCTTCCGCCGCCGCCCCCGGTGCCCCCGGCGCCGCGGCCCCAGCCGCAGCAGCAGCCGATCACCCCGCCGCCGATGCCGCTGCACCAGGGCGGGATGCCCGGCCCCGCCGGGCATCCGCAGCAGCCGATCACGCCGCCGCCGATGCCGATGTACCAGGGCGCGGCGATGCCGCCCCCGCCGCAGACGCAGCCCCGGATGCCGATGCCGCCCGGCCCGCCGCAGTACGGGCAGCCGCCGAAGCGGTCCAGCTCCGCCGGGCCGATCATCGCGATCGGGTGCGGCGCGCTCGCGCTGATCGTGATCCTGGTGGTCGTGGTGCTCGCCGTCATCGGCGCCAACAGCGAGGACGACCCGCCGACGCCGACCTACTCGCCGCCGAACACCTACACGCCGACCGACAGCCCGACCGGCAGCACCACCGGGGGCCTGCTCGGCAACTGGACCGGCAACGGGTACCAGCCGGGCGCCGAATCCGGCCACACCTCCTTCAACGTCAAGTTCTCGCTGCTGTACTCCAGCGGCGTCGCGACGTACACCTATCCGTCCGGTGCCCAGGACACCTGCTACACCCGGCTCTCGCTGCTGTCCGGCGACGAGAACAGCGCCAGGGTCCAGTACCGGGAGACGCCGATGGCGGGGATGGACCCGAAGGAGTGCGCCTCCGGGTACGTCACGTTCGTCCCGTCCTCCGGCGGCACCACGATGCGGTGGGAGTGGCGCCAGCTCCAGTCCGAGACGACCGCGACCGCGTACGGGACCGTGTCCAAGTAATGACCGAGGTCGCCCCCCTCCGCAAGGGCGATCCCTCCCGCCTCGGCGCGTACCGGCTGACCGGTCTGCTCGGCGAGGGCGGGCAGGGCGCCGTCTACCTCGGGGAGGACGAGCCGGGCCACCGGGTCGCCGTGAAGCTGCTGCACGCGCGCTTCAGCGGCGACCCGAAGGCCCGCTCCCGGTTCGCGGCCGAGGTCGCGGTCGCCAAGCGGGTGTCGGCGTTCTGCACGGCCCGCGTCCTGGACTCCGACGTCGAGGGCGACCGCCCCTACATCGTCAGCGAGTACATCGACGGGCCGGCGCTGTCGCGGGTGCTGGCGCAGGACGGCCCGCGGCGCGGCGCCGACCTGGACCGGCTGGCGATCGGGACGATGACGGCGCTCGCCGCGATCCACCAGGCGGGGGTGGTGCACCGCGACTTCAAGCCCGCCAACGTGCTGCTCGCGCCGGACGGTCCGCGCGTGATCGACTTCGGGATCGCGCGGGCGCTGGACGCCACCGGCACCATGTCGAGCACGGCGGTCGGCACCCCCGCCTACATGGCGCCGGAGCAGATCTCCGGAGCCATGGTCGGGCCCGCCGCCGACGTGTTCGCCTGGGGCGCCACGATGACGTACGCGGCGAACGGGCGGCCGGCGTTCGGGCAGGACTCGATCCCCGCGGTGATGCACCGCATCCTGAACCTGCCGCCCGACCTCGGCGACCTTCCCGATCCGCTGCGCGGCATCGTGGCGAACTGCCTCAGCAAGGACCCGGCGCTGCGTCCCGCCTCCCAGCAGGTCCTGGCGCACCTGCTGGCGCTCGCGGGCAGCCTCCCGCAGCCGGCGGGCGCGCAGCAGCCCGACGCCCCGGGCCCCGCCCAGGACGCCCTGATGCTCACCCAGGGCGCCCAGACGGCGGCCACCGAGTCCGCACGGCTGCGGACGCAGACGCCGGCGCCCTTCCAGGCCGCCCCGCCGGTGCCGCACCCTTCGGTGCCGCACACGCCGCCGCACGCGCCGCCGCCCCTGCCCGGCGCGGGGTGGCCGTCACCGGCCCCGCCGCCCAACGGGAACACGCCCGCCACGTGGCCGTCCGTCTCCTCTCCAGGGGTCGACTTCACGAAGCCGTCCGGGGGGAGGAAGGGTCCCCACATCGGCGTTCTCGCCGGGGCGGGAGGCGCCGTGCTGGCCGTGCTGGTTCTCGCCGCCGCCGTGGCCTGGGTCCAGTTCCGCGGAGACGGCGGCCAGGGAACGACGGCCACCGGCGGACGGGTCGGCGGGACGCTGCCCGTCGCGATGCCGACGCCGACCGCCACCGACGGCGGGTTCGACCCCTCCCGCGCCCTCAGCGGCACCGAGCGGTTCCTCAGCAAGCAGCTGTTCACCGGCCTGACCGAGGTCGGCGCCGACGGCGCCGCCCGCAACCGGCTCGCGACGGCGATCAGGCCGGACGCCGAATGCCGCAGGTGGACCATCACGCTCAGGAACGGGACGAGCTTCAGCAACGGCGAGACCGTCGACGCGCAGGCGTTCGCCCGCGGCTGGGCGCGCAGCGCCGCGGACAAGACCGGTCCCGCGTCCTACCTGATGACCGACATCGAGGGGTACTCCTCCGTGTCCGACGGCGGGACCGGGTCGCTGTCCGGGGTCAAGGTCGTGTCGGGCACCTCGCTCGAAGTCGCGCTCACCTCTCCCAACTGCGATTTCGCGGACCGGCTGTCCGAACCGGCGTTCATGCCCGTCCCCGAGGAGGCGGGCAAGGTCGACAACGCGGCGTTCAACACCCGCCCCGTCGGCAACGGCCCGTTCAAGCTGCGGGACTACACCAAGGGCGCGTCGGTCTCGCTCGTCCGCAACGACCGCTGGGCGTTCGGCAAGACCAAGCTGGACGGCGTCACAGTGATGCTGACCGACGACTCCGCCAAGGGGCGCACCGCCTACACGGCCGGGCAGACCGACTGGTACGCGGTGGGCACCGAGGATCTTGCCTCGACCCCGAGAACGGGCCTGGTCGCCCGTCCCGCGCCGTTCACCCGGATGCTCGTCCCGATCACCACCCAGGGCCCGATGAAGTCCAAGGAGGCCCGGCAGGCCGTCTCCTACGCGCTCGACCGGAGCAAGCTCAGCCTGGCGCTCGGCGGTTTCCCCAAGCCCGCTTACGGCATCGTCCCGGCGCCGATTCCCGGGTTCGGCCGGCGCGGCGTCTGCCCGTCCTGCGACGGGACGGATTTCGAGAAGGCGAAGATGCTGGCCGCGCAGGCCGGGCTGACCAGCGGCACGACCGTCCGGCTGTACTACCGCCAGTCGCCCGTCGACCAGCGGTTGGCGGCGGTCGTGAGCTCGCAGCTGAAGTCGGTGCTGGGCGTGCAGGTCGAGATGAAGTCCTACCCCGTCGCCGAGTTCACGAAGTACCGGGACGACGTCATGTCCAAGGACGCGTCCGGGCTGGCCTTCCTGCCGTACGGGCCCGACTACCCGGGCGCCTACACCATGCTATGGCCGCTGCTCGGCGGCGGCGAGACGAGCGACACGGGCTTCTACAACCTGGGCAAGTGGAGGAACGCCACCTTCGACGGGACGATCTCCAGGGCGCTCAGGACGCCGACGCCGGCGGACCGGACCGGCCTGTTCAAGCAGGCCGAGAAGGTGGCGCTGGACGACATGGCCCTCATCCCGCTGCTGAACGACGTCCGGGTCGCCATGGTCCGGCCCGGCAAGTACGTCGGGCTGGAGCCGGACTACGACGGCGACCCCACCGCGGCGGCCGCCGCGCTCAAGTAGCAGCGGCGGCCGCCGC
>NZ_JBEZJQ010000054.1:0-12697 GCF_040653135.1 Actinomadura sp. NPDC048021
TGAACCGCGGCGGCCCCGTGCGGAGACGTCTCCGCACGGGGCCGCCGCGGTTCAGGTCAGGTCAGCACGCGCTTGGTGAAGGTGCGGGTCGCCGCCCACGTCAGCAGGACCGTCCCGCCGACGATGGCGAGCATGAACGCCCACACCGGCATGTGCGGGATCTCGGGCGTGAGCGCGCTGCGCAGCCCCTCGCTCACGTACACCAGCGGGTTGAACAGGCTGAGGATCTGCAGCCAGCGGATGTTGTCCAGCGCCGACCAGGGGTAGTAGACGCAGCCGAGCATCGTCATCGGCAGCAGGACCATCGCGAACAGCATCTGGACCTTCTGCGGGTTCATCAGGGTCCCGAGCAGCAGCCCGCCGGACGCCGACATCAGCGCCCCGACCACCATCACCGCGATCAGCACCGGCCAGTTGTCCACGTGCACCTCGGGCGACTGGCCGTCGGCGTGGATGAACAGCACCGCGGGGAACACCAGCAGCCCGCCGATCAGGCCCTGCGTCGCCGCCGCGATGATCTTCTGGACGGCCAGCAGCGGCACCGGCACCGGCGCCAGCGCCCGGTCGGTGATCGACTTCTGCCAGGTCAGCTCCATCATCAGCGGGAAGATCACCGCCATCATCGCCTGCATGATGATCGACGAGCCGACGAGCCCGGGGAGCAGGATGGTGGAGAACGTCGGCCCGCCCGGCCCTCCCGCCATGGCCCCGCCGCCGAGCTTCGGCAGCACGTAGGCGAACACGAACACGAACATGACCGGCTGCACCAGCACCCGGAGGAACGTCGCCAGGAAGTTCTTGCGCATGACCCGCGCCTCGCGCGCCATCATCGCGGCGAACGTGCGGGGGACGGTGGCCCGCGCCGGCGGCGGCGGTGCCAGAACGGTGGTGCTCATTGCTTGCCTCCATCGCGGCCACGAATCGTGGCAGGAGTGATACTCGTGGTGACGCTTGGTCGGTGAGAACCAAACCGACCGGGTCTACCGCCGGGCTGGCGGGATGTGAGGTCTGTGGAGCCGGTGTAAGACCGACGGGCAGCACTCTGCCCCTCGCCGTTCATTCGGGTCGGCTGCCGTCTGGGAAGCAGAAAGCTCGACTCGCGAGGGTTGAAGCCCGTTGCTTCGGCAGGGGCGAGGTCAATCGCGGTAGTCCCTTCCGGTGAGGGCGAGGAAGACGGTCTCCAGACTGGGACGCAGCTGGCTGGCGTCGGTGACTCCGACGCCGGCCACGGACCCGATCTCCACGAGCTCGCCGAGGATGCCGTCGGGCTCGGCGGCGAACACGCGCACCTGGCCGTCGTTGATCTCGACCTTGCTGATGCCCTCCCTGTCGCCGAGGGCCTTGACCCCGTCGGGGGCGGGGGAGTCGTAGGCCACGGTGATGACCGTGTCCGCGCCGGCGCTGGACTTCAGCTGGTCCACCGTGCCGCTGGCGAGGATCCTGCCGTGGTCGACGACCGCGACCCGGTCGCAGAGCGCCTCGGCCTCCTCCATGTAGTGGGTCGTGAGCAGGATCGTCTGGCCGCCCCTCTGGAGCCCCCGCAGCACCTCCCAGAGGTTGGTGCGGGTCTGCGGGTCAAGCCCGGCGGTCGGCTCGTCCAGGAACAGCACCTCGGGGCCGTGCATGAGGGCACGGCAGATCATCACCCGCTTGGCCTGCCCGCCGGAGATCTCGAACGGGTTGCCGCCGCGCTGCTCGGTCAGCCCGAACAGCTCCAGCAGTTCGGCGGCGCGCTTGCGGGCGTCCCGCGCGCCGAGCCCGAAGTACCGGCCGCGGAACTCCAGGTTCTCGGCGACGGTGAGGTCGCTGTCGAGGGTGTTGTTCTGCGAGACGACGCCGATACGGCGCTTGATCTCGACGGCGTCCCTGACCACGTCCAGGCCGGAGACGCTCGCGGTGCCGCCGGTCGGGACGACGAGCGTGGTGAGCATGCCGATGGTGGTCGACTTGCCCGCGCCGTTCGGGCCGAGCAGGCCGAAGAACTCGCCGCGCGGGACGTCCAGGTCGATGCCCTGGACGGCGGGCACCGCGGGCCGCGGGCCGGACGCGGGGTAGGTCTTCCTCAGGTCGACCGTGCGAACGGCGGTTTCGGGGGGATTGGTCACGCGCCGTCTCCCTTCGCTTCCTCGTCGGGGGAGTAGTTCTCGAATTTTTGGATCAGCTTGAGCAGGAACCGGCGGACGGCCGCCTCGTCGTCCTCGCCGACGACGTCGTAGAGGCGGGACAGATCGCGGCCGATGGGACCGGACTTCTCGGCCAGGAACCGCCGGCCGGAGTCGGTGATGAGCAGCATCACGCCGCGCCGGTCCCGGTAGGAGCGCTCGCGCCGCACGTGCCCGTTGCGCTCCAGCGTGTCGACGACCGAGGTCACCGTGGCGGGGGTGACCATCAGGCGCTTGGCGACCTCGCCGGGGCGCAGGCCGTCCTCGACGATGAGCAGGCGGAGCAGGAAGAAGCCCGCCGGGCTGATGCCGTGCCGCTCGATGATGCGCCACACGATTGGGCCCGACAGCCGTGCCGCGGCGCCGAAGAGCCGCCCGATCGGCCACTCCTCCACGGGGCCGAACGCCTTGAGGTCGTCGAGGCCGGGGTTCTCCATGCGAGCGATGTTAGACCGCTGATGTTTAGATAGCAAATCATTAGAGGCCTAAGTACTTCTGACTGTGGCGCTTGTCTCAGCGGTGTGAATGACGTAACCCTTCGTTGAATAGGCATCCAGCCTCATGCATACTCTTGCTTGACGTCGGAGAAGGGCAGAGTGGACATGGGAATCCGGACGGCGGTCGCCGGCGCCAGCGGTTACGCGGGCGGCGAGGTGCTGCGCATCCTCGCGGGGCATCCAGAGTTCGAGATCGGCGCGCTCACGGCGGGCTCCAACGCGGGCGCCGAGCTCGGCGCGCACCAGCCCCACCTGCGATCCCTCGCCGGACGCGTCCTGGAGGAGACGACCCCCGGCACGCTGTCCGGCCACGACGTGGTGTTCCTGGCGCTGCCCCACGGCCGGTCCGGGCCGCTCGCCGAGCAGCTGGGCGAGGACGTCCTGGTCATCGACTGCGGCGCCGACCACCGCCTCGCCGACCCCGCCGACTGGGAGCGGTTCTACGGCACCCCGCACGCGGGCACCTGGCCCTACGGCCTGCCCGAACTGCCCGGCCACCGGGAGGCGCTGCGCTCCGCGAGGCGCGTCGCGGTCCCCGGCTGCTACCCGACGGCGGTCTCCCTCGCGATGTTCCCCGCGCTCGTCGCGGGCCTCGCCGAACCCGACGTCGTCGTGGTGGCGGCGTCGGGGACCTCCGGCGCTGGACGGGCCCTCAAACCGCACCTGCTGGGCAGCGAGGTGATGGGCTCGGTGTCCGCCTACGCCGTCGGCGGCACGCATAGGCATACGCCCGAGATGATCCAGAACCTCAGCGCGGCGGCGGGGGAACCCGTCTCGGTCTCCTTCACCCCCACGCTCGTGCCGATGAGCCGCGGAATCCTCGCCACCTGCACCGCGAAGGCGCGTCCCGGCGTCACCGCCGCCTCGCTGCGCGCCGCCTACGAGGAGGCGTACGCGGGCGAGCCGTTCCTCGGGCTGCTGCCCGAGGGGCAGTGGCCCGCCACGTCCATGACCCTCGGCGCGAACACCGTCCTCGTGCAGGTCGCGCTGGACGAGGCGGCCGGACGCGTCGTCGTGGTCGCCGCCGTCGACAACCTCACCAAGGGCACCGCGGGCGGCGCGGTGCAGAGCGCCAACCTCGCCCTCGGCCTCCCGGAAGAACTCGGCCTGACCACGATCGGAGTGTCCCCTTGAGCGTCACCGCCCCCCGGGGTTTCCGCGCCGCCGGCGTCGTCGCCGGGCTGAAGGACAGCGGCAACCGCGACCTGGCCCTCGTCGTCAACGACGGGCCGTCCCGCGCGGCCGCCGGCGTCTTCACCCGCAACCGCGTGCGGGCCGCGCCCGTGCTGTGGTCCGAGCAGGTCCTCAAGGGCGCCCGCGTCCGCGCCGTCGTGCTGAACGCGGGCGGCGCCAACGCCTGCACCGGCGCCGCCGGCTTCCAGGACACCCACGCCACCGCCGAGAAGGCCGCCGAGGTGCTGGACGACTCGGCGGGCGAGATCGCCGTCTGCTCCACCGGGCTGATCGGCGAGCGGCTGCCCATGGACCTGCTGCTGACCGGCGTCGACAAGGCCGCCGCCGAGCTGTCGCGCGGAGACGGCGGGCTCGCCGCCGCCGACGCCATCCGCACCACCGACACCGTCGCCAAGATCTCCTTCCGGCAGGGCGCCGGCGGCTACATGATCGGCGCGATGGCCAAGGGCGCGGGCATGCTCGCCCCGTCCCTGGCCACCATGCTGTGCGTCGTCACCACCGACGCCGACCTGCCCGCCGACGCGCTGGACCGGGCGCTGCGCGCGGCCACCGGCGTCACCCTCGACCGACTCGACGCCGACGGGTGCATGTCCACCAACGACACCGTGCTGCTGCTCGCCTCCGGCGCCGCCGAGGTCGTCCCGGACGAGGAGGAGTTCACCGCGCTGCTCACCGAGGTGTGCGGCGACCTCACCCGGCAGCTCCTCGTGGACGCCGAGGGCGCGTCCAAGGCCATCGCGATCGAGGTCGTCGGCGCGGCCTCCGAGGACGACGCGGTCACGGTCGGCCGCTCCGTCGCCCGCAACAACCTGCTCAAGTGCGCCATCCACGGCGAGGACCCCAACTGGGGGCGGGTGCTGTCGGCCGTCGGCACCACCGACGCGGTGTTCGAGCCCGACCACCTCAACGTCGCCATCAACGGCGTGTGGGTGTGCCGGAACGGCTCGTTCGGCGACGACCGCGACAAGGTCGACCTGCGTCCCCGCGACGTGACGATCACCGTCGACCTGTCCGCCGGGCCGCACAGCGCCACCGTCTGGACGACCGACCTCACGGCCGAGTACGTCCACGAGAACTCGGCGTACTCCACATGAGCGCCGTCACCCCGGGCGCGCAGATGCGCAAGAACCGGCTCGGCGTGATGGACAAGGCCGAGACCCTGATCAAGGCGCTGCCGTGGCTGGAGCGCTTCCACGGCAAGACCGTCGTGATCAAGTACGGCGGGCACGCGATGACCGATGAGCGGCTGCGGCACTCCTTCGCCGAGGACGTGGTGTTCCTGCGCTACGCCGGGCTGAGGCCGGTCGTCGTGCACGGCGGCGGCCCGCAGATCAACGCGGCGCTGGCCCGCAACGGCATCGACTCGACCTTCACCGCCGGCCTGCGGGTCACCACCCCGGAGGCCATGGAGGTCGTCCGGATGGTGCTGACCGGGCAGGTCCAGCGCGACGTCGTCGGCCTGATCAACCGGCACGGCCCGTTCGCGCTCGGCATGTCCGGCGAGGACGCGAACCTGTTCACCGCCGAGCGCAAGCACGCGGTCGTGGACGGCGCGCGCGTCGACATCGGCCAGGTCGGCGAGATCGTCGAAGTGCAGGTCGGGGCCGTGCGCGCGCTGCTGGACGACGGCCGCATCCCGGTCATCTCCAGCGTCGCGCGCGGCGACGACGGCGAGGTCTACAACGTCAACGCCGACACCGCCGCCGCCGCGCTGGCCGTGGCGCTGGACGCGGCGAAGCTCGTCGTCCTCACCGACGTCGAGGGCCTGTACGCGGACTGGCCGGACAGCGACGACGTCATCGACCGGCTCACCGCCGACGAGCTGGCCGTCCTGCTGCCGGACCTGTCGGCGGGGATGGTGCCCAAGATGGAGGCCTGCCTGGCGGCCGTGCGCGGCGGCGTCCCCCAGGCCCACGTCCTGGACGGTCGCGTCCTGCACTCGCTGCTGCTGGAGATCTTCACCGACGAAGGGATCGGAACGATGGTGCTGCCCAGTCTCGCGGGCGCCGCCGGAGCGGAGGCGACCCCGTGAGCGACCTGAGGGAGCGGTTCGAGGCGGCGTTCATGCCGAACTACGGCGTCCCGCCCCTGGCGCTCGCGCGCGGCGAGGGCTGCCGGGTGTGGGACGCCGGCGGCCGCGAGTACCTCGACCTCATCGCGGGGATCGCGGTCAGCTCGCTCGGGCACGCCCACCCCGCGCTCGTCGAGGCGGTGGCGTCCCAGGCCGCGACCATCGCGCACACGTCCAACCTGTTCCTGAACGAGCCGGAGGTGCTGCTCGCCGAGCGGCTGCGGGAGCTGCTCGGCGGCGACGGGAAGGTCTTCCTCGCCAACAGCGGCACCGAGGCGAACGAGTGCGCGCTCAAGCTCGCCCTCAAGTACGGGAAGGCGAACGGGCGCCCGTACGTCGTCGCGGCCGAGAACGGCTTCCACGGCCGGACGCTCGGCGCCCTGAGCCTGACCGGCAAGGCCGCGATCCGGGAGCCGTTCGGGCCCTTCGCGATCGACGTCCGGTTCGTCCCGTACGGGGACGCGGGCGCGCTCGACGCCGCGGTGGACGAGGGCTGCGCGGCGGTGTTCCTGGAGCCCACGCAGGGCGAGGCCGGGGTCGTCCCGCCGCCGGACGGGTACTTCGCCGCCGTCCGCCGGATCTGCGACGCGGCGGGCGCGCTGTTCGTCGCCGACGAGATCCAGTCCGCGATCGGCCGCACCGGCAGCTGGTTCGCGTTCCAGCACGAGAACGCCCGACCCGACGTCCTCACGCTCGCCAAGGGCCTCGGCGGCGGCCTGCCGGTCGGGGCGTGCGTCGCCTTCGGTCCCCACGGCGACCTGTTCGCCAAGGGAGACCACGGCAGCACGTTCGGCGGCAACCCGATCGCCGCGGCCGCCGCCCTCGCCGTCCTCACCACCATCGAGAAGGACGGCCTGCTCGCCAACGCCGCCTCCGTGGGGGAGACCCTGGCCGCGGGGCTCGACGCCGTCGACCATCCGCTGTTCGCGGGCGTGCGGGGCCGCGGCCTGTGGCGGGCCGCCGTGCTGACCGGGCCCCACGCGGCCGCCGTGGAGGCCGCCGCGCGCGACGCCGGCTTCCTCGTCAACGCGGTCCAGCCGGACGCGGTGCGCATCGCCCCGCCGCTGATCCTGACCGCCGAGCAGGCGGGCTCGTTCGCCGACGCGTTCCCCGGTATCCTCGACGCCGCCTCCCCCGAGCAGGAGAACTGATCGTGACCAGGCACTTTCTGCGGGACGACGACCTCGGCCCCGGCGAGCAGGCCGAGGTCCTCGACCTCGCCGCCCAGGTGAAGAAGGACCGCTTCGGCCACCGGCCGCTGGAGGGCCCCCGCTCGGTGGCCGTGCTGTTCGACAAGCCGTCCACCCGGACCCGGCTGTCGTTCGCCGCCGGCATCGCCGAACTCGGCGGCAACCCCCTGGTGATGGACGCGGGCACCAGCCAGCTCGGCCGCGGCGAGACCATCGCCGACACCGCCCGCGTCCTCGAACGCCAGGTCAGCGCCATCGTGTGGCGGACGGGCGGGCAGGAGCGCATCGAGGAGATGGCCGCCGGCACCGCGGTCCCGGTCGTCAACGCCCTCACCGACGAGTTCCACCCCTGCCAGATCCTCGCCGACCTGCAGACCGTCCGGGAGGAGAAGGGCGGTCTCGCCGGCGTCACCCTCGCCTACTTCGGCGACGGCGCCAACAACATGGCGCACTCCTACCTGCTCGGCTGCGCCACCGCCGGGATGCACGTCCGGATCGGCGCCCCCGCCTCCCAGCCGCCCGACCCCGCGGTCGTCGGGCGCGCGACGGAGATCGCGGCCGCGACCGGCGGGTCCGTGACCGTCACCGCCGACGCCGCCGGGGCCGCATCCGGCGCCGACGTCCTCGCCACCGACACGTGGGTGTCGATGGGCCAGGACGGCAAGGACACCTCGCTGTACGAGCCGTACTCGGTGACCGAGGACCTGCTGGCCCTCGCCGATCCCGAGGCGGTCGTCCTGCACTGCCTGCCCGCCTACCGCGGCAAGGAGATCGCCGCCTCCGTCCTCGACGGCCCGCGCAGCCGGGTCTGGGACGAGGCCGAGAACCGGCTGCACGCCCAGAAGGCGCTGCTCGTGTGGCTCCTGGAGCGCGCCCGGTGACCACCCCCATGACCAAGGCCGCGCGGCATGCCCGGGTGATCGACCTGCTGACCCGGCACCCCGTGCACTCGCAGGGCGAGCTCGCCAAGCTCCTCGGCGACGAGGGGGTGGAGGTCACCCAGGCCACGCTCTCCCGCGACCTGGTCGAGATCGGCGCGGTGAAGCTCCGCGCCGACGACGGCAGCCTGATCTACGCCGTGCCCGGCGAGGGCGGCGAGCGGATCCGCCGCGCCCGCACCGGCGCCGCCGAGACCTTCACCGGCCGGCTGTCCCGGCTCGCCGCCGAACTGCTCGTGTCGGCCGAGGCGTCGGCGAACCTGGTCATGGTGCGGACCCCGCCGGGCGCCGCCCAGTACCTGGCCTCGGCGATCGACCACGCCGAGTGGCCGTCCGTCCTCGGCACGGTCGCGGGCGACGACTCGATCCTCGTGATCGCCCGCGACCCGCACGGCGGGGAGGACCTCGCCCAGGCGCTGCTGCGGCTGACCGGCACGCGCGAGCGACGAACCCAGGGGCCGCCGGGCGGCCCCGACCCCGACCCGTCCTGATCCGCGGGACCCGGCGGATTCGCCGTACGCTGTTGCGGACGCAGCCGCCAGGCGATCCACGCGGGGGGCAATCCGTGCCGTGCCCGGCAGAGGCGGCATGGTGAGATGGCAGTTGACCGAACGACCAGCGGTGGGAAGTAGAGGATTCTCCGTGACCAAGGCACCGACGCGGCTGTGGGGCGGCCGGTTCGAAGGCGGCCCGTCGGACGCGCTCGCGAGGCTCTCGGTGAGCGTCCAGTTCGACTGGCGGCTCGCCCCGTACGACCTGATGGGATCGCGCGCGCACGCCCGCGTCCTCAACCGGGCGGGCCTGCTCACCGACGACGAGCTGGAGCGCATGATCGGTGCCCTGGACGACCTCGAGGAGGCGTGCCGCAGCGGCGAGTTCCGCCCCACGGTCGCCGACGAGGACGTCCACACCGCCCTGGAGCGGGGCCTGCTGGAGCGCCTCGGCGCCCTCGGCGGCAAGCTGCGCGCCGGCCGCAGCCGCAACGACCAGGTCGCCACCGACCTGCGCCTGTACCTGCGCGACCACGTCCGCCAGATCGTCTCGCGGCTGGTGGAGCTGGAGACCGCGCTGATCGCGCAGGCCGAGCACAACCTCGGCGTCGCCGCGCCCGGCATGACGCACCTCCAGCACGCCCAGCCCGTGCTGTTCTCCCACCAGCTCCTCGCGCACGTCCAGCCGCTCACCCGCGACATCGACCGGCTGCGCGACTGGGACCGCCGCGCGGCCGTCTCCCCGCTCGGCTCCGGTGCCCTCGCCGGCTCCTCCCTGCCGCTGGACCCGCAGGCCACCGCCGCCGAGCTCGGCTTCGACGCCGCCGCGCCCAACTCCATGGACGCCGTCGCCGACCGCGACTTCGTCGCCGAGTTCCTCTTCGCGGCCGCCCTGATCGGCGTGCACCTGTCCCGCCTCGGCGAGGAGGTGTGCCTCTGGGCCTCCCAGGAGTTCCGCTGGATCGAGATGGACGACACCTACGCCACCGGGTCGTCGATCATGCCGCAGAAGAAGAACCCCGACGTCGCCGAGCTGGCGCGCGGCAAGGCCGGCCGCCTCATCGGGCACCTCGTCGGCCTGCTCACGACCCTCAAGGGCCTCCCGCTCACCTACAACCGCGACCTCCAGGAGGACAAGGAGGGCGCGTTCGACTCCGTCGAGACGCTGCTGCTCGTGCTGCCCGCCATGTCCGGGCTCATCGCGACCATGCGGGTCAACACCGAGCGGCTGGAGGCCCTCGCCCCGGACGGCTTCGCCCTCGCCACCGACCTCGCCGAGCTGCTCGTCCGCCGCGGCGTGGCGTTCCGCGACGCCCACGAGGTCGTCGGGCACCTCGTCGTCTGGTGCCAGGTCAACGACAAGGACTTCGACGACCTCACCGACGAGGAGCTCGGCAAGGTGTCGCCGCACCTGACGCCGGACGTCCGCGAGGTGCTGAACGTCCAGGGCGCCCTCGCGTCCCGCAAGGCCTACGGGGGGACGGCGCCCGACCGCGTCCGCGAGCAGATGGGCGCGCTGCGCAGCCTCGTCAACGGCCACGCCGCCTGGGCCGCCGGCTCGGACGCCTGACCCGGCGGGACGGGGGCGGCCGCCGCGGTGCGGACCGCCCCCTAGGCTGGTCGACCGGCGAAGCTGTTCCCTAGACCACGGTGAGGCGATGGACGGAGCGTTGCTGCCCCGCGAGTTCTTCGACGGCCCGGTGGAGGAGGTCGCGCCCGCGCTGCTCGGGCACGTGATCAGCCACCGCACCCCGGAGGGGGAGGTGGCGGCCCGGCTCACCGAGGTGGAGGCCTACGCGGGGCCGCTGGACCCGGCCTCGCACGCCTACCGGGGCCGGACCCGGCGCAACGAGGTCATGTTCGGGCCGCCCGGGCACGTCTACGTCTACTTCACCTACGGCATGCACTTCTGCATGAACCTCGTGTGCGGCCCGGACGGGACGTCCATGGCGGTGCTGCTGCGCGCCGGGGAGATCATCGCGGGGGAGGACGTCGCACGGGCGCGCCGCCCGCGCTCGACCGTCCGCGACCTGGCGCGCGGCCCGGCCCGGCTCTGCCAGGCCCTCGGCGTCGCCCGCGAGCAGAACGGACTGGACGTGTGCGCGCCCGGCGGACCGATGGCGGTGCTCAGGGGCGAGCCCGCCGACCCCGCACTGATCCGCAACGGCCCCAGGACCGGCGTCAACGGCGCCAAGGAGGTCCCGTGGCGGTTCTGGATCGACGGGGATCCCAGCGTGTCGCCCTACCGCCCCCACGTCCCGAGGCAGCGCAGGAAGATCACCGCCGAGGGCTGACCCGGCGCGGTCACCAGGCCGGCCGGTAGCCGCCCCGCCACGGCGGACGTTGAATATCGTTGGCGTGACAGCCGCCCGCCAGTGCAGCCTGGGGGCGTACACCGAATGCAAGCCGGAGACGAGGGAGACCGTGACCGACATCCTGGATGATCTCGCGTGGCGCGGCCTGATCGCGCAGTCCACCGACCTGGACGAACTGCGGGCCTTGCTCGCCGCGGGACCGGTCACCCTCTATTGCGGCTTCGACCCGACGGCGCCCTCGCTGCACCTCGGCAACCTCATCCAGATCCTCACGCTGCGCCGCTTCCAGAAGGCCGGGCACCGGCCGATCGGCCTGGTCGGCGGTGCCACGGGCCTGATCGGCGACCCGAGCGGCAAGAGCGCCGAACGCGTGCTGAACTCCGAGGAGACCGTCGCCGGCTGGGTCGACCGGGTCCGCGGGCAGGTGTCGGCGTTCCTCGACTTCGACGAGGGGCCGACCGCCGCGACGATGGTCAGCAACCTCGACTGGACCGGCCCCATGTCGGCCATCGAGTTCCTGCGCGACATCGGCAAGCACTTCCCGGTCAACCGGATGCTGGCCCGCGAGACCGTCCGCGCCCGGCTCGACTCCACCGGTATGAGCTACACCGAGTTCAGCTACGTCCTGCTCCAGTCCATGGACTTCCTCGAGCTGTACCGGCGCCACGGGTGCCGGCTGCAGACCGGCGGAAGCGACCAGTGGGGCAACCTCACCGCGGGCGTCGACCTGATCCGCCGGGTGGAGGGAGGCAGCGCGCACGCGCTGACCACGCCGCTGCTGACCAAGGCGGACGGGTCCAAGTTCGGCAAGACCGCGGGCGGCGAGACCTACTGGCTCGATCCCGAACTGACGTCGCCGTACGCGTTCTACCAGTTCTGGATCAACGCCGACGACCGGGACGTGGAGAAGTTCCTGAAGTTCTTCAGCTTCCGTCCCCACGAGGAGATCGAGGACCTGGTCAAGCAGGGCGCCGACCGTCCGGCCGCGCGGGCCCCGCAGCGGGCGCTCGCCGAGGAGATGACCACGCTCGTGCACGGTGCGGACGAGACCGCGCGGGTCATCGCGGCCTCCCGTGCTCTGTTCGGGCAGGGCTCCCTGGAGGAACTGGACGAGCGAACGCTGCAGGCCGCCCTCTCCGAGGTGCCCCGCGCGGAGGTGCCCGCGGGAGAGCTGCCGCCGGTGGTGGACCTTCTGGTGGCGTCCGGCCTGTGCAAGAGCAAGTCGGAGGCACGCCGTGCCATCGCCCAGGGCGGCGCCTACCTCAACAACGCCAAGGTCGAGTCGGAGGACGCGGTGCCGGCGTCCGCCGACCTGCTCCACGGCCGCTTCCTCGTGCTGCGGCGCGGCAAGCGCAACGTGGGCGGCGTCGAGGTGACCGCCTCCTGAACCGCCTCCCGACCGCCCGCCCGGACCCTTTCCGGGCGGGCGGTCGTCATGAGGAGGGCAAACTTCGGTAGATACACGTCACAGTGCGGTTACGGCGCACCGTGACCGGGCATGGTCTTAGGGCTGAAAACAGGAGATGAGCTGCGGATACATGCCCCGCGCCGGCCGATTTGACGGTCCCGGCGGCGGGACCTAATGTTCTACACGCCCCACGGGGGAGCGGGACGCCGACAGGCGGCCGGCCCCGAGGGGAAACCTCCACAGACCCGGATGGGTGCGCTGCGTCGCGCCCAAAAGGGACTAACGAGGCCGAACCGCCCGAAGTTGGTTAAACCGGGACGGATCGGGTACGATTGAAGGGTTGCCCCGGAGCCGGGGTCCGCGAGAGCGGGGTTCGGCGCGGTGGGTGTCCGTTTCTTGAGAACTCAACAGCGTGTTAAAAGCCAGTGCCT
>NZ_JBEZJQ010000055.1:0-5608 GCF_040653135.1 Actinomadura sp. NPDC048021
GGCGCGCACCGCGGCGGCGACCGCGGCCGGGTCGGCGGCGGGACGGAGCAGCAGGGTCAGGGTGCGGGCGGCCGGCACGAGGTCGGCGACGCCGGGCGGCGGGGACGCCGCGAGCGCCGCGTACAGGCCGAGCATCTCCGGCAGGTCCGGCAGTTCGACCAGCAGTGCCGCGTCGCCGCTCGGGAGGATCCGCACCCCGCCCTCACCTCCAGAGGTCGTCGAGCGCGGAGAGGCTGTTCCACCCCAGGTAGAGCGACACCAGCCAGGCCGCGACGCCGAGGACGAGGAGCCCGACCGGGTACCGGTGGCCGCCGAGCAGGTCGCGGCGGCGGGCGGCCGCCCACAGCAGCACGGCGAGGCCGAAGGGCAGGATCAGCCCGTTCAGCGCCCCGGCGAGGACGAGCAGCTTCGCCGGGGCGGTGCCGATGGCGAGGTAGATGGCGGCGGAGACGAGGATGAACGCGACGACCAGCCGGTTGCGGTGCCGCTCGACGAAGGAGGAGAACGAGACGAGGAACGACACCGAGGTGTAGCTCGCGCCGATGACCGAGGTGATCGCGGCCGACCACATGATCAGTCCGAAGACGCGCAGCCCGGCCTCGCCCGCCGCGTGCTCGAAGGCCGAGGCGGGGGCGTTCTCCTTCGCGAGGGTCGCCCCGCCGGCGACGACGCCGAGGACGGCGAGGAACAGCAGCACGCGCATGAGGCCGGTGACGATGATCCCGGTGACGGCGCTGCGGTTGATCTCCTTGACGTTGCCGGGCCCGGTCACCCCGGACTCGATCATGCGGTGGGCGCCCGCGTAGGTGATGTAGCCGCCGACCGTCCCGCCGATGAGCGTGGTGATGACCAGGAAGTCGATGGTCTCCGGCGCGACGCTCTGCCGGAGCGCGTCCCCGAGCGGCGGGTCGGAGACGAAGGCGACGTACAGGGTCAGCAGGATCATCACGGCGCCGAGCACGACGACGATCCGGTCCATCGCGACGCCGGCCCGCCGGACCAGGAAGATCGCGATGGCGGCCAGCGCGGACAGCGCGCCACCGATCTTGACGTCGAGGCCGAGCAGCGCGTTCAGCCCGAGCGCGGTGCCGGCGACGTTGCCGATGTTGAACACCAGGCCGCCGAACACGTCGAGGGCGGCGAGGCCGTACCCGGCGCCGGGCAGGACGCGGTTGCCGAGTTCCTGGGCGCGCATCCCCGAGACGCCGACGACGCGCCACACGTTGAGCTGGATCGCGACGTCCACCAGCACCGACACCAGGATCGCGAAGGCGAAGGCGGCGCCGAGTTGGGCGGTGAACACGGTGGTCTGGGTGATGAAGCCGGGTCCGATGGCACTGGTGGCCATCAGGAACATGGCGCCGGCGAGCGCGGCGCGGCGGGAGCGGGCGGCCGGTTCCGTGGTCGTGTCGAGGGTCGCTGGGTCCGTCATGGCGGGGCCCTTCCGGGGGGTTCGACTTTCCGCAAGGGTAGGGATTGTTCAACAATCCATCAAGAGACCTGTTGATGCATTTCTCCGTCCCCAGGGATAGGCTGAGCGCCCCAGAACGTTCGCGCGCCCTCCCGCGCCTACCCTCGGAAGGTGGCCGATGCCCGTGCCGGCGCAGGGCTCGTGGCTGGCCGACATCGCGGCCGCCCGGCACGGCCTCGACAGGACCAGCACCGCCGGGCGGATCGCCGACCTGCTGCGCGAGCAGATCACCGAGGGGCGGCTCGCCCCGGGCGAGCGCGTCCGCGAGGAGGAGCTGAGCGAGGCCCTGAAGGTCTCGCGCAACACCGTGCGCGAGGCGTTCCGGCTGCTCGCCAAGGAGCGGCTGCTCGTCCACGAGTTCAACCGGGGCGTGTTCGTGGGCCGCGTCACCGCCGAAGGCCTGGCGGACCTCTACCGGGTGCGGCGGATCCTGGAGTACGAGGGCATACGGTGCGCGCCGCAGGCCCCGCCCGCGGCGTTCGCCCGGGTGGAGGCGGCGGTCCTCGCCGGCGAGCGCGCCGCCGCCGCCGGGAGCTGGCCGGACGTCGGCACCGCCGACATCCGCTTCCACGAGGCCATCGCCGGGCTGGTGGGCAGCCCCCGGGTCGACGAGATGATCCGGCACCTGCTGGCCGAGATGCGCCTGGTCTTCCACGAGATGGGCTCGCCGCGCGAGTTCCACGAGCCCTACCTGGCCCGCAACCGGCGGATCCACGACCTGCTCGCGCGGGGCGACTTCGCGGGGGCCGAGCGGGAGCTGCGCTCCTACCTCGACGACGCGGAGTCCCAGCTCAGCGCGGCCTACCGAGAGAAGGCGCCCTAGGGGGCCTCGCCGAAGGCGGGGCTAGGGGGCGTAGTTCATGACGTGGTCGTGCAGGAGCTGCGGCGCGGCCGGGTCGGCGCGGCGGAACGCCTCGATCAGCTCGGCATGCTCGGCCGACTTGGAGTAGATCTCCGTCTCGTGCAGGCGCAGGGAGAGGGTCGTCCACAGCTCGATGCCGAGCCCCTCCCACACCGAGACGAGCAGCCGGTTGCCGGCCGACTCGACGATCTCGCGGTGGAAGGCGATGCTGAGGTGCATCTGCTCGTGCAGGTCGCCGTCCCGGGCGGCCTCGCCGAGACGGCGGTTGTGCTCCTCCAGCGCGTCCAGGCAGTCGGCGAGCCGGGGCAGCGCCAGCTCCACGGCCGTCCGCTCCAGGCCCGCGCGGACGGGGAAGATCTCGGCCAGGTCCCGCTCGGTGAAGTCGCGGACCCGGGCGCCCCGGTTCGGCAGCGTCTCGATCAGCCGCTGCGCCTCCAGCTGGCGCAGCGCCTCGCGGACCGGCCCCTGGCTCACGCCCAGCTCGGCGGCGATCCGGCGCTCGACGACGCGCTCCCCCGGCTCCCACCGCCCGGAGCTGATGCCCTCCACGATGAACTCGCGGATCTGGTCGGCGAGCCCGGTGCGGAGCAGCTGGTCGGAGGTCTTCACGAAACTGGATCGTAGCGCCACGGCCGGTAAGTGCCTCTTGACGGGTGGGCGGGTCGTACGAGATACAATATGATCGATCATAGATCAATGATGATCGGGAGTGTCGTGGCGATCCTACGGCGCTGCCCCGGACGAAGGAAGGGTCGCCGATGGCTGACACCGTCCAGGCCGCACCGGCGCGGAGCCGGAGGGCGCGCGGCGCCCAGGCTCCCGAGCCGAAGACCGACGCGGCGGCGCCGGACGCGGCGCCCCCGGCGGCCGACGCCGGCACGCTCGTCGGCTACTACCGGCAGATGCTGCTGATCAGGCGCTTCGAGGAGCGGGCCGCCCGCGCCTACACCGAGGCCAAGATCGGCGGCTACTGCCACCTGAACCTCGGCGAGGAGGCCACGGTCGTCGGGCTGATGGCCGCGCTGCGCCCCACCGACTACCTGTTCACCAACTACCGCGAGCACGGCTACGCCCTCGCCAAGGGCATCGGCGCGGACCGCGTCATGGCCGAGCTGTACGGGCGGTCCACGGGCGTGTCCAAGGGCTGGGGCGGGTCGATGCACCTGTTCGACGCCGAGGCCCGGCTGCTCGGCGGGTACGGGATCGTCGGCGGGCAGGTGCCCCTCGCGGCCGGCGCGGCGCTCGCCGTCTCCTACAAGGGCGGCGACGAGGTCGTCATGTGCCAGATGGGCGACGGGACGACCGCGATCGGAGCGTTCCACGAGTCGCTCAACATCGCCGCCCTCTGGAACCTCCCCGTCGTCTTCGTCGTGATCAACAACGGTCTCGGGATGGGCACCACCGTGGAGAGCTCCGCGGCAGAGCCGGAGCTGTACCGGCGCGGCGCCGCCTACCGGACGGAGAGCCTGCGGGTGGACGGCACCGACGTGATCGCGGTGCGCGACGCCGCGCGCACCGCCGTCGAGCGCGCCCGCGCCGAGAGCAAGCCCTACCTGCTGGAGACCGTCAGCCCCCGGCTGAAGGGCCACTCGGTCGTCGACCCGGCCCGCTACCGGTCCAAGGAGGAGAAGGAGTCCCTGAAGGCCGCCGACCCCCTGGCCCGCATGGCGCTGGAGCTGGAGGAGGCCGGGATCCTGTCCGCCGACGACCGCGACCGGCTCGACGCCGAGGTGACGGCGGAGGTCGACGCCGCCGCCGCGTTCGCCGACGAGAGCCCCGCGCCCGAGGTGTCCACGCTGTTCGACTACACCTACGCCACCCCGGTCCCGGGCGAGCTGCGCCGGCTCCCCGCCGACCCCGTATTCGGTTCCTGAGAGGCACCCATGGCAACCGTGACCTACCGCCAGGCCCTCCGGGACACGCTCCGCGCCGAGATGCTGCGCGACGAGAACGTCTTCCTGATGGGCGAGGAGATCGGGCTCTTCGAGGGCTCCTACAAGATCACCGAAGGGCTGCTCAAGGAGTTCGGGCCGCGCCGCGTGCGCGACACCCCGATCGCCGAGGAGGGCTTCGTCGGCGCCGCGATCGGCGCCGCGATGCTCGGCCTGCGCCCCGTCGTGGAGATCATGACGATCAACTTCTCGCTGCTGGCCCTGGACCAGATCGTCAACCACGCCGCGAAGATCTACGGCATGTTCGGCGGGCAGGCCAGCGTGCCGATGGTGATCCGCACGCCGGGCGGCGGCGGGCAGCAGCTCGGCGCCACCCACTCGCAGAACGTCGAGCTGTTCTACTCGTTCATCCCCGGCCTGAAGGTGCTCGCGCCGAGCACGCCCGCCGAGGCGTCGGCGATGCTGAAGGCCGCGATCCGCGACGACGACCCGGTGCTGTTCCTGGAGAACCTCGCCCTCTACAACACCAAGGGCGAGCTGCCCGCCGCGGTCGAGGACGTCGAGCCCGCCGAGATCGGCCGCGCCGCGGTGACCCGTCCGGGCACCGACATCACGATCATCGGCTACTCCCGGATGGCCCGCGTGGCCTCGGAGGTGGCCGAGACCCTCGCCGCCGAGGGGATCTCCGCCGAGGTCGTGGACCTGCGCAGCCTGCGCCCGCTCGACCGGCAGACGGTCGTCGACTCCGTCCGCAGGACCGGCTGCGCCGTCGTGGCCGAGGACGACTGGCTGACCTACGGCATCGGCGCCGAGATCGCCGCGACGATCCAGGAGGGCGCGTTCGACTGGCTGGACGCCCCCGTCCGGCGCGTGGCGATGGCCGAGGTGCCCCTCCCCTACGCCAAGTCCTTGGAGACGGCGGCGCTGCCGTCCGCCGAGTCCCTGCTGACCGCCGTGCGCGCCACGCTCCGCGCGACCGGCCGCATCACGCCGGGGACGGACGCCCCGTCCCCGCGACCCGCTCTGGAGCCCGCGCGATGACCGAGATCCTCATGCCCCGCCTCTCCGACACGATGGAGGAGGGCGTCATCAGCTCCTGGCAGAAGCAGCCGGGAGACGAGGTCGCGGTCGGCGACGTCATCGTCGACATCGAGACCGACAAGGCGGTCATGGAGTACGAGGCCTACGAGGCCGGCGTGCTGGAGAAGATCCTCGTCGCCGAGGGCGAGACCGCGGCGATCGGCGCCCCGATCGCGGTGATCGTCCCCGCCGGCGGCGCCCGTCCCGAGTCCGCGCCCGCCGCGGAGGCGCGGCCCGCCGCCGAGCCGGAGCGGGCCCCCGCCGCGGAGGCGGCGCCCGAGCCGGCGGAGGCGCCGGTCGCCG
>NZ_JBEZJQ010000056.1:0-4814 GCF_040653135.1 Actinomadura sp. NPDC048021
ACGCGGGTGTAGTCCTCGACCTCGCCGACGGCGGCGCGGACGACGTCCACCATCGGGACGGCGTTGCGCCAGCCGCGGGCCGGGAGGGCGCCGGAGAGCACGATGAGGTTCTCGGCGTTGCGCCGCATGCGGGTCGCGAGGTGGTCGAGACGGAAGAGCTCCTCCAGCTCCTTGGTCCCGATGTCGCGGCGGCGCTCCATGGTGTCCAGCATCGTGAGCTGCCGGTGCACCAGCGTCTGGGTCCGACGTGCCAGGCTCAGCAGAGCGTCGCGGATCGCCTTCTCATCCGCCGTGCTGGACTGATCTTCCACGCTGTTCTCCGCAGCAAAATACCGGGGCCCAGGCGCCAAGTTGTCTATGCGTGGGGACTCACCTTCCAAGCCAGGCTGCGATTTCTCAACTTGATCCCGGTTAGGATGTGACTGCCCCTGCACTGCATTTTGCTCAAGAGATCGTGCCCTTGTTTGGATGATCTCCAGGGCGGTTGATGTGTCAACGGTATTCAGTAGGTACTCCTGCAACTCCTCCTGGCCGGCATGGAGTACTTCGTCCAACTCCTCCTCTGTGAGAGGATGGCGGCGGGCGCCTAGTGGCGTTTCCTTGTTAGGTTGTCCATGGCTTTTCACTATGCCTCCCAGTCGTCGTCTCTTCCTAGAAAGCTCTTCAGATTTTCCCTGGCGCGTTGCAAGATCTTGCGGACAGAGTCAGCGGAGAACTCCAGTTCCTCGGCGATACACTTGGGAGGATAACCGTCAATGGTCCATGCCATCACTATCCGTTGCTTATCTGGTAGGCGCTGTAGGGCGGCTTGCACAAGATCACGTTGCGCAAAGTGTTCGGCGACATCGAGAGTAGCCAGAACCAAAGGAGCATCCTCCAAGGTGTCGAACCTATGTATGTCATGGTCGATAGCCTTCAAGTATTTCCGGGTGGCGACTTTTCGCACCCAGGCGCGTGGATGCTCGATGACGTCCCAGTTTTGTAGAGCCTCTAGAAGAGTGTTCATAACGACGTCCTCGGCAGTGCACCGCTGTGCTCCTAGGTTCATGACGAACCGAATGAGCAGACTGTAGTCCTGCCGAAAATACGCCTCAAATTCAGCTTTATCCTGCATTGGCAGCTATAGCCCGAGGTAGATGATTCGCCACAATCACATGTTCTCCACTTCCGAAGCATTGATCGAACATTTACGCACGGAGTTGGCGCGACTGAAGCGCCTATGTAGACCAGAGTAGCTACCGCTGCGGGCTGACGAGTGACCATCCTTCGATATGTTTGATTGACCATTCGCTTGCCGATCGAAGGAGATGGAATGCTCCTACAGTTTACAGGGTCACTCGTTAAGAGTGGCGAAATCCTCTTCGGCCTTCGACATAAACTGCGATTGTTATTTGGATCTCCAGTGAAGAATTCAGACGACCCGGCTCTGCCGCATTGTCGCTGACTCCGCTTCCTCTACAGGTCGCAGGAAACTCTGCAGAGCAGCCCCGCTTAGTGCATTTTGTTGACGCCGTAAGCTGCTCATTATTGTGATTGCGGGCACGGCCCCACGCCGCGAACGCGGTGACTACGGTTCCGACGGCTGAAGCTACTGTGCTGAACAGGACAGGATCGATCATCTATAGCCCCTCCTACGACGGTCTCCCACGTCCTTAGCCTTCTAGGAGGGGAGTGTGTTCCAGACGGCTCAGCGTGACGGTCGAGGGACAAGTTTTTCTAGGCGACAACTTTTGGCTTGGATGCTACGGAGGCGCAGGTAGCCAACTACCTGGCCATATAACTCCCTGCGCTTGCCCCGTCACCATGGAGTATCAGGATAGATATTGGAGGCGCGCCGATAGCTACGCTGAAATGCCGATCGCACCTTGCAGCCTCCTCTAGTCGACACCAGCGCGTACCAACTTGCGCACCTTGGTTCAGGTGCCGGAGACCTTGTAGCTGACGAGGCGGGAGTGGGGGTGGCGGTCGAGATTGTTGCGAGCTCGGTCGTAGCGCATGGTGGCGCGTTAGTCTGTGTGGCGTGGGGCCATTCGCACGTCGCGGAGGTCGACGCCGGCGTCGAGCATGGTGGTGTCGCGAAGGTGGGCGGAAGCATGGGCGGGTGCATTCGCGGCAACCGCTCGACGAATTCGGCCGCGAGACGGCGCAGGAGGCGGGTGGCGGCGTGCCAATCCATCCGAGCCCCGCGGATGTTGAGCAGGATCGGGTCCGACTGACCAGTCGCCGGTGCGCAATCGATGGCTCTGCTGACTGCCGCAACGCTCTGCGGCGCAGGTCACGTGGTCACCAGTGGAAACCACTGTCAAGAATCGCACCCGCGGCGGACCTGGATGCCCCACATGCTACCGCCACCGCGTCTCGGGAACCTGACAAATCGGCTGGTCTCATCCTCCGTTGGACCAAAGGTGTTCCTGGGCTTTGTGTCCTCGACGTCCGGTCATCGGCATGGCAATGCGTTGATGCAAGGCGTGCGTGATCGACGCTACGCACTATGACCGGGTCGGTGCGGCCATCTGGATGCGCGAAGGGTATCTCTCTTGGGCCGAGAGAGATACCCCCGTGGCTTTGGAACGCGCGAGTTCCGCTGGCGTGCAACTGTCGTAGCTATCGAGTGCTTGACCTGCTCCGTGTTTTTGCGAGGGCTTCGAGGGCGGTTTCGTCGGCGTCGGGGAGGGTGTGTAGGTAGCGCTCTGTGGTGGCGATGGAGGCGTGGCCGAGGCGTTCTTTGACTATCTGGAGGTCAGCGCCGCCGTTGAGGAGCCAGGAGGCGTGGGCGTGGCGTAGGTCGCGCATGGTCGGCCTGAAGTCGAGGCCGGCGGCGGCGATGGCTGGGTTCCAGATGTTGCGGCGGAACCAGTCGTTGGGGATGTGGCCGTCCGTCATGCGCGTACGGAGGGGGCGCGGGTTGTCTTTGCCGTTGGCGCGGCGGGCGGCTCGGTAGAGGGAGAAGGCGCCTCGGCAGTAGTCGCAGCGGCAGCGGCCGGCGGTGTAGCCGCTGAGGGTTCCGTGGTTGTAGGTGCGGCCCTTCTCGTTCGGTTCCGTGCGGCCGAGGGTCTCCGGGTCTGGGATCTCGGTGATGCGGGCGCGGGGCTTGTCCTGGGGCGGCATGTGGAAGAAGAGGTCGTCTCGGGTGAGGCGCGCAGCCCTGATGTGCTCTTCGAGCTTCTCGGTCATCTGGGCGCTGAGCTTGAAGCGGCGGTACTCCTTGTCCTTCGGGTAGTCCTTGACGAGGAAGTGGCCGCCTTCCGGGTGGAACTTCGGGTTGAGCTCCACGACCGTGCGGCTGACCGTGAGGATGCGCGTCTTGAGGTTGAGGTCCCTGGGACGCAGCTCGCTGAGTTCGCCCCAGCGGAGACCGCTCTCGATCTCGGTCTCGGCGAGGAGACGGAAGGTGCCTTCGGGGAGAGCGTTGTAGACGTCGTCGAACTGCTCAGGCGTGACGATCTGGAGCGGCTTGCGCGCGATGGGCGGAGACTTCACCCCACGGCAGGGGTGCAGGTAGGTGACCTGGTCGTCCAGGGCTGTGGTGAAGATGGCACTGAGGATGATCTTGTTGCACTGGATGGTCACGGGCTTCATGCCCTGGTTCTTGAGCTTGGCGATCCAGGCTCGGACGTGCTCGGGGAGGATGTCGACCATCCGCATGCCGCCGAACTCCGGCATGAGGTGCTTGTGGATGGCGTAGGTGTAGCCCTCCCGGGTGCTGGCCTCCATCTCGTGGTTCGGGAGCCAGGTGTTCTCGACGTAGTCTCTGAATCGCTGCCTTCCGCGGGCAGGTTCTCCGGTTCTCCCTTCCGAGACCTTAACTTCGGCGCGCTGCCATGCTTTGTCCGCTTCTTTCTTGCTCGCAAAGGTTCCAGCAGACCTTCGCTGGCCGCGAATGTCGTCGTAGTAGGCCGTGTAACGTGGCTTGCCGTCCTTACCCACTCTCTTGCGTGTCTGCCCCATGGACTTCCCGCCTCCCAGGCTTGATCATCTGACCCTCGTTTGACCCCGGACTGCGAGTGATGGCGTGACCCTGGAGATCACACGCTGGCAGCCAAACAGGCCATCTACCTGGGATTTTATCGAGATCAAGCGTTTTCTGCGAGCCGCAGAAAACGTACAATTCGCCCTTCGGGATGAAGAGGTCACAGGTTCAGATCCAGTTAATCTGAAAGGCCATTTCTAAGTGGCCGCACCCCTGAAGGCGCCGAGGGCTTCCGCATGATCCTTCGGTTATGTTGTCGACGATGGGCGCGGTGTTGACGCACGGCATGCTGGACGGCTGGACAATGCGCCAATGGCGGCCAGATTACTTATGGGATGTGGATAGATATTCGTGGCCTTAATTGGTTCGCGGTGGTGAGTGACGGGGTGAAGTAGCTGCGCGAACGGTAATCCATCTGGCGCAGGATGCCTCTTCCCGTGCGTCACCACGCTTACATTGCCGCGGGCCAGAGCCGTGATGTACTGGGCCGCGGCGGTGAGCTCTTTGCACTGTGGTCAGCTGCTGCGGACGTGCAGGGCGTGAGGTCGACGACGACGTCAGCTGGGCCGTCTTCCCAGCGTCGAAGGACCCTTGCTCGGTGACCACGCGTGTGACGCTTCATTCGCCGGGCCTGGCTGGTGGGCTCGGGCGGGCGGACACGTTCCTAGTTCGGCTGCATTTGGCTCTTGCAGTGGTCGACGACGCTGTGGATCTCTTTCTCGGAGACGTAGGCGTTCTGGAGGCGCATAGGCTTGCTCGCGCCCATCGGCAGGAACAGGGCGTCGCCCTGCCCGACGAGCTTCTCCGCGCCCGGCTGGTCGAGGATGACGCGGCTGTCGGACAG
>NZ_JBEZJQ010000057.1:0-2828 GCF_040653135.1 Actinomadura sp. NPDC048021
ATGTAGAAGTCCCCGAACGGCCCGTCGGGATCGGTCCGCGACGCCTGGAACCAGGGGTGCTGGTCGGAGGTGTGGTTCATCACCAGATCCGCGATCACCCGGATGCCCCGCGCGTGCGCCTGCTCGATCAGCTCGACGAAGTCTCCGAGTTCCCCGAAGTCGGGGAGGATGCTGGTGTAGTTGGCGATGTCGTAGCCGCCGTCCTTGAGCGGCGACTGGTAGATGGGCAGCAGCCACAGGCAGTCCACGCCGAGCCATTGCAGATGGTCCAGCTTGGAGATCAGCCCGCGCAGGTCGCCGTACCCGTCGTTGTTGGAATCGGCGAAACCCCGGACCGACACCTCGTAGAACACCGCCGTCTTGAACCAGTCCGGCGTGCGCGGGGTGTCCTCGTCGAACGGGTCGGGGATGGGGCCGGCGGCCGGTCCCGCGGCCGGGCGGGGGGCGTCCTCCACGGGCACGTCCCCGGTTCCCGGTGAGGTGAGCCCGTCGCCGCCCCGGTCCGGTCGGGTGCTGCGGGTGAAGTTCTTCGGCTGGCCGTCCATGGGTCACCCCGGGTCTGTTGGAGACATCTAGATCAGCAATTCCCTCCGGCCCGGCCAGGTGCGTGCGCGACAGGCAACCATCCGTAAAAGCTTCAGTACGGTCCGTGACCGCGTGTCCGGTTTCGGAGCCCGGCGGCGCCGCCCCGCCGTGCGAGCGCGCCCATGACCGGGGTAGATCGCCCGGATTCGCGGGACGTCCGGGCGCGCGGCCGCCCGCCGGGAAGGTCATCGCCCGGTCGCGGCCGGGCAGCGCGCGGAAAAGCAGCGCAAAAAAACGGCGATTCCCGGCAAGGTGCGTGGCTTCCGGCGCCGTGAATACTTGCCGCGCTGAGGTTGTGTCATGTCCGTGTTTTTAGGTTCGTCGCTTTTTCTGTCGCAACCCTCGGGTAGGTCATTTCCAACCTCAGAACCCGTCAGTTCGGCGGGTTCTGCTCAGTTCGGACGGAATTCGCCCGTCCAGAAGCGATCGGAGGGACAGTGGAGCGCTGGGAGAAGTCGCCATCGGTCGTACCGACGCGGGATGACCTCGTGGCACGGCTGCGCGTCCGTTTCGCCGACATTCCGGTGGAGCGCGTGCGGCGCTGCGTGGACGACCTGTGGTGCTGCTGCGCCCATCTGGGGGTGCGGCCCGAGGAACGGACCATCGAGCGCCTCGCGGCGTCCCGGCTCACGGGCGTCGTGCGGGGCGGCCGCCCGCCCTACCCGGACGAGCGGCCGGGGTCCCGACCGCCCGGCCACCTGACCGCCTCGCACCGGCCCGCCCGCGCGGCGGCCCGCACTCCGATCGGAACGTGACAGATGAAGGACACGGCGGTGCCGGGCCTGAGCACCGAGACCCGGCGAGGGTTCATCGTGCTCAGCCTGCCGGCGCAGATCAGTTGGCAGAACTACGCGGGGATCCGGGAGGAGGTGAGCAAGGCGCTGACGCTCGCCTGCGCGGGCGCGCCCGGCAGGCGGGGCGTGCGGCGCGGCGGGGTCGTGGTCGACTTCGGTGACGCGGTCCTGCTGGACGCGGCCGGGCTCGTGCTGATGGCGCGGGCCGAGACGCGGGCGCAGTTGCTCGGCTGCCCGCTGCGGGCCGTGGTGCCGGCCCTGTCGGCGCACGTCCGGCGGGCGCTGCGCCTCACCGGGCTGGACCGGCTCGTCCCGGTGTTCGCCGACGTCGGGTCGGCGACGGCCGCGCCCGCGCCGGAGTCGGCGCCGGGGGAGGTCGACACCACGCACGTGCTCGACGCGATCCGCGCGCTGCATCCGGGGGACGCCGGCCTCACCCCGACGCCGCCCGCGCCGTCCGAACTGAAGATCACCACGACGGAGGCCGGCGACGGCGACCACACCGTCGTCCACCTGTCGGGGGTGCTGGACGAGGTGACCGTGCCGCGGCTCGGGGAGACGCTGACCACGCTGGTCGAGGGCGACCTGCGGCACCTGATGGTGCGGATGCACGACCGGCTCGGCGTGCGCTGCGACCCGCTGCCGATCCTGCTCGGCATCCGCTGGCGCGTCGCCGCCGAGGGCGGCTGCCTGGCGCTGCCGGCGATGCCGGCCAAGCTCCGCGAGATCGTCGACCGCGAGGGCCTCGGCTCGGTGTTCACCGGCTGCCGGTCCATCGAGGACCGCGTGCTCAGCGGCGCCGGCTCCGGCTAGCCCCGCCGCCCTGCCCGCCACCGGCCCGCGCACGTCCGTTCTTTTCGAACGTGAAGACGTGTGCGGGCTTGGTGTGCGGGTCGAGGCGGACGTAGTTCGATCCGCGCCATGTGTAGGTGGTGCCGTCGAGTTGGTCGGTGACGGTGTGGGGTTGGTCGGGGTCGTCGGGGAGTCCGAGGGCGGGGAGGTCGAGGTGGACGGTGGCTTCGCGGGGTTGGTGGGGGTTGAGGTTGACGATGGTCAGGACGATGTCGTCGAGGTGGTGTTTGGAGAAGGCGAGGAGTTCGGGTTGGTCGATGTGGTGGAAGTGCAGGTTGCGGAGTTGCTGGAGGGCGGGGTGGGTGTTGCGGAGTGTGTTGAGGGTGGTGATGAGGGGGGCGATGGTGGTGTCGGTGCGGTCGGCGGTTTCCCAGTCGCGGGGCCGGTACTGGTATTTCTCTGAGTCGCGGTATTCCTCGCTGCCGGGGCGGACGGGGGTGTTCTCGCAGAGTTCGTAGCCGGAGTAGATGCCCCAGGCGGGGGAGAGCAGGGCGGCCAGGACGGCGCGGATTTCGAAGGCGGGGCGGCCGCCGTGCTGGAGGTATTCGTTGAGGATGTCGGGGGTGTTGGTGAAGAAGTTGGGGCGCATGTAGGCGG
>NZ_JBEZJQ010000058.1:0-2199 GCF_040653135.1 Actinomadura sp. NPDC048021
TGTTCGAGCTGGTGGCGGGCGATCTCGTTGCCGCCGTGGTCGAAGATCATGAATCGGGTGCTGGTCGTGCCCTGGTCGAGGGCCCCGACGAAGTCGGCCATGGACTCTTCCTTTCCGCCCGAGGGAACGGGCCCGTCAGGTGACGTCGTACTCCGGCTCCGGCGCCGCGGGCAGGCCGCCCTCCTCCTCGGGGAGGTGGCGCCCGACGAACAGCAGGTACAGGCCGGCGCCGAGCACGCCCCCGATCAGCGGGCCCCCGATCGGCACCCAGAAGTACAGGTCGCCGTACTGGTCCCGCCAGGCGGTGTCGTATCCGGTGATGAACTGGGCGAGCCGCGGCCCGAAGTCGCGGGCCGGGTTGATCGCGTAACCCGCGTCGGAGCCGAACGCCATGCCGATCGCCACCACCACCAGACCGATGATCAGCGGCGCCAGGTTGGCCAGCGGCGGCGCGTTGCGCACGTCGGTGAGGGCCAGCACGAGGAACAGCAGGATCGCGGTGCCGATCACCTGGTCGCGGAACGCGCCCCAGGTGCCGATCGGCAGCGTGCCGTTGCCCGGCAGGGTGGAGAACACGAACTGGGACTTCAGGGTGTGGCCGGGGTCGAACTTGGCGAGGATCTCGCTGTAGTCCCACCGGACGATCAGCGCGGCCACGAAGGCGCCGAGCGTCTGCGCGAACCAGAACGGCACGACCCGGCGCCAGGGGAACCCCTTGAACACCGCGAGCGCGAGCGTCACGGCGGGGTTCAGGTGCCCACCGCTGGTCCGGGCGGCGACGTACACGCCGAGCGTGACCCCGATCCCCCAGGCCCAGGCGATGCTGTCGTGGCCGCCGAGACTCTGCGGCGCGCCGAGCCCGCTCGCCGCCACGGCCTGGGCGACCACGCCGACGCCGAACAGGATCAGGATCAGGGTGCCGGCGAACTCCGCCAGCATCTGCCTGGCGAGTTCGGGCAGCCTCGGCCCTTGCGCCATGTCTCCTCCTCAGGCATGTGAACCAGGCCACGACGGCCGTGATCGTGATCGTTCCCAAGGAGGGCGAGGCTACACAGAGTGAGTTAATGACCCCGGAAAGCTTCCTCCAGCCACCACGAGGGGCGGCTGCGCGTGATCTTGGCGTCCACGACCATCGGCCGGTCGCGGGGCCCCGCCAGCCAGGCGCCCACCGCCGCGAGGTCGCCCGGCGTCCGGACGGTCGCCGCCGCGCAGCCGAACCCCCGCCCGACCGCGGCCAGATCCGCGGGCGGGAACGTGACGGTGTCGAGGGGGTGCCCGCCCGGACCGAAGTGGTGCACCTCCGCCCCGTAGGCCTCGTCGTCGTAGACGAGCACGAGCAGGCCGAGCCCGAGCCGGACGGCGGTCTCCAGCTCCGCGACCGACATCAGGGCGCCGCCGTCGCCGAGCGCGGCGACGGTGAGCCGGTCCGGGCGCGCCACCGCCGCGCCGATGGCGGTCGCGAGGCCCAGCCCCACCGACTGGAACGCCTGCGTGAACACCAGGCCGTCCTCGTCGGGGACGTCCAGGAACATCGCCGGGTAGCCCATGAAGTTCCCGGAGTCGACGGCGACCGTGCGCTCGCGGGGCAGCATCCCGTCCAGGGCGATCGTCAGCGTGCGCGGGTCGATGCGGGGGCCGTCCGCGCCGTCCTCGCCGGGATGCTCGTCGTAGGGGACGTCCTGCCAGCGGCCCTCGCGGGCGAGACGCTCCGCCACCTCGGGCGTGCGGTACCCCGTGGCCCGGTGCCCGCGGGCGCCGAGCTCGGCCGAGGCGGCCCGGGCGGTCTCGGCGGCGTCGCCGATCAGGCCGAGGTCGACGGGGCGGTGCGCGCCGAGCGCGTGCGCGTCCACGTCGACCTGCACGACCGCGGCGGCCCGGTCGACGAGCGCGCCGTGCCGGGTCGTCCACATGTTCAGCGAGCAGCCCCACGCGACGACCAGGTCGGCGCCGCGGATCAGCTCCACCGCGGAGGGCGTGGCGAAGCCCCCGCTGACGTCCAGGGCGAACGGGTCGCCGGCGAACAGGCCGCGCGCCACCGCCGACGTCGCGGGCAGCGCCCCGCAGCGCGCGGCGAGCTCGGCCAGGGCGTCGCGGGCGCCCGACAGGCGCGCGCCGCGTCCCGCGACGAACTGAGGCGCGGCGCCCGCTTCTTCGGCCTGATGCTGCTGTTCGCCGCGGCGATGGCCGTCACGGTGACGA
>NZ_JBEZJQ010000059.1:0-2088 GCF_040653135.1 Actinomadura sp. NPDC048021
ACCAGAGATGCTCGCGTCCACTGTGCAGTTCTCAAAAAACAACCGGGCCCACCAAAACCACACCACCATGCGGTGATGCGGTCCTGGTCCCGTAGTCCGAGGCCACCGGGCTCGCGCCCGTTCCCTCAGGACCCAACAGCGTGTCCACCAGTCCGACCACCCGAACTCGTTGTTCCCACTCCCCGAAGTCACCTCCGAGGCGGTACTAGCCGAGCCGCATGAACGGCCTGGTGAATAACCAGTGCTCCACATCTATGAGCAGCCACCTGACAGACATTCGCTGTCAACAGCGGCCACCGACCCAGATCCCTCTCACGAGGCGACCTCGGCCAGTTGGTGCTCCTTAGAAAGGAGGTGATCCAGCCGCACCTTCCGGTACGGCTACCTTGTTACGACTTCGTCCCAATCGCCGGCCCCACCTTCGACCGCTCCCCCCACACAAGGTGGTTGGGCCACGGGCTTCGGGTGTTGCCGACTTTCGTGACGTGACGGGCGGTGTGTACAAGGCCCGGGAACGTATTCACCGCAGCGTTGCTGATCTGCGATTACTAGCGACTCCGACTTCACGAAGTCGAGTTGCAGACTTCGATCCGAACTGAGACCGGCTTTAAGGGATTCGCTCCACCTCACGGTATCGCAGCCCTCTGTACCGGCCATTGTAGCATGTTTGCAGCCCAAGACATAAGGGGCATGATGACTTGACGTCATCCCCACCTTCCTCCGAGTTGACCCCGGCGGTCTCCCATGAGTCCCCACCCGAAGTGCTGGCAACATGGAACGAGGGTTGCGCTCGTTGCGGGACTTAACCCAACATCTCACGACACGAGCTGACGACAGCCATGCACCACCTGTCACCGGCCCAAAAGGACCCACCATCTCTGATGGTTTTCCGGCGATGTCAAGCCTTGGTAAGGTTCTTCGCGTTGCGTCGAATTAAGCAACATGCTCCGCCGCTTGTGCGGGCCCCCGTCAATTCCTTTGAGTTTTAGCCTTGCGGCCGTACTCCCCAGGCGGGGCGCTTAATGCGTTAGCTGCGGCGCGGAATCCGTGGAAGGACCCCACACCTAGCGCCCAACGTTTACGGCGTGGACTACCAGGGTATCTAATCCTGTTCGCTCCCCACGCTTTCGCTCCTCAGCGTCAGTACAGGCCCAGAGAACCGCCTTCGCCACCGGTGTTCCTCCCGATATCTGCGCATTTCACCGCTACACCGGGAATTCCGTTCTCCCCTACCTGCCTCTAGTCTGCCCGTATCCACCGCAGACCCACGGTTAAGCCGTGGGCTTTCACGACAGACGCGACAAACCGCCTACGAGCTCTTTACGCCCAATAATTCCGGACAACGCTTGCGCCCTACGTATTACCGCGGCTGCTGGCACGTAGTTAGCCGGCGCTTCTTCTGCAGGTACCGTCACGTTAGCTTCGTCCCTGCTGAAAGAGGTTTACAACCCGAAGGCCGTCATCCCTCACGCGGCGTCGCTGCGTCAGGCTTCCGCCCATTGCGCAATATTCCCCACTGCTGCCTCCCGTAGGAGTCTGGGCCGTGTCTCAGTCCCAGTGTGACCGGTCGCCCTCTCAGGCCGGTTACCCGTCGTCGCCTTGGTAGGCCATCACCCCACCAACAAGCTGATAGGCCGCGAGCCCATCCCCAACCGAAAAACTTTCCACCACACGATCATGCGACCAGTGGTCATATCCGGTATTAGACCCAGTTTCCCGGGCTTATCCCAGAGTCAGGGGCAGGTTGCTCACGTGTTACTCACCCGTTCGCCGCTCGAGTACCCCCGAAGGGGCCTTTCCGCTCGACTTGCATGTGTTAAGCACGCCGCCAGCGTTCGTCCTGAGCCAGGATCAAACTCTCCATCAAGGTCCAACGACCAGCCAGGGGGCGAACCCCGACCAGCCAAACCTCAGGAAACAATCCCAGCATCACCATCCCCCACGAAGAGGGACAGCATTGCCTCAAAGAAATCCCCACCACCCCACAAAGCGGGATGGCACGGGGCGACCCGGCCAAATAAAGACCGGGCCGATAAAGGCACTGGCTTTTAACACGCTGTTGAGTTCTCAAGAAACGGACACCCACCG
>NZ_JBEZJQ010000060.1:0-1937 GCF_040653135.1 Actinomadura sp. NPDC048021
GAGATGTTCGAGAGGTTCACCGACCGCGCGCGGCGGGTTGTCGTTCTGGCTCAGGAAGAGGCCAGGATGCTCAACCACAACTACATCGGTACCGAGCACATCCTCCTGGGTCTGATCCACGAGGGTGAGGGTGTTGCGGCCAAGGCTCTGGAGAGTCTGGGGATCAGTCTTGAGGCCGTGCGTCAGCAGGTCGAGGAGATCATTGGTCAGGGGCAGCAGGCTCCCTCTGGTCACATCCCGTTCACTCCGCGGGCGAAGAAGGTTTTGGAGCTGTCGCTGCGTGAGGCGTTGCAGCTGGGTCACAACTACATCGGTACCGAGCACATCCTTTTGGGGTTGATCCGGGAGGGTGAGGGTGTCGCGGCGCAGGTGCTGGTGAAGCTGGGCGCTGATCTGAACCGGGTGCGGCAGCAGGTGATCCAGTTGCTGCACGGGTATCAGGGCAAGGAGCCGGCGGCTTCGGGTGGTCCGTCGGAGGCGGCGCCGTCGACGTCGCTGGTGCTGGACCAGTTCGGTCGGAATCTGACGCAGGCGGCGCGTGAGGGCAAGCTCGACCCGGTGATCGGCCGGGACAAGGAGATCGAGCGGGTCATGCAGGTGCTGTCGCGGCGGACCAAGAACAACCCGGTGCTGGTGGGTGAGCCGGGTGTGGGTAAGACCGCGGTGGTGGAGGGGCTGGCGCAGAAGATCGTCAAGGGTGAGGTGCCCGAGACGCTCAAGGACAAGCAGCTCTACACCCTGGACCTGGGTGCTTTGGTGGCGGGGTCGCGGTATCGGGGTGATTTCGAGGAGCGTCTGAAGAAGGTGCTCAAGGAGATCCGGACCCGCGGTGACATCATCTTGTTCATCGATGAGCTGCACACGCTGGTGGGTGCGGGCGCGGCGGAGGGCGCGATCGACGCGGCGTCGATTTTGAAGCCGATGCTGGCTCGGGGTGAGCTGCAGACGATCGGTGCGACGACGCTGGATGAGTACCGCAAGCATCTGGAGAAGGACGCGGCGCTGGAGCGGCGGTTCCAGCCGATTCAGGTGGCCGAGCCGTCGTTGTCGCACACGATCGAGATCCTCAAGGGGCTGCGGGACCGTTACGAGGCGCATCACCGGGTGTCGATCACCGACAGTGCGCTGGTGGCGGCGGCGCAGCTGGCCGACCGCTACATCTCGGATCGGTTCTTGCCGGACAAGGCGATCGATCTGATCGATGAGGCGGGGTCGCGGATGCGGATCCGTCGGATGACCGCGCCGCCGGACCTGCGCGAGTACGACGAGAAGATCGCTGATGT
This sequence comes from Actinomadura sp. NPDC048021, assembly GCF_040653135.1. Lineage (NCBI taxonomy): Bacteria > Bacillati > Actinomycetota > Actinomycetes > Streptosporangiales > Thermomonosporaceae > Actinomadura > Actinomadura sp. NPDC048021. Next base: position 1,284 of record NZ_JBEZJQ010000060.1, read on the forward strand.
GCGGCGTGAGAAGGAGTCGGCGATCGATGCGCAGGACTTCGAGAAGGCCGCGGCGCTGCGTGATTCGGAGAAGCAGCTGCTGGGGCAGAAGGCGCAGCGGGAGAAGGAGTGGAAGGCCGGCGACATGGACGTGGTCGCCGAGGTCACCGATGAGTTGATCGCCGAGGTGCTGGCCACCGCGACGGGGATTCCGGTGTTCAAGCTGACCGAGGAGGAGTCGACCCGGCTGCTGCGGATGGAGGATGAGCTGCACAAGCGCGTGATCGGTCAGGAGGACGCGATCAGGGCGTTGTCGCAGTCGATCCGGCGGACGCGGGCGGGGTTGAAGGACCCCAAGCGTCCGGGTGGGTCGTTCATCTTCGCCGGCCCGTCGGGGGTGGGCAAGACCGAGTTGTCCAAGACGCTGGCGGAGTTCCTGTTCGGGGACGAGGACGCGCTGATCCAGCTGGACATGTCGGAGTTCATGGAGAAGCACACGGTGTCGCGGCTGTTCGGTTCTCCGCCCGGCTATGTCGGGTATGAGGAGGGCGGTCAGCTGACCGAGAAGGTGCGGCGCAAGCCGTTCTCGGTGGTGCTGTTCGATGAGATCGAGAAGGCCCACCAGGACATCTTCAACTCGCTGCTGCAGATCCTGGAGGACGGTCGTCTGACCGA
>NZ_JBEZJQ010000061.1:0-1473 GCF_040653135.1 Actinomadura sp. NPDC048021
ATCCTGAGAGCTGATGCCGAGCCGTTTTAGGTGAAGTGAGTGATCCCATGCTGCCGAGAAAAGCCTCTAGCGAGTGTACCGGCGGCCCGTACCCCAAACCGACTCAGGTGGTCAGGTAGAGAATACCAAGGCGATCGGGTGAACTGTGGTTAAGGAACTCGGCAAATTGCCCCCGTAACTTTGGGAGAAGGGGGACCTTGCCTGGTGATGGCATTTTCTGTCTGAGCTGGGTGGGGTCGCAGAGGCCAGGGGGAAGCGACTGTTTACTAAAAACACAGGTCCGTGCGAAGTCGTAAGACGCTGTATACGGACTGACGCCTGCCCGGTGCCGGAACGTTAAGAGGACCGGTTAGGGGGACTTGTTCCTTCGAAGCTGAGAATCTAAGCGCCGGTAAACGGCGGTGGTAACTATAACCATCCTAAGGTAGCGAAATTCCTTGTCGGGTAAGTTCCGACCTGCACGAATGGCGTAACGACTTCCCCGCTGTCTCAACCACAGGCCCGGCGAAATTGCAGTACGAGTAAAGATGCTCGTTTCGCGCAGCAGGACGGAAAGACCCCGGGACCTTCACTATAGCTTGGCATTGGCGCTTGGAGCGTCTTGTGTAGGATAGGTGGGAGACTGTGAAGCCCAGACGCCAGTTTGGGTGGAGTCGTTGGTGAAATACCACTCTGGTCGTTTTGAGCGTCTAACCCGCACCCGTGTATCCGGGTGGGGGACAGTGCCTGGTGGGTAGTTTAACTGGGGCGGTTGCCTCCCAAAATGTAACGGAGGCGCCCAAAGGTTCCCTCAGCCTGGTTGGCAATCAGGTGGCGAGTGCAAGGGCACAAGGGAGCTTGACTGTGAGACGGACGTGTCGAGCAGGTGCGAAAGCAGGGCCTAGTGATCCGGCACCTACGTGTGGAAGTGGTGTCGCTCAACGGCTAAAAGGTACCCCGGGGATAACAGGCTGATCTTCCCCAAGAGTCCATATCGACGGGATGGTTTGGCACCTCGATGTCGGCTCGTCGCATCCTGGGGCTGGAGTAGGTCCCAAGGGTTGGGCTGTTCGCCCATTAAAGCGGCACGCGAGCTGGGTTTAGAACGTCGCGAGACAGTTCGGTCCCTATCCGCTGTGCGCGTAGGAGAATTGTGAGGGTCTGTCCCTAGTACGAGAGGACCGGGACGGACGAACCTCTGGTGTGCCAGTTGTCCCGCCAGGGGCACGGCTGGTTGGCTACGTTCGGTCGGGATAACCGCTGAAAGCATCTAAGCGGGAAGCCTTCCTCGAGATGAGTTCTCCCACCCCTTTGTGGGTGTAAGGCCCCCGGTAGACGACCGGGTTGATAGGCCGGAGATGGAAGCGCGGTAACGTGTGGAGTCGACCGGTACTAATAGGCCGAGTGGCTTGAACACACTGAACGTTCAGAGTGAGTCGCTGCGAGAGATGTTCGCGTCCCTGTGTGGTTCCCAGAAAACAACTGGGTTCCCGT
>NZ_JBEZJQ010000062.1:0-1162 GCF_040653135.1 Actinomadura sp. NPDC048021
ATCGCGGATCTGGTGATGAACCACACCTCCGACCAGCACCCCTGGTTCCAGGCGTCGCGGACCGATCCCGACGGGCCGTTCGGGGACTTCTACATGTGGGCCGACGACGACACCGGCTACCCCGACGCCCGCATCATCTTCGTCGACACCGAGTCCTCCAACTGGACCTACGACCCCGTCCGCGGCCAGTACTACTGGCACCGCTTCTTCGCCCACCAGCCCGACCTCAACTACGACAACCCCGACGTCCAGGACGCCATGCTGGAGAACCTGCGGTTCTGGCTCGACCTGGGCATCGACGGATTCCGCCTGGACGCCGTCCCCTACCTGTACGCCCGCGAAGGCACCAACTGCGAGAACCTCCCCGAAACCCACGCCTACCTCAAACGCGTCCGCGCCGAGGTCGACCGCCTCTACCCCGACCGCGTCCTGCTCGCCGAGGCCAACCAATGGCCCGCCGACGTCGTGGAGTACTTCGGCGACCCCGCCGCCGGCGGCGACGAATGCCACATGGCCTTCCACTTCCCCGTCATGCCCCGCATCTTCATGGCCGTACGCCGCGAACAGCGCTACCCCATCTCCGAGATCATGGCCCAGACCCCCAAGATCCCCGACAACTGCCAATGGGGCATCTTCCTGCGCAACCACGACGAACTCACCCTGGAGATGGTCACCGACGAAGAACGCGACTACATGTACACCGAATACGCCAAAGACCCCCGCATGAAAGCCAACATCGGCATCCGCCGCCGCCTGGCCCCCCTCCTGGACAACGACCGCAACCAACTCGAACTGTTCACCGCCCTCCTGCTGTCCCTGCCCGGCTCCCCCGTCCTGTACTACGGCGACGAGATCGGCATGGGCGACAACATCTGGCTCGGCGACCGCGACGCCGTCAGAACCCCCATGCAATGGACCCCCGACCGCAACGCCGGCTTCTCCGCCTGCGACCCCGCCCGCCTCTACCTCCCGGTCATCATGGACCCCATCTACGGCTACCAGGCCGTCAACGTCGAAGCCCAGGCCAACAACCCCGGATCCCTGCTCCACTGGACCCGCAAGATGATCGAGATCCGCCAGCGCCACCCCGTCTTCGGCGTCGGCTCCTACGTCGAACTGTCCGCCTCCAACCCCTCCGTCCTGGCCTTCACCCGCGAGATCA
>NZ_JBEZJQ010000063.1:0-1023 GCF_040653135.1 Actinomadura sp. NPDC048021
TAGGCCGTGTTTCGAAGTAGGTGGAGCCATTCGTTGATGGCGGTGATCTCGAGGGTTGCCTGGTAGCGGACGGAGAGCTTGTCGTATCTGGTGGCCACGGCGCGGTGGCGCTTGAGGCGGTTGATGCCGCACTCCACGGCGTGGCGACCGCGGTAGTCATCCGGGTCGAAGGCGGGTGGACGGCCGCCGCGGCGGCCCCGCCGCTGCCGGTGCCGGGCCTGGTCGGACGGGACCGGGATCGTGGCGGCGATGCCGCGGCGGCGCAGGTGAGCACGGATCGCGCGGGAGGAGTACGCCTTGTCGGCCCGCACCCGATCGGGGCGCGTGCGGGGATGGCCCGGCCCGGGGCGGGCGACTCTGATCCCGGCCATCACGGCTTGGAATTGCGGGGCGTCCCCGCGCTGCCCGGCGGTCACGACCATCGACAGCGGCATCTGCCCCTGCTCGCAGGCCAGGTGCACCTTGGTCGACAACCCGCCGCGTGAGCGCCCCATTGCGTGATCGTCCGGCTCGGTGGCCGTCCCGCCGGGTGGCTCGCGCTGCAGGTCACCACGCCGCCGGGCTCCGGCGGCGTGCTGATGGGCCCGCATGATCGTGGAATCGACGTTCACCTCCCAGGTGATCAGCCCGGCGGCATCGGCCCGGGTCTGCAGGGCGGCAAGGATCCGCGCCCAGGCGCCGTTGCGCTGCCAGCGGCGGAACAGCCCGTAGACCGCCTGCCAGGAGCCGTAGCACTCGGGCACGTCCCGCCACGGTGCGCCGGTCCGCACCCGCCAGCGGATCCCGTCAATGAGCTGCCGTTTGGTCCACTTCGACGGTCGACCCGGCCGCCTGGAGACGGGCAGCAGCGGCCCCAGGATCGCCCATTGCGCGTCGGTCAGGTCGAACCGCCTCGTCACCGCTAGGGTGGCCACGAGGTCTCCGGTTATGGGTTCTTCTTGGTCGATGAACCATCTACCGGAGACCTCACTGCGTCCGGCTCACAACACGCCGATGCTCACCCCACTTCGAAACACGCCCTAG